>NZ_JBVVQJ010000189.1:0-214 GCF_055811475.1 Mesorhizobium sp. WSM4829 | reverse complement strand
CTGCCCGAACGCGGATGGCAGGGACCTGCCGGGTCGCTGGACAGTTACGATCAGGACGAAATTCATGACGCTGCGGATCAAGCCGGAGGGCGGCTACCTGCCGGGTGGGAGGACGGCTCGTGGGCGTTGTCGGCGCAGTCGGATCAACCTGCCGGGTCGAGCTCAACCTGGTCGCCGCAATTGCCATCGGGTTTTGATCTAAATGAGTGGCCGA
>NZ_JBVVQJ010000188.1:0-223 GCF_055811475.1 Mesorhizobium sp. WSM4829 | reverse complement strand
GGCCGGTGCACCCTGAGAAGGACGAAGTCGCCGGGGTCAGAGCCTACCGCTCGGTGGCGGATCTGCCTGGCGTACCGGATGCCGCCTTCGTAGCGGTCAACAAGCATCTGACGATTGAAGTGGTCCGTGCGCTGGCAGAGCGCGGCGCGGGAGGGGCGTTATGCTATGCAGCCGGCTTTCGGGAAACCGCCTTCCATGACCAGGTCGGGGAGCGTCTGCAGGC
>NZ_JBVVQJ010000187.1:0-224 GCF_055811475.1 Mesorhizobium sp. WSM4829 | reverse complement strand
GAGGGCTTTGCACAGAATCGGATTGGTGATTCCGTGGGCAAGGAAGAGAGGGAGATGATTCGGATGATCGATCGTGTTCTTGGTCAACTGAGCCTGGCGGACGGGCTGGCGCGGTCGGATACGACGCAGCTCGACCAGATCGCGACGGTCATCGACTGGATGCCGATCCGGGCACTTCTTGGTCAGCGCAGCGGGCCGGGCAAGGGCAACACCAGCTATCCAGC
>NZ_JBVVQJ010000186.1:0-226 GCF_055811475.1 Mesorhizobium sp. WSM4829 | reverse complement strand
GGCCTATCGCCGTCCCGACTAGAGCGGGATACGTTCAAATAGAATTGGGCATCCCGCTCCATCTATTTGTCTTAGCCGCATTTCTGCGACGTCAAGTGATTCCACCTGGCTGCAAAATGCGCGCTGCTGACCGGCAGCTTTTTCACGAGGAACGAACCCGCTGCGCGGGATGGGCGCCCGCGGATAAGGTAGAGATCAAGAACCGGTCGTTGCGCCTGCGTTGAGC
>NZ_JBVVQJ010000185.1:0-229 GCF_055811475.1 Mesorhizobium sp. WSM4829 | reverse complement strand
GCGAGGCAATTTTAAAAAAACCCCAAAAAAACCACCAAAACAGGGAAGGAAAAAAAAAACAAAACAAACCCATAATACAAAAGGTGCGGGGTAAAAAAAAAAAAAAAAAACAAAAAAAAAAAAAAAAAAAAAGAAAAAAAAAAAAAAATTTTTTTAAAAAAACCGACACCACACACCCGGAGGAGAAACAGATTATTAAAAAAAAAAAAAAATTTTTATTAACAAAAAT
>NZ_JBVVQJ010000184.1:0-231 GCF_055811475.1 Mesorhizobium sp. WSM4829 | reverse complement strand
CCCCCCCTCCCCCCCCCCCCCCCGCGCGCCGCCCACCCCCCCCCCCCCTCCCCCCCCCCCCCCCCGCTCGTTCTGCTCCCCGCCCATAAAAACAAAAACCCCCCCCCCCCCCCCCCCCCCCCTTTTTTTTGTCCCCCCCACGCGCCGCCCCCCCCGTCCCCCGCCCCACCCCCACTGGTGGGGGCCCCCGCCCCCCGGGGCCCTGCTCCCCCCGCCCCCCGCAACATGTGC
>NZ_JBVVQJ010000183.1:0-232 GCF_055811475.1 Mesorhizobium sp. WSM4829 | reverse complement strand
GCGCAGGGGGGGCCCCCCCCCCAACCCCCCCCCCCCCCCCCCCCCCCGCCCCAACCCCCCCCCCCCCCCCCAAACCCACCCCCCCCCCCCCCCCCCCCCCCCCCCCCGCACACCCTCCCCCACACCCCCCCCCCCCCCCCCCCCCAAACCCCCCCCCCGCCCCCCCCCTCCCCCCCCCCCCCCCCTCCCCCCCCTCCCCCCCCCCCCCCCCCCCCCCCAACCCAGGGGGGTG
>NZ_JBVVQJ010000182.1:0-233 GCF_055811475.1 Mesorhizobium sp. WSM4829 | reverse complement strand
GCGGTAGAGTCAGCGAAATTGTCGTCGCTATCGACTCCGTTGCGACGCTCGATCGACGTCATCCTTGACCTAGCTGGAGCAGCTTTCGTCTCTACCATCGAAGCAGCTCCGTACCCGACCAGATCGACTGGCACACCCGATGCGTCGCTCATGCGGACCGAACCATTCGTCACACTCATGGACGCGGTGCACTCAGCATCCGGAGTCGGCAACGCCGTGCTACCGCCGTCGCC
>NZ_JBVVQJ010000181.1:0-234 GCF_055811475.1 Mesorhizobium sp. WSM4829 | reverse complement strand
GTTGCGGCGGTTCTGGACGATCTCGTCGAGGACATAGCCGTCCTGATCGACGGCGCGCCATAGCCAGTGTTTTCGGCTCGTCGATCATCGTGGAGTGCGGCGTTATCAACTTAACTCGCCGTCAGCGATTTGCGGCATAAACGCGATGGAATGAATAAGGGGTCGGAACAAGATCTGCTTTCCCAGACACGCTAAGCCAGAACGGAGCATGAACATCAGGCGGCGCGAAGGCGG
>NZ_JBVVQJ010000180.1:0-237 GCF_055811475.1 Mesorhizobium sp. WSM4829 | reverse complement strand
GTTCATGTGGGGGGGGGGGGGGGGGGGGGGGGGGGGGGGGCGGGCGGGCCCGCCGGCGCGGGGGGGGCGGGGGCGCGCCCCCCCGCCCCCGGCGGGGGGGGGGGGGGGGGGGGGGGGGGGGGCCGGGCGCGGCGGGGGGGGGGGAGGGTGGGGGGGGGGGGGGGGCGGAACCGCCACCGGCCCGACGAGAAAAGACACGACCCCCCAACAACCCCCCACAACAAGCACAAAAAGTCA
>NZ_JBVVQJ010000179.1:0-237 GCF_055811475.1 Mesorhizobium sp. WSM4829 | reverse complement strand
ACGGAGCCTGGGCGGACGCGCTGAAGGCGGCCCATTCCGATCTCAGCGCCGCGGATGCCGCCATAATCGTCGGCGCCACAAAGAGCGAGATCACCAGGAGGGCGGCGTTCCAGGCGGTGTCGGCCCAGGACAAGGCGAGGCTGGCCGCGATCGAGGCGGAGATGCCGCGGCAGCCGGGGCAGAGCAACGGAGCCTGGGCGGACGCGCTGAAGGCGGCCCATTCCGATCTCAGCGCCG
>NZ_JBVVQJ010000178.1:0-239 GCF_055811475.1 Mesorhizobium sp. WSM4829 | reverse complement strand
GCCGAAAACACTGGCTATGGCGCGCCGTCGATCAGGACGGCTATGTCCTCGACGAGATCGTCCAGAACCGCCGCAACACCAAGGCGGCCAAGCGATTGCTGACGCGCCTGTTGAAGAAACAGGGCGGCGCACCGAAGCGCATGATCACTGACAAGCTGCGCTCATGTGCCGCTGCGAAAACGAGAGCGGGTGATGCAGGGCTTCCGGTCGCCAGGAAGCCTGCAGCGTTTCGTCTCGAT
>NZ_JBVVQJ010000177.1:0-243 GCF_055811475.1 Mesorhizobium sp. WSM4829 | reverse complement strand
GGGCGGACGCGCTGAAGGCGGCCCATTCCGATCTCAGCGCCGCGGATGCCGCCATAATCGTCGGCGCCGCAAAGAGCAATATCGCCAGGAGGGCGGCGTTCCAGGCGGTGTCGGCCCAGGACAAGGCGAGGCTGGCCGTGATCGAGGCGGAGACGCCGCGGCAGGAGGGGCAGAGCAACGGAGCCTGGGCGGACGCGCTGAAGGCGGCCCATTCCGATCTCAGCGCCGCGGATGCCGCCATAA
>NZ_JBVVQJ010000176.1:0-244 GCF_055811475.1 Mesorhizobium sp. WSM4829 | reverse complement strand
CCCCCCCCCCCCCCCCCCCCTCCTCCCCCCCCCCCCCCCCCTCCCCGCCCCCCCCCCCCCCCCCCCCCCCCCCCCCCCGGGGGGGGGGGCGCCCCCCCACCCCCCCCCCCCCCCCCCCCCCCCCCCCCCCCCCGCCCCCCCACCCCCCCCCCCCCCCCCCCCCCTCCCCCCCCCCCCCCCCCCACCCCCACCCCCCGACGCTCAAATATTTTAATGAATCTGCGACCACCGAGATCTACACGGA
>NZ_JBVVQJ010000175.1:0-252 GCF_055811475.1 Mesorhizobium sp. WSM4829 | reverse complement strand
TCGCAGGCGGCGCCAACCTGGTCGGCGTCCACCCCCCAGCCGGCGCGTCCGATGGGTTTAGCACCCCCGATGGACGGGGGAAGGCAGCCGCGGGCGCGCGGTAGG
This sequence comes from Mesorhizobium sp. WSM4829, assembly GCF_055811475.1. Classification (NCBI taxonomy): domain Bacteria; kingdom Pseudomonadati; phylum Pseudomonadota; class Alphaproteobacteria; order Hyphomicrobiales; family Phyllobacteriaceae; genus Mesorhizobium; species Mesorhizobium sp. WSM4829. Next base: position 147 of record NZ_JBVVQJ010000175.1, on the reverse strand, counting down.
CCCCCCGGCGCGCCGCCGAAACATTGCGCGCCCACGGCCAAGCCAGCCCCATCGTAAGCCACCGCTCGACGCCGACCGCCCACGTCGCCGAGAAACGAGTATGCGGGACCGCGCTGCGCGCCGGGGGCTAAATGTTATTAGATCTAG
>NZ_JBVVQJ010000174.1:0-259 GCF_055811475.1 Mesorhizobium sp. WSM4829 | reverse complement strand
GGTTAAAAAAGTACCCCCCAAAAAAACAACATACCCCAACGCCATATCCAAAAAAAAAAGTAAAAACACCAAAAAAAAAAAAAAATAAAAACCCCCCCCCCCCCAAAAAAAAAAAAAAAAAAAAGAAAAAAAAAAAAAAAAAAAAAAAAAAAAAAAACCCCCCCCCCCCCCCCCCCCCCCCCCCCCCCCCAAAAAAAAAAAAAAAAAAAAAACCCAAAATTAAACCACACAAAAAAAAAAACACACCCCAAAAAAAAAA
>NZ_JBVVQJ010000173.1:0-268 GCF_055811475.1 Mesorhizobium sp. WSM4829 | reverse complement strand
GAGAATGTTGCGAACGAAGAAGTCCAGGAGTTTGCGCTCAGTGTAGATGCCTGGCGCGTTGTGATCGGCACCAGGCACATAGACCATGTCGAAATCTTTTCCCGCCTTGATGAGTCGGTCGGCAAGCTGCAGCGAGGAGGACGGGTCGACATTGCGGTCCATTTCGCCGACGACGATCATCAGCTTGCCCCGCAGCCTGTAAGCATTGTCGATGGCGGAGGATTGGGAATATTCAATGCCGACTGGCCACCCCATCCACTGTTCGTTC
>NZ_JBVVQJ010000172.1:0-274 GCF_055811475.1 Mesorhizobium sp. WSM4829 | reverse complement strand
ATGACCAGGTCGGGGAGCGTCTGCAGGCCGAACTCGTTGCCGTCGCAGGCGACATGCCGATCATTGGCCCCAATTGCCATGGGATGGTCAACTACGCCGACGGCGCGCTCCTGTGGCTGGACCAACACGGAGGAATCAGGCTAGCGGCGGGAGCGCGTGGCGTCGGCATTGTCACGCAGTCGGGCAGCATCGGCATCAACCTGACGAGCCAAAGGCGTGGCCTTCCGCTCGCGTTCCTGGTGACTGCGGGCAACCAGGCCCAGACCGGTTTATC
>NZ_JBVVQJ010000171.1:0-275 GCF_055811475.1 Mesorhizobium sp. WSM4829 | reverse complement strand
GGACGCAAACGGATTTTGCGCGGGATCAGGCGCGATCGCGCCGACTGGGAGGTCTTGCTCATCGACCATCACGAAGGCTACCTGAGCTGGCACGATTTTGAGAGGAATCAGCGCCTGATCACGGACAACGCCACAAGCAAAGGCTTGGTGCCGCGCGGTGCTCTTCGCCGGGGCGAGTTGCTGCTCGGCGGTCTCTTGCGCGCTCGACCGCCACAAGCCTGAGGCTCTGGGAGACGAGGAACGGCGGAGCCTGCTGCGCATGGGCGCCGATCTCG
>NZ_JBVVQJ010000170.1:0-279 GCF_055811475.1 Mesorhizobium sp. WSM4829 | reverse complement strand
ATCCCCGACAATGCGGCTACGCCAGGTCGTAATACCCTCAAGGAGTGCTATGACTTCATCATCAAGAACCTCACGGAGGCTATCTCCAGCAATGCCCTTGAGGATACCAGCTATGGCTACATCAGCAAGTCTGCAGCTAAGGCACTTCTGGCTCGCGTGTACCTCTACAAGGGAGACACCGAGGGCAATACGAAGGCACTCAGCCTGAGCAAGGAAGTCATCGACAGTCATCTCTATGAGCTCGCTACCGATGTCACGACCTACAAGCAGGTATGGAGC
>NZ_JBVVQJ010000169.1:0-313 GCF_055811475.1 Mesorhizobium sp. WSM4829 | reverse complement strand
AGCGCGGGATCGTGGTTTCGTATGAGACAATCCGCCGGTGGGGCATCAAGTTCGGTCCGCATTACGCTCGCCGCTTGTACCGCAAGCAGCACGGCCGAAACGATGTCTGGCACCTGACGAGGTCGTCATCACCATCGCCGGCAGGAACACTGTGCGCGCCGTCGACCAGGATGGCTATGTGCTCGACGAGATCGTCCAGAACCGCCGCGACACCAAAGCGGCCAAGCGCTTGCTGACGTAAAGGAGAAATAAATGTACGATGAAATCCTGTACTCAGTCGCCGACCTTGTTGCAACGATCACGCTTAATCGGC
>NZ_JBVVQJ010000168.1:0-322 GCF_055811475.1 Mesorhizobium sp. WSM4829 | reverse complement strand
TTCGCCCGGGAAGAACAGCCCGCGACGGAAGCGGCCGGCGAGATCGGGTTCCAGGAGCGCGATTTCGTCTTCGTCGATCCGCCGATGACCCGACGTGCGGCTTGCAAACCGGTCGAGTTCGCCCGCATCCCGCGGCGTTGCCAGAACGAGCGTTCCGGCCCGCGTGACATGACCCGGCAGGACCGCATCCCACCAGTCGGCGGCATCGCGTCCGAGATCCAGCACCGGCTGCTCGGCGCTTTCGTGCTCGCACCAGGGCGCCAGCATGCCGCCGGCCATCCATGATGCGTTGCCGCCAAGGCCATGCCGGGTCTCGGCAATG
>NZ_JBVVQJ010000167.1:0-326 GCF_055811475.1 Mesorhizobium sp. WSM4829 | reverse complement strand
GGCAGCGGCATACGCTGGAAGCTTGCCGGCTCGAACGAGGACAGCGCCGAGGCCAGCGCTTTCCTCAGCAAGGCCTTCGGCGCGGCGATCTTCCTGATCTTCCTGGTGCTTCTGATGCAGTTCAATAAGTTCACCAGCGTCTGGCTGGTGCTATCCTGCGTAGTCATGGCGACGGTTGGCGTGTTCCTGGGATTGCTGTTGACCGGAGAGGCGTTCGGCATCGTCATGTCAGGCATCGGCGTCATCGCACTGGCCGGCGTGGTGGTGAACAACAACATCGTGCTGATCGACACCTACGACCGGCTGCGCGAAGAGGGCTGGGACAA
>NZ_JBVVQJ010000166.1:0-331 GCF_055811475.1 Mesorhizobium sp. WSM4829 | reverse complement strand
CGCCGCCGGCCAGCAGATTTTCCAAGCTGGCGATGAGGTACATCTCGACTGGCTGCGCTCAGACGTTCGCTTTGTCAGGACGTGAGAAGGAACGCAGATGAACATGCTTCGGAAGTTGGGCCGAATGCCCATCGTGCTCACTGGGCCTGCTCTCGCCGTTTTGCTGGTTGTCTTCGGCATTCCGATTATCCTATTGTTTCTAACCAGCCTCAACGCGCCGACCTTCTCGTTTGCCAACTATCAGGCCTTTTTCAGCCAATCCGCGAATATCCGCGTGCTCTATCAAACCATCGAGATTAGCGTGGTGGCCACGGCAATCTGCCTCCTCATC
>NZ_JBVVQJ010000165.1:0-332 GCF_055811475.1 Mesorhizobium sp. WSM4829 | reverse complement strand
AGTGGTCCGCGAAGCGGACGGAAAGCCAATTGCTTGGCTTTCCGAACGACGAACGCCCGTAGCGACAGCGAAGGGCCTGGGTGCCCGAAGGGCGGATGAGGGGCGACGCCAACGCCCACGATTAGCCAATCTCCACCCGTGGGGGGATGGCCGGCTGGCGAGAGGGGGCGCTGTTCCGTCGACACCGGAAATGGGCCTTCAGCTCTTATTTCTTTCCATCAGCTGGCCTGTCGTTTCGTCGCGTTCGGCCGCGAACAGTTGTGTGCGTCAAGTTCTGCAAAAATGGCGTGGCATTCAGCGGTGACGTTGGCGTGTCCGCCGCGCAGCCCCGT
>NZ_JBVVQJ010000164.1:0-335 GCF_055811475.1 Mesorhizobium sp. WSM4829 | reverse complement strand
CCCGCCCGGCAATTGCGGCAATGGCCGCAGACGATGTGGCCTTCGCCCGAAACACGCTGGCCGATCTTGTATTCGGTGACCGCCGCGCCGAAGTCGGCGACGGTGCCGACGAATTCGTGGCCGGTCACCATCGGCACCGGCACGGTCTTCTGCGCCCACTGGTCCCAATTGTAGATGTGGACGTCGGTACCGCAGATCGCGGTCTTCTTGATCTTGATCAGAACGTCGTTCGGGCCGATTTCCGGCACCGGCACTTCTTCCATCCAGATGCCCGGCTCGGCCTTGGCCTTGACCAGCGCCTTCATCATGTTCGACATTCTTTTTTCCCTTGAAAC
>NZ_JBVVQJ010000163.1:0-344 GCF_055811475.1 Mesorhizobium sp. WSM4829 | reverse complement strand
TCGGCGTGATAGAGGCCGCTGATGATGTTGATCAGCGAGGATTTGCCCGCGCCGTTGGGGCCGATCACCGCGCGGATTCTCACCGCCTTTGACCTCGAGATCAATGTCGCTCAGCGCCTTAACGCCGCCAAAGGAAATGCCGATCCCGATCAGTCCGAGAACCGTATCCGGCCGTAACGAGAGGCATGCCTGACGCCTGTCGCCGACGAGGATAGTCACCGCGAGGATGGCGGAAATTTCGGGCGCGCGCTCGTATGCGGCGGCTCTCAGCGAAGCACCAATCATGAAACGTCCCTGATTTGAAGGAGAGCTGGCAGCGGCCCGAGGGCCGCGCCTGACCTATT
>NZ_JBVVQJ010000162.1:0-345 GCF_055811475.1 Mesorhizobium sp. WSM4829 | reverse complement strand
AAGCGCTGCAGGGACCGCCCTTTGCCGATCTCCCCAAGGCCCAGGACGCCTTCGATCGCTGGCGTCACGTCTACAACGCCGAGCGTCCGCACGACGCGCTTGGCGGCGCTGTGCCGCTCGACCGCTACCGCGTCTCGCAGCGCCAGCATCGCGAAACCGTCGAGCCGTTCGACTATGCCAAGGACGATCTCATCCGCCGCGTTCAGCAGCATGGCTTCGTCTCCATTCTCGGCCACAACGTGCGCCTGTGCAGGGCCTTCGCCGGAAAGTCCGTCGCCTTTCGCCCAACCGCTGCCGACGGCGTCTTCGACGCCTGGTTCAGACATCAGAAAATAGAAACCATCG
>NZ_JBVVQJ010000161.1:0-358 GCF_055811475.1 Mesorhizobium sp. WSM4829 | reverse complement strand
ATCCGCGTCGGCGGTGCGACCGAGATCGAAGTCAAGGAAAAGAAGGACCGCGTCGATGACGCCCTCAACGCGACCCGTGCGGCCGTCGAAGAAGGCATCGTACCCGGCGGCGGCGTCGCACTTCTGCGCGCTTCGCTGGCCATCACCGTCAGCGGCGCCAACTCCGACCAGACCGCCGGCATCGCCATCGTGCGTCGCGCGCTGCAGGCTCCGGCTCGCCAGATCGCGGCCAACGCCGGTGCGGAAGCATCGATCGTTGCCGGCAAGATCCTCGAGAACACGGGCCCGACCTTCGGCTTCAACGCCCAGACCGGCGAATATGGCGACATGATCGCCATGGGTATCGTCGATCCGGTCA
>NZ_JBVVQJ010000160.1:0-365 GCF_055811475.1 Mesorhizobium sp. WSM4829 | reverse complement strand
TCGAGCAGCAGGATCTTGGGCTCGGCAACCAGCGCTCGTGCCAGCTCGACTCGCTTCTGCAGGCCGTAGGGCAGCGTCGCGACCAGACGATCGGCAACGGCCTCAAGATGCAGGAACGCGATTGTCTGATCGACTTTTTCGGCGATTCCCGCATCTTCGCGTCTGGCGCGTGGCAGGCCTGCAATATGTTCGACGAAACTGGCACGCCTGGTGTGGACGCGGCCGGACGCGATGTTGTCGCGCACTGAGAGACCGCCGAACAGCGCCAGGTTCTGGAAGGTGCGTGCGACGCCCAGTCGCGCCAGGCGACTCGCCGGCACCTGTGAGAAGGACTGGCCGTCGATCGCGATCCTGCCGCGGTCGGC
>NZ_JBVVQJ010000159.1:0-367 GCF_055811475.1 Mesorhizobium sp. WSM4829 | reverse complement strand
TGGTGGTTGGCCGGCTCGGGCGTGAGCTCAGTCAGCCCCTCACCGTCGAAGCCGATGCGGTACGCATGGACGAAATAGGGGTCCTCCCCCGGGTTCCTCCCGCTCGCCTCGAACCAGATCTGGCGCTTGACCGGATCGACATGGTTGACCGCCCGGACCACCCATTCACCGAAGGTGATCTGGTTCTTGAGCGCGCCCGTCTGGCCGTCGAACAGGTACAGGTGCTCGTGCCCGTCGCGCTCGGACGCCCAGATGATCTCCTTCCCGTCGTCGACATCGTAACGAAAGATTTTCCCGGTACGGCGCTGGTTCATCACCAGCGGCCGGTAATCAACGAAGGTCGTGCTGGTCTCTTCGATCAGCGAGC
>NZ_JBVVQJ010000158.1:0-368 GCF_055811475.1 Mesorhizobium sp. WSM4829 | reverse complement strand
TCCAGATCCGCAACCATCTTGTCGGCGTTGGTGACGAAGTAGGGCGAGAGATAGCCGCGGTCGAACTGCATGCCTTCCACGACTTCGAGTTCGGTCTCGGCGGTCTTGGCTTCCTCGACCGTGATGACGCCCTCGTTGCCGACCTTCTGCATCGCTTCGGCGATCATCGAGCCGACCGAAGCATCGCCATTGCCGGCGATGGTGCCGACTTGGGCAACCTCTTCCGAGGTCTTGATCTTCTTGGCGTTCTTGATCAGCGTCGCGACGACGTCGCTGACCGCGAGGTCGATTCCGCGCTTCAGGTCCATCGGGTTCATGCCGGCGGCAACCGCCTTGTGGCCTTCCTGGACGATCGACTGCGCCAGAAC
>NZ_JBVVQJ010000157.1:0-369 GCF_055811475.1 Mesorhizobium sp. WSM4829 | reverse complement strand
TGCGGACCGAACTTGATGCCCCACCGGCGGATTGTCTCATACGAAACCACGATCCCGCGCTCCAGCAGCATTTCCTCAACCAGACGCAGGCTCAAGGGTAACCTCTAGTAGAGCCAGACTGCATAGGCGATGATCTGCGGCGGGAAACGATGGCGCTTGTAGCTGACGGTCGCGGTGTTCATGCCATCGGTCTATGCCGCAAATCCCTGAACGCGAGTTAAGTTGATAACGCCCTTCAGGATGTTCTCCGGCAAGGAAACCGCGATGGGAATGGGCTTTTAACGAACAGGGGGCCTATTCATCACGCGGCGCAGTCGCAACGAAGGCAGGCACCGCAGCGGCGAAAGCGTCGTGCCAAGCATGGAGACG
>NZ_JBVVQJ010000156.1:0-372 GCF_055811475.1 Mesorhizobium sp. WSM4829 | reverse complement strand
GCAGAACCGGCTTCATGAACTGCTTCCGTGGAATTGGCAGCCCCGCCAGATCCTTATGGCCTCGGCCGCGTGAACAGCGCGCGGAACAGTTCCTCCGACCTTTGAAGACCTTCGTTCGTCAGGACCAAGGACTTCGCCTTGTTCACAGGGTCTGCAATCAGCCCCTTCCGATGCAGACGATCCGTCACATTCCAATCGAAGCTCTTCCAGGCGCATCGCTCATTGTGCAGCGTCAGCCAAAGCAGCGCCAAGACCGCATCATCGATCTTGTCCGTGTCGATCTCCATCCACCCAGTCTAGCACAGATCGCGCGTCTGCCGCGGCCCAGACCGGATGGTTACCGAGCGGTTCCTGTGGCGTTGCTTGCACTCC
>NZ_JBVVQJ010000155.1:0-374 GCF_055811475.1 Mesorhizobium sp. WSM4829 | reverse complement strand
TTCGTCACCAACGCCGACAAGATGGTTGCGGATCTGGAAGACGCCTACATCCTTCTCCACGAGAAGAAGCTCTCCAATCTGCAGGCCATGCTGCCGGTCCTCGAGGCTGTCGTGCAGACGTCGAAGCCGCTGGTCATCATCTCGGAAGACGTCGAAGGCGAGGCCTTGGCCACGCTGGTCGTCAACAAGCTGCGTGGCGGCCTGAAGATCGCCGCCGTCAAGGCGCCGGGCTTCGGTGATCGCCGCAAGGCCATGCTGGAAGACATCGCCATCCTCACCGGTGGCCAGGTCATTTCTGAAGACCTCGGCATCAAGCTCGAGAATGTCGGCCTCAACATGCTCGGCCGCGCCAAGAAGGTGTCGATCTCCAAGGA
>NZ_JBVVQJ010000154.1:0-383 GCF_055811475.1 Mesorhizobium sp. WSM4829 | reverse complement strand
GAATTGCGCTCCATTTCCGCCGCAAGCCGCTCCGCCTCATGTCTCAGGCGGCTTGCTTCGCGGAAGCGGGCTTGCCCTACAAACGAGCCTCGAACCAAGCCGCCCACGAAGAGCAGAACGGCAAAAGCCAGAATGTAATCTTCAAAGTTGCCTTTCGCCAACAGGCAAGCCATCGCGATCACAAGCGGCGGCGTGATGAAGTTGATCGCGGCCGCGGCATATGAACTGCCGTATGTAACCGCACCAGCTGAGATGCCTGCCAGAATAATCAGATGCAGCGGCGCTTGCGGCGTTGTGTAGCCAACGGTAAGGACGGCAAGAAAGGACCAGGCAAACCCTGACAGAAGAGCAAGGATGCCAAACCAGCGAAGCCGCTGCGAAAT
>NZ_JBVVQJ010000153.1:0-405 GCF_055811475.1 Mesorhizobium sp. WSM4829 | reverse complement strand
GCCATAAGAGCTATCAGGCCGGCGATCTTCCCTTCGAGCGTTTCGAACTGACCGAGGATGGTCGCAGGCTCGACTTCCTGATTAAGCAGGTCCGGTGGAGCTGCGACGTTGCAAGCTATGTTTGCACCAGCACAAACTTGGATGTGGACGCGCCGGACTTTCAGCTCCGCCACGACTACACCCCCCCGGCTAAGAATAACCCCGACCAGAGGAGCGTCTCGCCCGACGGCAAATGGATCGTCTATATAAGGAACCACAATGTCTTGCTGCGCAGCAAGGATGGATTGCAGAATGTTGCGCTGAGCCGGGATGGATCCGAAAACAATGGCTACGTCTTTTCGACACTGAGCTGGTCGCCGGACTCGCGCCATCTCGCGGCCTACCGCGTTCGCCCCGGCTACAAGC
>NZ_JBVVQJ010000152.1:0-412 GCF_055811475.1 Mesorhizobium sp. WSM4829 | reverse complement strand
TTGCAATGCTGATTGATCTGGACGGCTTCAAATCTGTCAACGATACCTACGGTCACAGGACCGGTGATGAACTGCTCATCATGATCGCCCGCCGCATCGAGCAGGCAGCGCCGGCAGGCTCAACGCTCGCCCGTATCGGCGGCGATGAGTTCGTGCTGTTTTTTCCTTCATTCAGGAGTTCGCTTTCTCCCAGTACCCTCGCATCCAATATCATAGCCAAAGTCGCCAGCCCCTATCCTAAAGTCGCGTCCGTCCGGATCGGTGCATCGATCGGAATATACTTGGCTGAAAGGCCGGGGCTGACGGAAATGTTGCTGCGGGCGGATGTCGCTCTTTACACGGCCAAGCGTCGTGGCAGGAACGAATTTCGCCTGTTCGATGCCGAACTCGACAGGGAATTGCAACGTCGCCA
>NZ_JBVVQJ010000151.1:0-423 GCF_055811475.1 Mesorhizobium sp. WSM4829 | reverse complement strand
GCAGAACCGGCTTCATGAACTGCTTCCGTGGAATTGGCAGCCCCGCCAGATCCTTATGGCCTCGGCCGCGTGAACAGTGCGCGGAACAGTTCCTCCGACCTTTGAAGACCTTCGTTCGTCAGGACCAAGGACTTCGCCTTATTCACAGGGTCTGCAATCAGCCCCTTCCGATACAGCCGATCCGTCACATCCCAATCGACGCTCTTCCAGGCGCATCGCTCATTGTGCAGCGTCAGCCACAGCAACGCCAAGACCGCATCATCGATCTTGTCCGTGTCGATCTCCATCCGCCCAGTTTAGCACAGATCGCGCGTCTGCCGCGGCCCAGACCGGATGGTTACGATCCGCGGGAGGCGGTGGCGATTGGAGCTGACGGGCGAAGCGATCATGCCGTCGGCCCTATGCTCCAAAAAGCTGACCGCC
>NZ_JBVVQJ010000150.1:0-431 GCF_055811475.1 Mesorhizobium sp. WSM4829 | reverse complement strand
AGCGTGCGCCGGTCCTCGGGCAGGCGCAGCCTGATGTCGACGGCGTCGTCCGCACCGGCCGGCCGGTATTCGCTGAGCTTCAGCCCGTTCGTCACCAGTTGCACCACCGTGCCGACCGAGGTCGGGCTGATGCCGTATTGCGCCGCCTTGGCGCGATCGACGTCGAGCGCCCAGTCGACGCCAGGCGGCGGCAGGCCGTCGGAAATATCGATGACGCCGGGCACCTTGGCAATGCGCGCGGCGACGGCGCGCGCCTTGTCGTCGAGGCCCTTCGGATCGACGGCTGACAGCCTGATCTGGATCGGCTTGCCGGTGGGCGGGCCGGCCTCGGGCACGCGAACCTCGACGTCGACACCGGGAATGCCGGCCATGACGCCGCGCAGTTCGTCCAGGATGGCGTTCGCCGATTTGCGCTCGCGCCAGTCGACGAA
>NZ_JBVVQJ010000149.1:0-460 GCF_055811475.1 Mesorhizobium sp. WSM4829 | reverse complement strand
CTCCCTCATTCGTGAGGTAAGCCGCGAACACATCAACAATCTGCTCGTACTCCGTACGCTCAATAGGAGGGGCGGTTGGTATCAAACCTTCTTGCCGGAACGCGGCAAGCAAGCGCCGAAGCGCCGATCGGTCGCCCGAATCGATGCTCCAGTGTTTGGAACGGTGCTCAAGAAACCGCTCAACATGAAGTTCGCTTAAATCCCGGAGATTGTGCCCGTTACCGACGTGCCAGTCTCTCAGCTCACGAAATAGACTTAGCGATCGCCAGGTGCATTGCCGACCGAAGCCTTCGTCCGACAATCTGCCCGCATAAACGCGTGCAAAGTCGCCATATGGCCCGTGGATCAGCTTCCGATACAGTGTGCTGCCTTGCAGACAGTCACTTGCGTTCATGTGTCCTCTCCTTCGCGTCAATTGCGACGGAGAGAGCCTAAGCTATGCCGATCCAGCTACCGCTAC
>NZ_JBVVQJ010000148.1:0-469 GCF_055811475.1 Mesorhizobium sp. WSM4829 | reverse complement strand
TGATCGTAACTGTCCAGCGACCCGGCAGGTCCCTGCCATCCGCGTTCGGGCAGCTCATCCCATAACTGATTCGGATCATAACCTGACATTGGAGACCGGCCAGATTGCTGCCGCCAACCCGCCTGCTCAGGGCGCATTCCCCACGCTGCGCTAGCCTCAACGACTCGTAGGTAGTCCTGAAGCTTGTTTAAACCCACGCCGCTCGAGGTCGGTGCAATGGCTTTCCTGAATGCCCGAAAATCATCCTTCACCCCTTTTATCTGCTCCTGATTGCCGAGTCGGCTCGCTATGCTCGGCTTTCCCTCCCTTCGGAGCCATTCACTGAACCTGCGTTGCCTGCTGGCCAAATCGTTGATAGGTTTCCTCTGTGCTGCAGTCATCTCCGGCCCAATGTTGTGCTTGGAGAGATCGTCGATTAGGCCCTCGTCGTCGGGATAAGCGGCCAAGGTACGGCGTCCCATGACGCGGG
>NZ_JBVVQJ010000147.1:0-479 GCF_055811475.1 Mesorhizobium sp. WSM4829 | reverse complement strand
TCGACGCCGGCGAGCCCGCGCTGCTTGAGCCCTGCCACGAACGCGCGCCAGCTCGAATGGCTTTCCCGGTTGGCCAGCTCGACACCGAGCACCTGGCGCCGGCCCTCCCAGTCGACCCCGATCGCCACCAGCACCGCCTGGCTGGCGATCACGCCGGCTTCGCGCGCCCGCTCATAGCGCGCGTCCAGAATGAGGTACGGGTAAGGTTCGGCAAGCCGCTGCTCAAAGAACGCCTTCAGGGCTTCATCCAGCCGCGCCGTCGCCTGGCTTACCGTCGAGGCCGAGAAGGAATGGCCGCACAGCTCCTCGGTGATCGCCTTCACCTTGCGCGTCGACACGCCTTGCACGTACATCTCGACCAGCGCCGATACCAGTGCCTTCTCCGAGCGCTGATAACGCTCAAACAACTCCGTCGAGAACCGGCCGGCCCGATCTTGCGGAACCCGAAGCTCCAGCACGCCAACCCGCGTCACAAGCTT
>NZ_JBVVQJ010000146.1:0-489 GCF_055811475.1 Mesorhizobium sp. WSM4829 | reverse complement strand
AAGCCGCGACCGGAACGCTGGCCTGAAATCGAACTCGCAGTATCATCGCGGCCAGTTGCCAACAACGTGACATCGCCTCGCGGTCTTCTGTCCGAGCATGGGATTGTCATTGCTCGTGACATCGCGCAGTTGCGGCGCGGCCTTGCCTTCATCGTGGGGAACGACAATGACGGCCTCAGCGAGATGCCAGCGGCGGATCGACGGCACACAATCGGCCAAAGCCACCGAAATGAAGCGCTTCAGATGCAAATAGCGCAGGAAGGCGCGCACCACCCCAAACATCGCCTTGCCGCTGTCGGTGGAGCCATCGAGAGCATGTCGCTCGACATACCCGATGACGATCTCCGGGGTGAGCGCTGCAAACCCATCTGCGCCAGCCGGACAGACCTCCTGCAGAAATCGGCGTGAGAGCAGCTTGTGGGTTTCCACCGTCGAGGCGGTGAGCCCTCCCTCATTCGTGAGGTAAGCCGCGAACACATCAACAATCTG
>NZ_JBVVQJ010000145.1:0-540 GCF_055811475.1 Mesorhizobium sp. WSM4829 | reverse complement strand
CTTGAGTCGACGCTTCGCATTGACTCTGCCAAGCGCGGGCGCGCGGACGGTCGGGACGAGTCCCTCTTTTCCTGGTTTCAGGCCGCAATGGACGAAGCCAGGAACAGGGACTCCACCAGCCTTGCCGCCAATACCGTCAAGCATTGGGTGTCCCGCCTGCGCGCGTTCAGCGTCTGGCTTCAGAACCAGTCCGGCAACTTGACAGTGGCCAGCCTGATTGATGACCCTGATGCGTTGGCTGCCCGCGCGGCGGCGTTTGTGGTCGACGGTGGCGACAAACGTGTCCACAGAGCCTTGACCGCCCTGCGGGATTCCCGCGCCGGGAACGTCACCAAATATCACGATCCTCGTCCCGATCCTCATCCCGAAGACGAGGATCTCCTCAAGCAGTTCGCGGAAGCAGCCAGGCGGCTCAACGTTCACCCAGAAACGATCGCGCATAATGTATTGGTTCTTAGAGGGTTTTCTCGGTGGCTTAAAAAAAACAACAAGCCGCCCATGGCTTCCGATTCTCGGTTTCGAACCGAATCGATAAACGAC
>NZ_JBVVQJ010000144.1:0-554 GCF_055811475.1 Mesorhizobium sp. WSM4829 | reverse complement strand
GGGCCGCAAAGTACATTTTACACGGCGTTAATGTGTGGCTGTACGACCCAGATCGCCGCGCTGCCGAGCGCGTGCAGACAACCCTAGCCGCCGCGCGTCGCGCATATCGCGGTTGACATTCAACCCGCTGCCCCGTGAGGGCTCGTTGACATTCGTAAGTTCGCTTATTGAAGCAGTTCGAGACGCACAGAGCGATCAATCTCGGCCGCGCGATCTATCGCGCCCGGGTCTGTTAGCTTGCCGCCACACACGTCTTCCTCAAGCGTGCCCCCATCGCTGCTTCAGGAGCTGGCGCAGCATCCTGAGCGCGTGCTGGTCGGCCACCCTTACGATCCTGTGTACTTGCTCCCACTGGTGGAAGTGCCGCTTCCGTTTTCTGTCTCATCTTCGCTCCTGTGAAAGGCTACGATGAGTCAGAAAACCTCCCTTCCTCGTTAAGCCAATTCTGTCTCATTGGTGCTGACGCCGGACAGAGAAGTAGATTTTGGCCTTACGCAAATCTGAGTCCATCTCAAAAGCAGATGCCCACGATATAAAAACTAAGTTTGACGATA
>NZ_JBVVQJ010000143.1:0-565 GCF_055811475.1 Mesorhizobium sp. WSM4829 | reverse complement strand
ATCCAGAAGCTCTTGGGCGAAGCGACGGCCGGGACGCAGTAATCATGGATATCGTCAAACTCGCAATCAGCAATGCCCGGCTGACCATTTCGGTCCTGGTGTTCCTCATCCTTGCCGGTGCGGTCGCCTATCAGTCGACACCGAAGGAAGCCGAACCCGACGTTGCGATTACGATGATGTATGTCGGCCTGGTCTATCAGGGCATCTCGCCCGAGGATTCGGAACGCCTCCTGCTGCGGCCGATGGAAGCCAAGCTGAAAAGTCTCAAAGGTCTCAAGGAGATGCGTTCGGCCGCCTTCCAGGGCGGCGGCTATGTGATGGTCCAATTCCAGCCGCAGACGGATCTGGCGACGGCGTTGCAGGACACGCGCAGCAAGGTCCAGGATGGCAAGGCCGACCTGCCGCAGGCAGCCGAGGAGCCTGTGGTCTCCGAGGTCAACGTCTCCGAGTTCCCCGTCCTTGTCGTGACGCTGTCGGGCGAGGTGCCTGAGCGCGTTCTGACGACGGCTGCGCGCGAGTTGCGCGACCGCATCGAGGAAGTGCCTGGCGTGCTGGAAGGCTCGCT
>NZ_JBVVQJ010000142.1:0-599 GCF_055811475.1 Mesorhizobium sp. WSM4829 | reverse complement strand
GAGGGCTTTGCGCGGGAGCCGAAGTTTGGCGCAGATGGCGCATGGGGCGTTTTTTAAACCGCAATCAAGCCACATTGGCCCGGTTTGCGGGGCATCTATGCCCGCCTCGGGCCCCAATTGGCCCCCCTCGGCGGATTTTGGGCAGACTGCGCCCCTCATGCCGGCTTCCTCACCGGGAAGAGGACGGCGGCCGCCCGTTGCAGATTGTAGCCACAGCCGGCAAGCACGCACTGCGTCCGGTTGGTCGCCAGGTTGAAGAAGCGCAGCCGCCGCATGCCGTAGTGCTGCTTGAACACCGCAAACGGCCGCTCCACCGCCGCCCGCACCTTGGAGATCAGCCGGTTGCGCTGCTTCTGGCGCGGCGTCAGCGGATGATGCTTGTTGGGCCGATGCATCAGCCGGTCCTTGATGCCGGCCTGCTTAAGCCGGGCGTGCCGGGCATGGGTGTAGTAGGCCTGGTCGCCATAGGCCGCCGCCTCGTCGCCGCAGATCAGCCTGTCGGCCGGCTCGGTGTCGGTGATTGAAGCATCGGTGAAGTGCATCCGCCGGATCAGCGTGTGAGCCTCGTCGACGCCGTTGTGCACCTTATAGCCGAACAC
>NZ_JBVVQJ010000141.1:0-608 GCF_055811475.1 Mesorhizobium sp. WSM4829 | reverse complement strand
GGCCACATCGTCTGCGGCCATTGCCGCAATTGCCGGGCGGGCAGGGGGCATCTGTGCCGCAACACCCTCGGCGTCGGCGTCAACCGGCCCGGCGCCTTCGGTGAATATCTGGCAATCCCGCAGCACAACGTCGTGCCGATCCCCGACGACGTGCCCGACGAGATCGCCGCAATCTTCGATCCGCTGGGCAATGCGGTTCACACCGCACTGTCCTTTGATCTGGTCGGCGAGGACGTGCTGGTCACCGGCGCCGGGCCGATCGGCATCATGGCTGCGCTGGTGGCGCAGTGCGTCGGCGCGCGAAAGGTGGTCATCACCGACATCAACCCGGTGCGGCTGGCGCTGGCGAAAAAACTCGGCGTCCAGCATGTGGTCGACGCGTCGAAGGAAAAGCTGCGCGATATCATGTCGGCGCTCGGCATGACCGAAGGTTTTGACGTCGGCCTCGAAATGTCGGGTGCGGCACCCGCCTTCCGCGACATGATCGACACCATGAACAATGGCGGCAAGATCGCCATTTTGGGCATAGCGCCGACCGGCTTCGAGATCGACTGGAACAAGGTCATCTTCAAGATGCTGCATCTCAAGGGCATCTATGGCCGCGAAAT
>NZ_JBVVQJ010000140.1:0-613 GCF_055811475.1 Mesorhizobium sp. WSM4829 | reverse complement strand
AAGGAAAAGCCGCAGGAAGGCGAGATCATCGCCGTTGGTTCCGGCGCCCGTGACGAAGCCGGCAAGCTCGTCCCGCTGGACGTCAAGGCCGGCGATCGCATCCTGTTCGGCAAGTGGTCGGGCACCGAAGTCAAGCTCAATGGCGAAGACCTTCTGATCATGAAGGAATCCGACATCATGGGCATCATCGGCTGAATATCGGCCTCACCATCACTTAAACCCCAGGGCTCAATTCAAGCCCCTGCCAGGAGCTAAAAATGGCTGCCAAAGACGTAAAATTTTCTCGCGATGCCCGTGAGCGCATGCTGCGCGGCGTCAACATCCTCGCCGACGCTGTGAAGGTCACGCTCGGCCCCAAGGGCCGCAACGTGGTCCTCGACAAGTCATTCGGCGCACCGCGCATCACCAAGGACGGCGTCACTGTCGCCAAGGAAATCGAACTTTCCGACAAGTTCGAGAACATGGGCGCGCAGATGGTCCGCGAAGTTGCTTCGAAGACCAACGACATCGCCGGCGACGGCACCACGACCGCGACCGTTCTGGCGCAGTCGATCGTCCAGGAAGGCCACAAGGCGGTTGCCGCCGGCATGAACCCGATGGACCTGAAGCGCGG
>NZ_JBVVQJ010000139.1:0-620 GCF_055811475.1 Mesorhizobium sp. WSM4829 | reverse complement strand
ACGCTGCCCTACGGCCTGCAGAAGCGAGTCGAGCTGGCACGAGCGCTGGTTGCCGAGCCCAAGATCCTGCTGCTCGACGAGCCGATGGCCGGCATGACGGCGACCGAGAAAGCTGAGATGGCCGGGTTTGTGCGCGCCGCGCGCGACCGAGACGGCGTCACCATCATCCTGATCGAGCACGATATCGGCGTGGTCATGGGACTCTCCGACCGGGTCGCCGTGCTCGACTACGGCCGCAAGATCGCAGACGGGACGCCGGCCGAGGTCAGGACCGATCCGGCAGTGATCCGGGCCTATATCGGCACCGCCGATGGCGAGGACATCTGATGAGCTACTATGATTTCCTCTTCGTCATCGAAGTGCTGGTCGGCGGCCTGCTCTCTGGGGTCATGTATTCGCTTGTCGCCATCGGTTTCGTGCTGATCTACAAGACGTCGGGCGTGCTGAACTTCGCGCAAGGGTCGATGGTGCTGTTCGCAGCGCTCACCTTTGTCAGCCTCGTCGAACGCGGCATCCCCTTCGCGCTTTCGCTACTCATCACCTTCGCGGTCATGGTCGCGCTGGGCTTCACCATCGAGCGGACTGTGCTCAGGCCGCTGGTCAATCGCTCGCCGATGACG
>NZ_JBVVQJ010000138.1:0-627 GCF_055811475.1 Mesorhizobium sp. WSM4829 | reverse complement strand
CGTGTTTAGCGGAGCGGCGGACATGGCGGCCGCGTCTCAGGCGGCCAGTGCCCTCAGGTTCTCCTTCTTGTGCTCGCGCAGATGATCCATGTTGAGGTAGCGGGTCGCCTCGAGCCAGTTCTCGTGGATCTCCACCGCCAATGCCCGAACCAGCCGCAAACAGCTCTGCGGGTTGGGGAAGATGCGAACGACCAGGGTGCGCCGCTTGATCTCCTGGTTCAGCCGCTCCAGCATGTTCGTCGACTTCATGTGCTTGTGATGCGGCAGCGGCAGCCGATAGAAGCTCAGCGTCTCCTCGATGTTGTTCTCCACCCAATCCACCAGCTTCGGGTATTTGGCCTGCCATTTGGCGATCCACTGCGCCAGGTCGCGCTTGACCTCGGCCAGGTCGCGCCGGTCATAGAACCATCTGAGCTCCATCAGGCAGTCGTCATCGACCTTGCGCGGCACATAATCGAGCGCGTTTCTGAGGAAGTGCACGTAACAGCGCTGCCAGACTGCCTCAGGCAGGACTTCGCGGATCGCTGCCCTGAGCCCCGGATGGTCGTCGGAGACGACGAACTCGACGCCGGCGAGCCCGCGCTGCTTGAGCCCTGCCACGAACGCGCGCCAGCTCGAATGGCTTTC
>NZ_JBVVQJ010000137.1:0-635 GCF_055811475.1 Mesorhizobium sp. WSM4829 | reverse complement strand
GCCTGCAGACGCTCCCCGACCTGGTCATGGAAGGCGGTTTCCCGAAAGCCGGCTGCATAGCATAACGCCCCTCCCGCCCCGCGCTCTGCCAGCGCACGGACCACTTCAATCGTCAGATGCCTGTTGACCGCTACGAAGGCGGCATCCGGCACGCCGGGCAGATCCGCCACCGAGCGGTAGGCTCTGAGCCCAGCGACTTCGTCCTTCTCAAGGTGCACCGGCCAGATGTCGCCAGAATAGCCCAGTTCAATTGATTGCTCGACAACAAATGCTGCCAAAAGGCCGCCGATCACCGCTATGGATTTTGGGCGCAGGAAGCGTTCTAGTCTATGCATCGCTCATCTCTATTTGTTTCTGTGCCATTATCGACGACCTGTCGCCCTATGAGCGTCTGGACTCGAAATGAGGGATTTATGTATGCGGCGTAGTGGGTGGCGTGAGTCGCGCCAGGGCGGGCATGGCTGAAGCACTGAACCAGTCCCGGTTCGCAGACCGTCCCGTTCCGCACCGTTGTCCTGCGATCCCGTCCACTTGATCTCGAGACTAAACAACTAACGCCCCGTGAATTTTGGCGATCGTTTCTCCAGGAAATGGGCGACCCCTTCCTTGTAATCTTCCGAAGTGCCTGCGGCCTG
>NZ_JBVVQJ010000136.1:0-635 GCF_055811475.1 Mesorhizobium sp. WSM4829 | reverse complement strand
CGCGCTCGACCGCCACAAGCCTGAGGCTCTGGGAGACGAGGAACGGCGGAGCCTGCTGCGCATGGGCGCCGATCTCGAACTGGCATGGCATCATGCCAACGCCACCGCCACCACGCGCAAACGGATCATCCGTGCCGTGATCCGCGAGATTGTCGTCGCCATCGAAGACGACCACATCAAAATGCTGGTGCATTGGCAGGGCGGCGACCATACCGCGCTTTCGGTCAGGAAGAACAAGGCAGGCCATCACCGTTGGGGCGCCCCGCCGGACATCGAGGAACTGATCCGTGCCCTGGCACGCCAATTGCCGGATAGAGCGATCGCATCGCTTCTCAACCGGCTCGGCAAAACCACGGGTCGTCAGAACGGATGGACGCAGTCCCGTGTCTGCACTTTCCGCAACCAGCACGACATCGCCGTCTACAAAAAGGACGAACGGTCGGAGCGCGGCGAGTATACATTGCAGGAAACGGCTGCGAAGCTCGGGCTGCGGCCAATGACCGTGCTGCGCATGATCCGCGCCGGCGATCTGAAGGCCGAGCAGTATTGCAAGGGTACGCCCTGGATCATCCGTCATGAAGATATCGAGCAACTCGATATCCAGCACCATTCCGGCAGGAGCGGACACAGTCCAT
>NZ_JBVVQJ010000135.1:0-645 GCF_055811475.1 Mesorhizobium sp. WSM4829 | reverse complement strand
GCCCGGTCGATATCGGCGGCCGAATGGGCGGCCGACATCTGCGTCCTGATGCGGGCCTGGCCCTTGGGCACGACGGGGAAGGAAAAACCGATGACATAGATGCCGCGCTGCAGCATGCGCGCCGCCATCTCCTGCGCCAGCGTCGCATCGCCGAGCATGACCGGAACGATCGGATGATCGGCGCCGGCCAGCGTAAAGCCGAGCTTACCCATTTCAGACCGGAACCGCGCCGCATTGGCATAGAGGCGCTGGCGCAGCGCATCGCCATTTTTGATCAGTTCGAAAACCCGGATCGAGGCGCCGGCGATCGCCGGCATCAGGGTGTTGGAAAACAGGTAGGGACGCGAGCGCTGGCGCAGCCAGTCGACCACCGGCCTGCTCGCCGCCGTGTAGCCACCCGACGCGCCGCCCAATGCCTTGCCGAGCGTGCCGGTGATGATATCCACCCTGCCCTCGACGCCGCAATACTCGGCCGAGCCGCGCCCGTTCTTGCCGACGAAGCCGACGGCATGGCTGTCGTCGACCATCACCATTGCATCGTACTTGTCGGCGAGATCGCAGACGCCCCTCAGATTGGCGATGATGCCGTCCATGGAAAATACACCATCGGTGGCGATCAGCCGAAAACGGCAATCCATTGCCTCC
>NZ_JBVVQJ010000134.1:0-672 GCF_055811475.1 Mesorhizobium sp. WSM4829 | reverse complement strand
CTTCCCTAGTCGTTGCTTGCCGCCGCTCGACTTCTGCCGAGGGACCAGCCCGAGCCAGGCGGCGAAATCGCGACCGCACTTAAAGGCTTCCATCGGTGGCGCAAAGGTTTCAATGGCAAGGGCAGCGATAGGGCCGACACCGGGCATGGTTTGCAAGCGCCGAGATGTTGCAGCTTGCTTGGACAGCGTGTCGATCGTCTTCTTCAATGCCGCGAGCCGGCTGCTCAACTGTTCGATCTGGTCAAGGAGAGCGCTGCAGATGTCGCGGACTAGATCCGGCAGGTCTGCGCTCTCGTCCTCGACGATCTCTGCCAGACGTGGCAGGTGGCCGATGCCTTGCGGAGCAACATAACCGAACTCATAGAGGTGCGCGCGCAGCGCATTCACCAATTCGGTTCTCTGATTCACGAACTGCTCTCTGGTGCGAAACACGATAGCCCGGGACTGCTGCTCCTTGGTCTTCGGTTCGACAAAGCGCATTGTCGGTCGTTGCGCTGCTTCGACGATCGCCTCCGCATCGGCGACGTCGTTCTTCTCTGGTTGCCGCCCTTGATGCAAGAAGCCTTCCAACCTGATGTGCCGGTGATCGAGTGCGTTCTTCTCTCAGGCCTGTCGTTGCGGCCTTTCAAGAAGCCGCGGGCCGGTATGGTGATCTGCGGATCGGGTCCAAAT
>NZ_JBVVQJ010000133.1:0-676 GCF_055811475.1 Mesorhizobium sp. WSM4829 | reverse complement strand
GGACGCAAACGGATTTTGCGCGGGATCAGGCGCGATCGCGCCGACTGGGAGGTCTTGCTCATCGACCATCACGAAGGTTACCTGAGCTGGCACGATTTTGAGAGGAATCAGGGCCTGATCACGGACAATGCCACAAGCAAAGGCTTGGTGCCGCGCGGTGCTCTTCGCCGGGGCGAGTTGCTGCTCGGCGGTCTCTTGCGCTGCGGCCATTGCGGCCGCAAGCTGCATGTCTCCTATTCCGGCAGCAACGGCAATACGGGGCGCTATCATTGCCGCGGAGCGCAGCTCAACCACGGAACCGACCCGTGCATTGGCTTCGGATCGTTGCGGGTCGATCAGGCGGTCAGCGCGGAGGTTCTTCAACGCCTTCAACCGCTCGGCATAGAAGCGGCGATCAAGGCCATCGAGACCTCCACCGTGCAGGCTGGAGAGAAGCGGCGCCATGTGGAGCTCGCACTCGAGCAAGCACGTTATGAAGCCGCCCATGCACGCCGCCAGTATGACGCCGTCGACCCGGACAACCGGCTTGTAGCAGGCGAACTGGAGCGACGCTGGAATGCCGCGCTCGTAGCCGTCCGCGAGCGTCAGGACGAGCTTGACGCGCTCGACCGCCACAAGCCTGAGGCTCTGGGAGACGAGGAACGGCGGAGCCTGCTGCGCATGGGCGCCGATCTCG
>NZ_JBVVQJ010000132.1:0-679 GCF_055811475.1 Mesorhizobium sp. WSM4829 | reverse complement strand
GGAACCATCACCATGTCCGGCCAGAATGGCTGAATATGAATTGTGCATGACGGCGGTGGCGCCGATGGGCGCTAGCATATCTGCTTGACGTGATACCGGAGACCGCAATGGACAATACAGGCGGGCCATGGCCCTACGATGCTCCCGACGACGCAGCCCGTTGGGTTGCGAGACTGACAGGGGGAACGGAGGATTTTATCCAAGGCTATCAGGCTCTAAGGGCGCAGCAAGCGGCCATGGAGCGGCAAATGAGTGAGTTGAACCTGGGCGGCTCCACTGCTGATCCAGACAGTGGTGCGATTCGGCGCACCTCCGTGGGTGGGTCGATGCGCATGCCGCCGCCGCCCGACCTGCGGGACAACCAGTTCAGCAGCGCGCGCCACAGCATAGACACGTCTTACGCAGCCTCGAGCCGCTCGCGCTCCAGGCATTCGACCGCCTCGTCGGAAGCCTATTCCTCCTTCTCGGAGGAGCCGGCAATCGCCCCCCAGCCGAAAAAAAGCGGGGGATTGAAATCGATCCTGAAGGCATGGAAGAATGCCATCGTCCCGAGCAGCGGCAGGAAGTCGTCCCAGGGCTCGAGACAGCAAACGGAGCTTGTCCTTGAGTCGACGCTTCGCATTGACTCTGCCAAGCGCGGGCGCGCGGACGGTCGGGACGAGTCCCTCTTTTCCTGGTT
>NZ_JBVVQJ010000131.1:0-689 GCF_055811475.1 Mesorhizobium sp. WSM4829 | reverse complement strand
TACACGGCCAAGCGTCGTGGCAGGAACGAATTTCGCCTGTTCGATGCCGAACTCGACAGGGAATTGCAACGTCGCCAGTCCATCGAACGCGACCTTCATTCGGCGATAGAGGCGAGAAGGGTGGCACCTTGGTTCCAGCCCATCGTAAGACTCGACACCGAAGCCGTGATCGGTTTTGAAGCCCTGCTGAGGTGGTCCCATCCGATCCATGGTTCCATCTCTCCACCCGAAATCATGACAGCCGCACGCGAAACCGGAATGCTTCAACTGTTAACGCAAACGGTATTCTCCGACTGTTGTGCTCTTATCGACGGCTTGGTGAAAGCTGACCGTCGAGATGTTCGTGTGGCAATGAATGTTTCACCGCGCGAATTGGAAGCCGGCGATATCGACGACATGGTTCTGAATGGTCTGGCGGCAAAAGACCTCCCGACAACGATGTTCGAAATCGAGATTACCGAAGAATCTCCAGTGGACCCGGAAAGACTGGATGAAAAGCTCGGACGGCTTTCACATGCCGGCATTTCCATCGCGCTCGATGACTTCGGCACCGGCTTTTCCACGTTGGCGTCGCTCAAGGACAGCCGGATACGCAAGGTGAAAATAGATCAAGGCTTCATTCGCGGCTTGGCCAAGTCTCGGGAGGACCGGCTGCTTGTCAAAACGGTGATCGATCTTGGTCGGGCGCT
>NZ_JBVVQJ010000130.1:0-693 GCF_055811475.1 Mesorhizobium sp. WSM4829 | reverse complement strand
TATTTCGTCCATGCGTACCGCATCGGCTTCGACGGTGAGGGGCTGACTGAGCTCACGCCCGAGCCGGCCAACCACCATGTCGAGTTCTCTCCCGACGGCCGCTACTATGTCGATCTCTGGTCACGCATCGATCTGCCGCCCCGCATGATGCTCTACCGCGCCAGCGACGATGTCAAACTGATGGAGGTGGAGACCGCCGACATGTCCGAGCTCGTCGCCGCCGGCTGGCAGCCGCCACTCAGCTTCCACGCCAAGGGGCGCGACGGCAAGACTGATATCTGGGGCGTGATCCACCTGCCCGCCAATTTCGATCCGAAGAAGAAGTACCCGGTGGTGGAGAATATCTATGCCGGGCCCCAGGGCTCGTTCGTCCCAAAATCCTTCTCAGGGCGGACAGAGCCGCTCACGCAGCTGGGCTTCGTCGTTGTGCAGATCGATGGCATGGGTACCAACAAGCGCTCGCGCGCCTTTCATGACGTTGCCTGGAAAAATCTGAAGGACGCAGGCTTTCCCGATCGCATTCTATGGCACAAGGCGGCCGCCGCGAGGTATCCGTGGTACGATATCTCCAATGTCGGCATTTTCGGCTGGTCCGCAGGCGGCCAGAACGCGGTGAGCGCGCTGCTCTTCCATCCCGAATTCTATAAGGTCGCGGTCGCCAACAGCGGCTGCTACGACAACCGGATAGACAAG
>NZ_JBVVQJ010000129.1:0-702 GCF_055811475.1 Mesorhizobium sp. WSM4829 | reverse complement strand
GAATATGCAAACGTAACCACCCGTCAAAATAAGGACACCTCAAAATTGGTGGCTAAATGTCCCAGGAGAACATTTGGCCTAGAGCGGAGACGCAGCTAACACACAGCTTCGTTTCTGGCGTCGGCGAGAATGGTAGCGGATCATCTTGCTGTCCGCATGCGCCAGACTCGCACGCACACCTCCCAAAGGGAATGCCAAATCGCACTCTGCTGTCAGGCTGTAACCACTGGATCTGCGAATTTGCTACCGCCCATGGCCATTTTGCGCCCAGGTGGTCGGCGGCGACAATCGATATTTGATGAAGGCGCATACACCATGCACATCAAATGTAACTACATGACTTTGGAGGCCAGAATGACGTCACAAATCGAAAGGTGCCTTGGAATTCTGGGTTTGGAACCTGGCTTGCCACCCGGTGTGACGCCGCCGGCGCCGCCGTCCGGCTCGCTTTTCAGTTCAGCTACTTTCGACTTTCCCGTGATATCGGAAACCGTCGAGGGAGCCTGGGCGGATGTTGTCATGCAGGGCGAACCTGCGCTCGAGCCTGCCTTTGTGGCGGCAGCTCGGAGGCTGGTCGAGCGAGGCGCAGTCGTAATCACCTCGAACTGCGGCTCTGCTGTTCGGCATCAGGCAGCGGTGGCTGCGGCGGTAAGTGTCCCGGTAGTAATGTCCAGCCTGCTCTTCGTGCCGGCGCTGCTCCGC
>NZ_JBVVQJ010000128.1:0-717 GCF_055811475.1 Mesorhizobium sp. WSM4829 | reverse complement strand
TGGTGGTTGGCCGGCTCGGGCGTGAGCTCAGTCAGCCCCTCACCGTCGAAGCCGATGCGGTACGCATGGACGAAATAAGGGTCTTCCCCCGGGTGCATCCCGCTCGCCTCGAACCAGATCTGGCGCTTGACCGGATCGACATGGTTGACCCCCCGCACGACCCACTCACCGCTGGTAATCTGGTTCTTGAGCGCGCCGGTCCGGCCGTCGAACAGATACAGGTGCTCGTGCCCATCGCGCTCGGACGCCCAGATGATCTCCTTCCCGTCGTCGACATCGTAACGAAAGATTTTGCCGGTACGGCGCTGGTTCATCACCAGCGGCCGGTAATCAACGAAGGTCGTGCTGGTCTCATCGATCAGCGAGCGTGCGCGGCCCGTGGCGGCGTTTACCTCGACCAGCCGATAGAGCTGATGCCCGCGCTGGTTATATTCGAAAGTGAAGCCGCGACCGTCCGCCCACCACCGGAGAGGGGAAAGTTCGAAGGGGTTGGAGAACAGGGCGTCGTCGATCGCGATCTGGCGCTGGCTGGCAATGTCGAACAGGACCGGCTGGGGCAGCGGAAGGACATCGCCCGGCTTGGGATAGACCCTTGCCGAATATTCGCGCTGCAACCGGTCCGTCGACGAATTGAGGTAGGGGACCTCCCGCTTGTAGCCGGGGCGAACGCGGTAGGCCGCGAGATGGCGCGAGTCCGGCGACCAGCTCAGTGTCGAA
>NZ_JBVVQJ010000127.1:0-720 GCF_055811475.1 Mesorhizobium sp. WSM4829 | reverse complement strand
GCCTATTCATCACGCGGCGCAGTCGCAACGAAGGCAGGCACCGCAGCGGCGAAAGCGTCGTGCCAAGCATGGAGACGTGGGTGCTTATCACGCCAGCTGCCATTGAAACGAAAATCACGATAGCCTAGCAGGCAGGCCAGCGTGATCTGACCAACATCCGGCATGGCAGAAACCCCCGGGGGATCGGCTTCGATGGCATCGAGAGCGCGCTCAACCTTTCCGGCTTGTTGCTCAATGGAAGCCGCAAAGTGGAACTTTTCAGGCCGAAAGATCGTCTCATCTCGGATGATCAGGCACGCATCAAGCGCGCCGTCGCACAAAGCCTCTAGTGTCACCGCCCTGAAGCGCGCCTCCGGTTCGCGCGGGAAAATGATCCCGCCGCCGGCGAGATGATCTAGGTATTCGAGGATTACGGGCGAGTCGAAGACGGGAATGCCATCATCACGCACGAGAACTGGAACCTTGTTTAAAGGATTGGCCTGCCGGACCGGATCGTTGGGATCATCGAGATCTGGCTTGCGGGTTACGACACGGTCGGTCAGATTGAGCAGGATGAGGGCAATGCGGACTTTGCGCGCAAAAGGCGAAGATAGATACGAGTGAAGAAGCATGGTTTAACAACTCTCTCTGATTAATGGTGCAACAGTTCACGGTTCTGAGCTTACCCGTGTTTAAACGTCGAATCTTCCAAACGATAAAACTTCAGTTTTTTGCCTTCTA
>NZ_JBVVQJ010000126.1:0-783 GCF_055811475.1 Mesorhizobium sp. WSM4829 | reverse complement strand
CGTAAAGGAGAAATAAATGTACGATGAAATCCTGTACTCAGTCGCCGACCTTGTTGCAACGATCACGCTTAATCGGCCCGATCGCTTAAACGCTTGGACCCCCCGAATGGAGGCGGAAGTACGCGCTGCAATCAACGCCGCAAGTATTGATGAAAACGCCCGTGCAATTGTAATCACGGGTGCTGGGCGTGGTTTTTGCGCTGGCTACGACATGTCACTCCTGGACGCGGAGGAAACGAAGTTTGTTGGAAACAACGACAACTTTGGACAGAGATTCTCTTATCTTCTCACGGTTGCCAAACCGATCTTCATGGCCATCAATGGGCCAATCGCAGGGTTTGCGTTGTGCTTCGGCGTGTTCGGCGATTTCCGCTATATGGCCGAAGGTGCAAAGCTCACCACGGCTTTCGCAAAGCGCGGTCTTATCGCCGAAGAAGGTATTGCTTGGATGCTCCCTCGTCTGATTGGCACGCCGAACGCGCTCGACCTCCTCTGCTCGGCGCGGGTCATTGAGGCAAAAGAAGCAGAAGTCTTCGGGCTTGTGCGCACGCTGCCGGCAGAAGGCTTTCTTGCGGCAGTGCAGGAGATCGCCCGCGAGATGGTGACCGCCGCCTCGCCGCGTTCGATCGGGGTGATTAAGCAGCAGATCTATAATTCGTACTTCCAGTCGCTCGTGGAAGCTTGCGTGATGGCCGATATCGAGTTGCAGGCCGCAGGCACTTCGGAAGATTACAAGGAAGGGGTCGCCCATTTCCTGGAGAAACGATCGCCAAAATTCACGGG
>NZ_JBVVQJ010000125.1:272-800 GCF_055811475.1 Mesorhizobium sp. WSM4829 | reverse complement strand
CCAGCCGGGCATCATCGTTGCCGAACAAAAGATGCGCGATGGCCAATTCTATATTGCCGGCCTGAGAGACCCGCTTGCCGCCGACCCGCAGTCTTTGTTGTCCGGAACGCAGATCGATCCTGCCCGCGTTCGTTCGCAGTGGCAATTCTATCAGAGCCTTGATCCGGAGTTCGTGCTGAAGCGGCTAACGGCGTCGCTGACCCCGCCGAAATCGGTTCGGCTTTCGATCGTCGAGGATCGCATCGTTGCCGAGGGTGAGGCTCCCGACACCTGGATAGATCGGGCACGCGCAGCGGCCCGACAGCTTTCGGCAGGCGGACCGGTATTCGACATCTCCAAGGTTCGTGATGTGAGCCCCGAAGCACGCGCGGCGGAGCACTGGCAGGCCTATGTGTCGCGACTGGGAACCCAGCCGGGCATCATCGTTGCCGAACAAAAGGTGCGCGATGGTCAATTCTATATTGCCGGCCTGAGAGACCCGCTTGCCGCCGACCCGCAGTCTTTGTTGTCCGGAACGCAGATCGATCC
>NZ_JBVVQJ010000125.1:0-172 GCF_055811475.1 Mesorhizobium sp. WSM4829 | reverse complement strand
GGTTCGGCTTTCGATCGTCGAGGATCGCATCGTTGCCGAGGGTGAGGCTCCCGACACCTGGATAGATCGGGCACGCGTAGCGGCCCGACAGCTTGAGGCAGGCGGACCGGTGTTCGACTTCTCCAAGGTTCGTGATGTGAGCCCCGAAGCACGCGCGGCGGAGCACTGGCAG
>NZ_JBVVQJ010000124.1:0-808 GCF_055811475.1 Mesorhizobium sp. WSM4829 | reverse complement strand
GGCGATGTCACGTTGTTGGCAACTGGCCGCGATGATACTGCGAGTTCGATTTCAGGCCAGCGTTCCGGTCGCGGCTTTCCACTCCGACATGGCTTTCAGGCGGTGGAGATGGATGGCGAATGCTGAGCGTTTTGAATGGGGAGCAACGAAGAGATTGCGAACAGCGGAGAAGATTGAGACGAACCGTTGCAGGGACCCAGGTGATCGGAAGCCCTGCATTGTTCGTTCCCGTTTCGCAGCGGCACATGCGAATTCTCCGCTCGGTTGTTGAGGCCCTTGTGCGCGGTGTTCGATCTGCGGCATGACCTGACGCCTGGCCGCTCCGTAGGAGCGGAGCTTGTCAGTGATCATGCGCTTGGGTGCGACGCCTTGCTTTCTCAAGAGCCAACAATCGTTTGGCAGCCTTGGTGTTGCGCCGGGTCTGGACGATCTCATCGAGCACATAGCCATCCTGATCGACGGCACGCCACAACCAGTGCTTCTTGCCGGCGATGGTGATGACGACTTCATCGAGATGCCAAATGTCATGGTGGCCTGGCGGCTTGCGGCACAAGCGACGAGCATAATCGGGACCGAACTTCTTTGCCCAGCGGCGGATCGTCTCGTATGAGACCACGATACCGCGCTCGAGCAACATTTCTTCGACCATGCGCAGGCTCAACGGAAACCGAAAGTACAACCAGACCGCATGGGCGATGATCTGAGGCGGAAAACGGTGACGCTTGTAGCTGATGGGCGGCTTATTCATTCCATCGCGTTTATGCCGCAAATCGCTGACGGCGAGTTAAGTTGATAACGCCACCGCCGC
>NZ_JBVVQJ010000123.1:0-920 GCF_055811475.1 Mesorhizobium sp. WSM4829 | reverse complement strand
TGTTTGGACCGGAGACATCGCGAACAGGTGTGCGAGGACATCGCGAACAGTTTTGCGCATTGCGCGCGAGGGGGTTCGGGATGCCATTCAAGGACAAAAGCGCGATGAAACAGAAGTTGGAGTTCGTGAGGCTCGCCTCCGCAGAGGGGGCGAATGTGAGCGCGTTGTGTCGGCGCTTCGGTATCGGACGGACGTGCGGCCACAAGCTGCTTTTGCGCTACCGGAGCGAGGGCGAGGCAGGACTGGCCGAGCAGTCGCGGCGGCCGCGATCGAGCCCGGCGCAGTGCGCGCCGGAGGTGGAAACGGCTGCACTTGCGGTGCGTGCGGCGCATCCGGCTTGGGGTGGACGCAAGATCGCGCGCGTCATCGCCCGCGACGGCATCGGCACGCCCGCGGCCTCGACGGTGACCGGCATCCTGCGCCGCAACGGCATCGAGCTGGGCGTGCTGGGCGGCGGGGCTCAGCCCTTCATCCGCTTCGAGCACGAAGCTCCCAACGATCTGTGGCAGATGGACTTCAAGGGCCACGTCGCCCTGCATGACGGCCGGCTGCACCCGCTCACCGTGCTCGACGACCATTCGCGCTTCTCGATCGTGCTGTCGGCCTGCGCCGATCAGACCACCGCAACCGTGAAGGCCCGGCTGATCGCCGCCTTCCGCCGCTACGGCCTGCCGTGGCGTATCGCCACCGACAACGGCCCGCCCTGGGGCGACGGCGGCCGCAACAACTTCACGCTGCTCACCGTCTGGTTGATCGAGGCCGGCGTCGCCGTCAGCCATTCCAGGCCTTGTCACCCGCAGACGCTCGGCAAGGACGAGCGCTTCCATCGCTCGCTCAAAGCCGAAGCGCTGCAGGGACCGCCCTTTGCCGATCTCCCCAAGGCCCAGGACGCCTTCGATCGCTGGCGTCACGTCTACAAC
>NZ_JBVVQJ010000122.1:0-958 GCF_055811475.1 Mesorhizobium sp. WSM4829 | reverse complement strand
CGACGCGTCCAGCTTGTCGCCAAGCAGATCGGCTACCGGCCGAACCGCGCCGGTGTGCGGCTGCGGACCGGCAAGACCAACGTCATCAGCCTCGTGCTCAACACCGAGCGCGAGATCATGAGCTTTGTCTCTGACATCATCTACGGCGTCTCGGAAGTCATCGCCGCCACACCCTATCACCTGATCGTCACGCCCTATTCACGCTCTCAGGATCCCCTGGACCCGATACGCTATCTGGTGGAGACCGGCTCCGCCGACGGCGTCATCATCTCGCGCACCCAGCCGAATGACCCCAGGGCCCGTTACATGCTCGAGCGTGGTATCCCCTTCGCCACGCATGGCCGCACCGATATGGGGCTGATCCATCCCTATCATGACTTCGACAATTACGCGTTCGCGACCGAGGCTGTGCGCCACCTGGCCGGCATCGGCCGCCGCAGGCTGGCTCTGCTGGCGCCCCCAGTCGAGCTGACCTACCACAGCCATACGCTGAACGGCTTCACCGATGCGCTGAGCGAGGTCGGCGCCAGCGAGATCCCGTTCAACACCGTTTCGGTCGACCATTCGATCGAGCAGATCAGGATGAGGACCGCGCAGCTGATGCGCCGTGACGTCAGGCCGGACGGTTTCGTCAGCAGTGCCGCTGCCGCGACACTCGCCATCGTCGCCGGCATCGAGGACGTCGGCCTCAAGCTCGGCCGGGACGTCGACGTGGTATCCAAGCAGTCGTCCGACCTGCTGCACCTGTTCCGCAGGGAATTGCTGGTGGTCAACGAGAACTTCCGGCTGGCCGGCGCCGAGCTCGCCCGCTCGGTGCTGGGCTGGATCGGCGGCGCGGCACCTGGCTCCTTGCAGAGCCTGAGCATGCCTGGCGAGGTTGTGGCCTATCGCCGTCCCGACTAGAGCGGGATACGTTCAAATAGAATTGGGCATCCCGCTCCATCTATTTGTCTTAGCC
>NZ_JBVVQJ010000121.1:0-984 GCF_055811475.1 Mesorhizobium sp. WSM4829 | reverse complement strand
CGAGCGGACGAAACGATCCTTGGCCTTCTCCAGCTCGCCCGATGTGACGCCCTCGCTGGCGATGCGGGCGACCTCGGCCTCGACCGCCGCCTGGACATCGGCCAGCTTGGCGTCGCCGCGCGGCGCGCCATAGACGGTGAAGGTGGTAGCATCGAGCATGGTGCCCTGGAAAAAGGCGCCGGCCTCGGCGGCAATGCCTTGCTTGACGACAAGCTGCTGGTACAGCCGGCTGCGGCTGCCGCCGCCGAGGATCTCCGCCAGCAGGTCCAGCGCTTCCGCTTCGCCCGGCTTCGCAGTGTGATAGGAGGGAACCACCCATTGCGTCGAAAAATTCGGCACGCTGACACGCGCGTCAGCGAGCGTCACCGTGCGCCTGGTGTTCTGTTCGGGTTCGACCGGACGGATGCGCGGCGGCAGGTCTGGACCACGCGCGACCTTGCCATAGGTCTTTTCGGCCAGCGCCTTGACCGCCTGCGGCTCGACATCGCCGGCCACCACCAGCACGGCGTTGTTGGGCGTATAATATTTGTCGTAGAAAGCCTTGGCGTCGGCGCGGTTCAGCTTCTCCATCTCCTGCATCCAGCCGATCACCGGAATGCGATAGGGCTGGTTCTGCCAGAGCGTGGCGTCGACCTCCTCGCCGAGCACTGCCTGCGGATTGCTGTCGATGCGCGAGCGGCGTTCCTCGAGGATGACGTCGCGCTCGGTGGCGATGACGTCGTCGTTGAGGATGAGGTTGCCCATGCGATCGGCCTCGAAATCCATCATCTGCTCGAGCGCCTGCGGCACCACCGTCTCGTAAAAGGCGGTGTAGTCATAGGAGGTGAAAGCGTTATTCGAACCGCCGATGGCGGAGACGGCGCGGTCGAACGCGCCGGCCGCATGGTTGGTCGTCGCCTTGAACATCAGATGCTCGAAGAAATGGGCGATGCCGGACTTGCCCGGCGGCTCATCGGCGCTGCCGATCTTGTACCACACCATATG
>NZ_JBVVQJ010000120.1:0-1022 GCF_055811475.1 Mesorhizobium sp. WSM4829 | reverse complement strand
AAGCGGGGGATTGAAATCGATCCTGAAGGCATGGAAGAATGCCATCGTCCCGAGCAGCGGCAGGAAGTCGTCCCAGGAACGGACACGCGACACGGAAACTGTCGTTGGGTCGGAGCTTCGCATCGACTCTTATAAACGCACGCAGGTGGCCTCTGCCGAAGACGCTGACCTCATCGAAGCGGCGGCCGCGGCGGCAAGGCGTCGTGGGCGCAAGGAGTCCTACATCGAAACTAATCGTAAAGGTCTTCGCAAGTTATCTCAGGAGCTCAACTCTCGCGGTGGTCTAGCTCAACTTGATGACCAACAGTTGCGCCAATTTGCTGACGCCGAGTACCCGGGCTCCAGATATTTAACGGATGCCCTGAATATGCTTCGGGAACACAGGACAGAACTCGGGTTCACTACTGCGCAGCGAGTGAAGGAAGAGCCGCGTCGGGGCGTACGGCGTCTCGTCTCTCCTGAAGACAAGCCCCTCATCAATGAGGCAAGTGAGGCGGCAGTGGCGAGTGGGGAGTTGGTCCAGATAACCGCTTCCAAATATGGTAGCGCTCTTCGCAGGTTATCTGAGGAGCTCCGGTCTTCCGACGAGAGCCTTACTAAACTCGAGAATGAGGCGCTGCAAGGACGTGCTGCCGAATTGGGCCTTAATACCGCCGCTATGCGCGGCGGATTGCGTATGCTTGAGAAATACCGCCAGGCCCAGCGGAAGAAAAATTCGCAGGATGTGGGCGGAAGATTACCGTCTAACGACTGGACTGAAATCTCGAAGCAAGCGCCGTCAGCGATCTTCGGCAGTGACCAGTATGAGCCGAATGGATGCGGATGGCAGGGACCTGCCGGGTCGCTGGACAGTTATGACCAGGACGAAATTCATGCTGCTGCGGAGCAAGCCGGATGGCGGCAACCTGCCGGGTGGGAGGACGGCTCGTGGGCGTTGTCGGCGCGGTCGGATCAACCTGCCGGGTCGAGCTCAACCTGGTCGCCGCAATTGCCATCGGGTTTTGATCTAAATGAGTGGCCGA
>NZ_JBVVQJ010000119.1:0-1074 GCF_055811475.1 Mesorhizobium sp. WSM4829 | reverse complement strand
CCTTCAGCGCAAGAGCATTCGGGAGTGCGCTCGCGTAAGGTAATTCACCACATTTGGCGGCACCCGCAGATGCTTTTTCGTGTTATGATGGGCTTGCAATGCGCGTAATCTCGACCTCGGCAATATGGCAGAGGTCGAAAGCTATTGCCTTGGCACAGGAAGCTTTCGCCCCAGCACTTGATCGCCTCCGAAACGCTGGGTGTGCTGCTTTCCCTCACTGACCCCGGGGCGAGGAGGTTGTCCATGTCCACGAGTAGTGTTGACCGCCCGCTGCAGCCGGGCGACCGGGCACCAAATGTTGTGCTCAATGCGATCTCACGCGAAGGCAAGATCGCGCTCGATGATTTTCGAGGCCGTAGCCCGTTGTTGATCGGTTTGTTCCGAGGCCTGCACTGTCCGTTCTGCCGGCGCCATGTCGCGGCGATGGCGCAACTCAAGCCGGCCCTGCGTGAGAAAGGCGTCGAATGCCTGGCTGTGGTCAATACGCCGGTCGAGCGGGCGCGGCTCTATTTCCGTTACCACCCGGCACCCGATCTTCTCGCCGCATCCGACCCGGAGCGAGCCTCGCACCGTGCTTTCGGCTTGCGCGAGGTCGGGATGGACACGGTCATGGCGATACCGTTCCATCTCCCGGGCGAGTTGCCCGAGCCTATGGACGTCATGGCAATGAATGAATTTCTTAACAAGAAGGAAGGATATGAGATTACGGAAGTCGATCAGCAGGCGATGGCTTCCAGCCAGGCGCAGCTTGTCGGTCAGTTCCTAATCGACCGGGCGGGCATCGTACGCTGGAACTTCACTGAAGTTCTGGAGGATGGCCTCAATACCTTCAGCGCGCTGAATCCCGAGGAATTGATGTCGGCAGCTTCCCAAGTTGCACATTAATGGGCTGCTGAAAACTCGCTCGACGGCCACCGTCCTGTGGTGATTCTTTGGATTTAACAATCATCGAAATGCTCAGCGCAGGAGGCTAAGGTCTGCCCGTGGGCTTCGTAGCGATTTCGATTCAACGGTCTGCGGACCGCCCCGACGCTAGAGTGAGCAAGCCGCATAGGCGGGGCGACGTCCGCTCCT
>NZ_JBVVQJ010000118.1:0-1135 GCF_055811475.1 Mesorhizobium sp. WSM4829 | reverse complement strand
TTGGGTTCAACATAGAATTTGACCTCGGCGACACCTGGTACAGCAGCGGCCAGACTGCCGTTGTCGATCCAATCGAGGGTGCCATCGCGATCAGGAAGTAGGTTCCGCCAGCCCGCAACGTGCATATGCGTTTTGCGCAAATTCCATTCATTGCCGATGACAAGCTTGATGTGCTCGGTAATGAGATCGACACCGTCAGCCAGCTGGATGTGTTGAGGACCGCCACCAAGGCGCGGATTGACTTCAATGACGACTGGACCATCCTTCGTCCACCGGAGTTCAACGAAGGTTGGCCCCCAGCCAAGGCTGAGAGCGCGCAAACAGCTCAGCGATACATCGGCCATGCGTTCCTGCTCGTCATCAGTAAGCGGTGCCGGAAAGATGCCCTCACAAAAGACAAAGGGGTGGGCGGTCGAAGTCAGCAGCCTCAATCCCAATGACCTCATTTCCCATTATATGCGTGGCATAATGGGGGCCTTGCGCGAATTCTTCCACGAGTATTCTCGGCGAAGAACGCCATATGTGCTTCCCGCCCAACAGATAGGTGGTATGTTCGGCTAGCTCGTCGACATTGCAGCACAATCGGACGCCGCTGCTGCCGGTGCCTACGGCCGGCTTGAGAATCACTGGCAGGCCGATCTCGGCGGCAGCGATTTCTACATCCGCGGTATTCATTGCCAAGCGATAAGCAGGCATTGGCACGCCAGCCTCAGCGAGGAGCTGACGCTGAAGGAATTTGTCGCAGCATCGTTCAATCGATTCGGGGTTCGGGCCCGGTAGATCGAAGTGCCGGCAGAGCTTGCCAACTGTCGCATAGATCTCTTCCTCGGCGCCCGTAATGCCAGCAATCTCATAGGTCGCACGCAGCCGGGAACATACGTGGATCAGCGCATCGAGATTGTCTGTATCGACGCGGATTGCCTCAAGCCCTTCCGCCGCAAGATAGTCGTATTGAGTTGGATCAGCCGACAGGGTAATTGGATGAAGACCAAGACGCCGGGCCGCTTGGACGAATAGCAGACCCATACGCCTATGGCCTTCAACCATGATGAGCGCTCTTCTTGCCATTGGCGTTGACCCTCCGTTGCGTGCTGTGCGGTGGTCCGAGCGTAAGCAGGCATCAGCTTGTTATCAC
>NZ_JBVVQJ010000117.1:0-1177 GCF_055811475.1 Mesorhizobium sp. WSM4829 | reverse complement strand
ATTACTCTTTGATGGTGACGACGATGCCGGCACCGACGGTGCGGCCGCCTTCACGGATGGCGAAGCGCAGCTTCTCTTCCATGGCGATCGGCACGATCAGCTCGACATCGACGGTGATGTTGTCGCCAGGCATCACCATCTCGGTGCCTTCCGGCAGCGACACGATGCCGGTCACGTCGGTCGTGCGGAAGTAGAACTGCGGCCGGTAGTTGGTGAAGAACGGCGTGTGACGGCCGCCCTCGTCCTTGGTCAGGATGTAGGCTTCGGCGACGAACTTCTTGTGCGGCTTGACCGTGCCCGGCTTGGCCAGAACCTGGCCGCGCTCGACACCTTCACGGTCGACACCGCGCAGCAGCGCGCCGATGTTGTCGCCGGCCTGGCCCTGGTCGAGCAGCTTGCGGAACATCTCGACGCCGGTGCAGGTCGTCTTGGTGGTCGGACGGATGCCGACGATCTCAAGCTCCTCGCCGACCTTGACCACGCCGCGCTCGACGCGGCCGGTCACCACCGTGCCGCGGCCAGAGATCGAGAACACGTCCTCGATCGGCATCAGGAACGGCTTGTCGAGCGGGCGAACCGGCGTCGGGATGTAGTCGTCGACCGCAGCCATCAGTTCGCGGATCGAATCCTCGCCGATCTTCTTGTCGGAATCTTCCAAAGCCGCAAGTGCCGAACCCTTGACGATCGGAATGTCGTCGCCGGGGAACTCGTTCTTGGTCAGCAGCTCGCGCACCTCGAGCTCGACCAGCTCGAGCAGCTCGGCGTCGTCGACCTGGTCGACCTTGTTCAAGAACACCACGATCGACGGCACGCCGACCTGACGGGCCAGCAGGATGTGCTCGCGGGTCTGCGGCATCGGGCCGTCGGCGGCCGACACGACCAGGATCGCGCCGTCCATCTGCGCAGCACCGGTGATCATGTTCTTGACGTAGTCGGCGTGGCCGGGGCAGTCGACATGAGCGTAGTGGCGGTTGGCCGTCTCGTATTCGACATGCGCCGTCGAGATGGTGATGCCGCGCGCCTTCTCCTCGGGCGCCGCATCAATCTGGTCGTAGCGCTTGTATTCGCCAAAATACTTGGTGATCGCCGCCGTCAGCGACGTCTTGCCATGATCGACATGGCCAATCGTGCCGATGTTCACATGAGGCTTTGTACGCTCGAATTTACCTTTTGCCAT
>NZ_JBVVQJ010000116.1:0-1308 GCF_055811475.1 Mesorhizobium sp. WSM4829 | reverse complement strand
CAGTTCACGGTTCTGAGCTTACCCGTGTTTAAACGTCGAATCTTCCAAACGATAAAACTTCAGTTTTTTGCCTTCTAGAAAGGAGTTGGTGGGAATTTCACCGAATAGAATTGTTCAATCTGGCAATGAACTGTCCGGCGGGTCAAACGCAATTTCTATATCGCCATCATCTGGACTCTAGATGGAGGACACCCATGGGGCGAGCCGCGGCAAAGTCGTGCCGCGCCAACGTGAGCGACAAGGTCACATCCTTCGCCGGCAGAGC
Organism: Mesorhizobium sp. WSM4829; assembly: GCF_055811475.1. Lineage (NCBI taxonomy): Bacteria > Pseudomonadati > Pseudomonadota > Alphaproteobacteria > Hyphomicrobiales > Phyllobacteriaceae > Mesorhizobium > Mesorhizobium sp. WSM4829. The sequence goes on along the minus strand of NZ_JBVVQJ010000116.1, from coordinate 1,043 downwards.
GGGGTCGAGGGCGCCCTCCGGCGCAGGATAATCGGCGCTATTTCGAAGGCATGATGCGAATGGCCCGAACCGGGGCGCAATGGCGTCATCTGCCTGTTGAATATGGCAAGTGGAACAGCGTCTTCCGCCGATACCGGCGATGGGTCGCGACAGGAGTGTTCGATGCACTGCTCGAAACACAGGCCGAGGTCGTGGAATGCGATGCCACCGCCGACATGATCGATAGCACGTTGTCCGGGCACATCATTGTGCAGTCGAAAAGGGGACTCAGGAAACTGAGGCGCCTGGCCGATCGCGCGGCGGCTTACCACCAAACTCCATGCGCTGTGCGACGGAAAAGGCCGACCTCTCGGCTTCGTCCTGACGTCCTGAGACCTGGCCAGGCGCATGATATTCAAGGCTTCGGTGCTGTTTCGAATGATCGCCGACCGTATCGAGGCTCTCCTGGCGGACAAGGGCTATGACTCCGACGCCATCCGCGAAGAGACCGCCAAAGCCGGCGTCGACGCGGTCATCCCCGCCAAAAGCAACCGCTGCGCCCCCACCCGGCATGTCTGGTTCGACGGGCTGCTGCCCCGGCGGTCATGGTCCAGCGGGCTGCAGAGTGCTGGCGAGCGCCCGCAACAGGCTGGCCTCGGGCCGGGCGGCGGTGAAGGCAAGGCGGATGACGTCTTGAGGTCGGGCAGGTACTCCAGCCGCGAGCATGTCGGCCGAGAGCGCAGGTCGAGCCCCCTGTCGGGCGACCGTCCACAGGCAAGCTTGAAAGCCGGGTCGGTGCGCAGCCGATTGAGACCGTTGGCATCCTCGTAGCCGCAGGCGATCGCAAAGATGCGGGCGCGCAGGATGTCGGCCATGGCGTGCCTCACCCGCTGCCGGTGGCGCGGTTCGTGGCTCGCAGCCGCTGGCGGCGGACGCCGCCATCCGATCTGATGCGTCCACCATCAAACGCAGCTGTGATCTTAACGTCCCGTGAATTTTGGCGATCGTTTCTCCAGGAAATGGGCGACCCCTTCCTTGTAATCTTCCGAAGTGCCTGCGGCCTG
>NZ_JBVVQJ010000115.1:0-1335 GCF_055811475.1 Mesorhizobium sp. WSM4829 | reverse complement strand
GCAGAAGATGGGATGGTTGCCGCCCTCCCCAGACGGCATCGCAATGTGCCAAGGTCGTGGTGTTCAACGCCACATGAAGGAGAGGACGGCAAATGAAAGATACTATGATCGGGGTGGACCTGGCAAAGAACGTTTTCCAGCTTCACGGCGCGACAATGACGGGGCATCTGAGATTCCGTAAGAAGCTGACGCGGTCACGGTTCCGGCAGTTCATGGCATGCCAGCCGCCTGCTGTGGTTGTGATGGAAGCATGCGGCAGCGCGAGCTACTGGGCTCGAGAAATGGTCAAGCTTGGCCACGAGGTGAAGCTGATCGCACCTCAATATGTGCGGCCCTTTGTCAAACGGCAGAAAAACGATGCTGCCGATGCTGAAGCAATCGTCGTTGCAGCACAGCGCCCGGAGATGCGTTTTGTACAGCCGAAGTCGGAAGATCAGCAGGCATGCGCTGTGTTGTTCCGAGGTCGGGAGCGCCTCCTCCATCAGCGCACCGAGCTTGTGAACGCTCTGCGTTCGGTGCTGTACGAATATGGTCACATCATTCCGAAAGGGATCGCCCATATCAAGCGGATTGAGACTATTCTGGAGGAGCCGAACAGTGACCTGCCTGCTCTGGTGCGCGAGGAATGCTTTGATCTGCTCGAACAGATTGCTGAAAACACGGCCCGGATCGACGTCAAAACGGCAAAGGCCAAAGCCCTTTCCCTGGCGACCGATACAGCGCGGCGCCTGCAGACAATGCCTGGTGTCGGGCCCCAGACCGCGTTGGCGATCAGCGGCTTTGCTCCGCCGATGGAGAGCTTCAAACGCGGGCGGGACTTTGCGGCCTGGCTTGGGCTCGTGCCACGTCAATACACCTCCGGCGGCAAGGAGCGACTTGGACGCGTGTCGAAGGCTGGCCAGACCGATATCCGGTCTTTGTTGATCATCGGCGCCATGTCACGCCTGACAGTGCTGGCCCGCAAATCCATCGTCGAGGGTTCATGGCTGGCACGGATGCTGCGTCGCAAGCCGCTCATGCTGGTCGCGATCGCGCTTGCGAACAAGATGGCGCGGGCGATCTGGGCGATGATGACAAAGAAAGAGGATTATCGAAATCCGGCGCGAGTTGTGGCTGCATGACGCATATGCATCACCACACAAACTGGCGCCGGTGAAAAAGGTGTAGGAAGTCGATGACCTGAATGGGCACAATGATCGAAAAGATCTGGATTGGGAAAACCAGCCGTCGTTCCCGAGCTTGAAAGCTCTTGCAGAAGATTTGGACCCGATCCGCAGATCACCATACCGGCCCGCGGCTTCTTGAAAGGCCGCAACGACAGGCCTGAGAGAAGAA
>NZ_JBVVQJ010000114.1:0-1344 GCF_055811475.1 Mesorhizobium sp. WSM4829 | reverse complement strand
CGGACTGGGCTCATAATGCCCGTTATCAGGATGGCGAGGCAAAGAAGATTGTCCGTTACGCCTTTCATCCGCGTTCGGGCGGGGAGATTTTCGTTACAGGCCGTCAGCGTTATTGCGGTGAGCCGGCCTATGTCGGGCGACAACCGGATGGCAGCCTGGCGCTGATTCCGATCTGGATGACGGAAGAGATCGCCCTGACGATGGCGGTTCGCGAGGCGCCCCGTTTTCCCCTTTCATGCCTGCGCGACCTGCGCCGCGAGGTGGATGCAGGTCTACGTTTTCTGCAGAGCGACTCACGCCAGCCAGGAGACGACCATGCAGCGCAGGCAATGCCGAACCGACCAACCAGACCTGTTTTCCACGAAGGCTCCGCCATCGAGTCTTCCAGGCGAAGTCCGGGAACGCACCCTCCCGCTGATCGAGACCTTGCTGAGGGAAGCGGTGGTGAGCCAGACGGGACGGGAGGCAGATCATGAAGATCACCGCTGAACATCTCGCGCGCGGCGCCTATGTCTATGTCCGGCAGTCGACGGCCGATCAACTCGTCAACAATCCCGAGAGCCGGCGACGCCAATATGGCCTTGCCGAGCGAGCGCGGTCCCTTGGCTGGAAAGACGCCATCGTCATTGATGAAGATCTCGGTCGTTCAGGGTCTGGCATCAGCCGTCCGGGCTTTGAGAAGCTTCTGGCGGCGATCTGCGAAGGTCGGGTTGGTGCGGTCCTCGCCATTGAAGCCTCTCGGCTGGCCCGCAATGGCCGGGACTGGCATACGCTCATCGAGTTTTGCGGCCTTGTCGGAACGCTCATCATCGATGAGGACGGCATCTACGAACCGCGTCATCCCAACGACAGGTTGCTGCTCGGCATGAAGGGCACGATGAGCGAACTGGAGCTTTCGATCCTGCGGGCCCGCTCGATCGAAGCCCTGAAGCAGAAGGCACGACGGGGCGAACTTTTCCTGACGGTGGCGATCGGTTACGTCAAGTCGGGCCGGAACCGGATCGAGAAAGACCCGGACCTGCGGATCCGCGAGGCGATCGATCTTGTATTCCGGCGTTTCGACGAACTGCAGAGCATCCGGCAGGTGCATCTGTGGCTGCGCAGCGAAGGCATTATGCTCCCTGCCGTAAATTACACGCGCGCGGCGGACAGGGCGATCGTCTGGAAGCTGCCCGTCTACAATACGGTGCACCACATTCTCACCAACCCGATCTACGCCGGCGCCTATGCGTTCGGGCGAACCTGCAGCAAAGTCACCATAGAGGCCGGACGCAAACGGATTTTGCGCGGGATCAGGCGCGATCGCGCCGACTGGGAGGTCTTGCTCATCGACCATCACGAAGG
>NZ_JBVVQJ010000113.1:0-1394 GCF_055811475.1 Mesorhizobium sp. WSM4829 | reverse complement strand
ATCAGGCAGCGGTGGCTGCGGCGGTAAGTGTCCCGGTAGTAATGTCCAGCCTGCTCTTCGTGCCGGCGCTGCTCCGCCAACTGCCCCCAAACGCCAAACTCGCTGTTGTCACAGCTGATTCGCGAGTCTTTCGAGATGATCTGCTTGGGCTCAGTGATTCGGAAGAGAGGGCGCGGATAGTCATCGGTGGCATTGAGGGCGGTAAGATGTTGGAAAATGCGTATATGCGTCCGCCACAACGGACCGATATTGCCGACATTGAGAGTGATGTGGCTGCTTGCGTCGCCCGGCTCCGCATCGCACATCCGGAGATCGCTGCGCTACTGTTCACGTGCACTGGATTCCCGCCGATAACGCCGGCAATCCGACGTATGACAGGGCTGCCTATCTACGACATCACCACCATATGCCGGATGACGCTTGAGGCCGTTGGCGCCTAATGTTGTCATCGCTTCAAGTTCTTCGGGTTTTCTCGCAGCCCACTCGAGAAGTCACTCTCCAGATCCATTGATATGAGGGAATCTATGCGCATCGCATGCATCGGCACAGGGGCCATAGGCGCGAGCTGGGTGGCATTGTTCATTACTGGCGCGCATGAGGTGACCGTATGGGACCCGGCACCGGGTTGGCAGGATCGTCTGTTGGCCGCCCTCGACCGCTACGAGCCGCAATTGCGAGAGCTTCAAATGCCAACTGTACGTTCGCGCCTTCGACTTTGCGCCAGTTTGGGTGAGGCGGTGGCTGAGGCAGAGCTCGTTCAGGAAAATGCCCCGGAACGGATAGATCTCAAACGAGCGCTGGTCCGGGAAATTGCCAGTCTAGCGCCGCTCGATTCGATTATCGCCTCCTCCACATCAGGACTTTTGCCAGCCGATATCGCTAGAGACATTCCCAATCCGGGTCGCCTCCTCGTAGCACATCCTTTTTTTCCCCCGCACCTGGTCCCGGCCATGGAGATCGTCGGCACACCGGAAATGCCGACAGAAAGACTTGAAGCTGCGGTCGAATTCTACCGCAGCATCGGCAAACAACCGGTTGTAATGTCGCATGCCATTCCGGGTTTTATCGGCAATCGCCTGCAAGCCGCGATGTGGCGCGAGGGGTTCCACATGATCGCGGCCGGCGAGGCTACGATGGAAGAGATCGACAACATTATCAAGGGCGGACCTGGCCTCCGCTATGGCATTTCAGGCCCGTGTGAGGCCCAATTGGGTTGGGTAGATCAGCGGGAGGCCCCGGGCGAGATAGATGAAGAAAGGTGGTCGATCCTGATGCAGACTGACTGGAGCCGCCTGCCCGGTCCGCCGCTGACTGATGCACTGCGCGACATCCTTCGTCCGCAACTTTTGGCAGCGCGCGCAAAGAAGCTCACCGACGACGCATGGGAGAAGCGG
>NZ_JBVVQJ010000112.1:0-1418 GCF_055811475.1 Mesorhizobium sp. WSM4829 | reverse complement strand
GCTCGCACCAGGGCGCCAGCATGCCGCCGGCCATCCATGATGCGTTGCCGCCAAGGCCATGCCGGGTCTCGGCAATGGTTACCGCAGCACCGCGGGCGGCGAGTTCGAAGGCGGCGGTGAGGCCGGCGACGCCAGCCCCTTTGACCAGCAGCCTCATGACGGCTCCGGCATCTTCGGCATGGGCGGTTCGCCGTCTACCGGCATATAAAGATTGCCGCCCTCGCGGTACTTCGCGGCCATCGCCGCCATGCCCTCTTTCTGTGCCTCGGCCCGAATGTCGTGGGAGATGCGCATCGAGCAGAATTTCGGCCCGCACATCGAGCAGAAATGCGCCAGCTTGTGCGCCTCCTTCGGCAACGTCTCGTCGTGGAAGGAGCGCGCGGTTTCGGGGTCGAGCGACAGGTTGAACTGGTCTTCCCAACGAAACTCGAAGCGTGCGCGGGAAAGGGCGTCATCCCTGACCTTCGCCGTCGGATGACCCTTGGCGAGATCGGCGGCGTGCGCGGCTATCTTGTAGGTGATGACGCCCGTCTTGACGTCGTTGCGGTCGGGGAGACCGAGATGCTCCTTGGGCGTGACATAGCAGAGCATCGCCGTGCCGTACCAGCCGATCATTGCCGCGCCGATGCCTGAGGTGATGTGGTCGTAGCCGGGTGCGATGTCGGTGGTCAGCGGCCCAAGCGTGTAGAAGGGCGCCTCGCCGCAGACTTCGAGCTGCCTGTCCATGTTCTCCTTGATCTTGTGCATCGGAACATGGCCCGGCCCCTCGATCATGACCTGGCAATCCTTGGCCCAGGCGACCTTTGTCAACTCGCCGAGCGTTTCCAGTTCGGCGAACTGCGCCGCGTCGTTGGCGTCGGCGATCGAGCCGGGACGAAGGCCGTCGCCGAGCGAGAACGACACGTCGTAAGCGCGGCAGATGTCGCAGATTTCCTCGAAATGCTCGTAGAGGAAGCTTTCGCGGTGATGATGCAGGCACCACTTGGCCATGATGGAGCCGCCGCGCGACACGATGCCGGTGACCCGGTCGACCGTCAGCGGGATGTAGTGCAGCCGCACACCGGCATGGATGGTGAAATAGTCGACGCCCTGTTCGGCCTGTTCGATCAGCGTATCGCGGTAGATTTCCCAGGTCAGGTCCTCGGCGATCCCTCCGACCTTCTCAAGCGCCTGGTAGAGCGGCACGGTTCCGATCGGCACCGGCGAATTGCGGACGATCCATTCGCGGATGTTGTGGATGTTGCGACCGGTCGACAGGTCCATGGCGGTGTCGGCTCCCCAGCGGATCGCCCAGACCATTTTTTCGACCTCTTCGGCCATCGACGAGGTGACGGCTGAATTGCCGATATTGGCATTGATCTTGACCAGGAAATTGCGGCCGATGATCATCGGCTCGCTCTCCGGGTGGTTGATGTTGG
>NZ_JBVVQJ010000111.1:0-1418 GCF_055811475.1 Mesorhizobium sp. WSM4829 | reverse complement strand
CTGCGCTTCCGGTGCTCATATGTGGACGGCCCCCTGCTTGCAAGCGTTGGCTGAGATAGTTTGATCGGATCGCTTGCGCTCATATGTCCGGCCTTTTGCGCGCCGGTTTGTGAGCGCTGGCCAAGATGGGCTACGCGGATAGCGAGTTCCAAACACGGACACGACATTTGCTGCCGGTGAGCACCTCGGAATGCCTCGCTAGTCCCGGTTCGACCGGTCACACCATCTTCTCCTCTGCTTGCAAGTTCCGGCCTCAGCGTCGAGCGTGCACTCGACGCCGAACTCTGATCTCTTACGGCTGCGTCGGCGCCATCACCGGAAGGGCGGCAGCGGGGCGGTAATGCTCGCCGCTGACCATCAGCTTCCAGGCGATGCGGGCCAGCTTGTTGGCCAGCGCCACCGCCGCGAGCTTGGCTGGCTTGCGCGCAATCAAGGCCTGAAGCCAAGGCCAGATCCGTTTGCTACCGCGCCGCATGTGCTGGATGAGGGCGGTGGCGCCCGCCACCAGCACGCTTCGCAGCATCTCGTCGCCGGCGCGGGTGATGACGCCAAGCCGGTTCTTGCCCGCTGTCGAATGGTTCTTCGGCGTCAGCCCGAGCCAGGCGGCAAAGTCGCGCCCCGACTTGAAGCCATTTGCATCCGGCACCTTGATTGCCAGAAGCGTCGCTCCGACAGGACCAACCGCCGGTATGGCGGCCAGCCGCCGGCTCAGTTCGTTCTGCCTGTGAAGCGCAAGCAGCTTCTCATCGAGCACGGCGACCTCGGCGCTGATATGCGCATAGTCGCGCGCCAAGGTCTCGAACATGTCCCTGGCCATGTCCGGGATCGTCGCGTCAGTGCGAATGTCGGCCAGCAGATCGCCGAGCCGGGAAAGCCCCTTGGGCGCGACAAGGCCGAACTCCGCCGCAAAGCCGCGGATCGAATTGGCCAGTTGCGTGCGCCGGCCGATGAACTGCGCGCGCAGCTTCGCCAGCATCTGCGATCCCTGTTGATCGGCGCTCTTGATCGGCACGAAACGCATGTCCGGCCGGCTCATCGCCTCGCAGATCGCCGCGGCGTCCGCCGCATCCGATTTGGAGCGCTTCACATAGGGCTTCACGTACTGCGGCGGCAACAATACCACTTCGTGGCCCAGCGCGCGCAATTCCCGTGCCCAGTAATGCGCCGCGCCGCAGGCCTCCATGCCAATCTTCAGTGGCGAAAGCCCGGCAAAGAAGGCGAGTACCTGATTGCGCCGCAGCTTCTTGCGCAACACAGGCTGTTCGGCTTCGTTCATGCCATGCAGCTGGAAAACGCTCTTTGACGTATCCATGCCAATGCGAATAAGTTTATCCACGGACGGTCTCCCTTGCTTGAGATCTTCAACGACCTCATTCTGGCACATCACGATGCCGTCGGGGGCCGTCCACCCCAACACG
>NZ_JBVVQJ010000110.1:0-1427 GCF_055811475.1 Mesorhizobium sp. WSM4829 | reverse complement strand
CGGTCGTGTCCCACCGCGTGGTGTAGATCGGCGGCAGCGAAGCCGCTCGCGAGCGCGCCCTCAACAGCGCTGTAGCGAGCGAGCGGCGTAGCGGCGGTCATCGATGTTCTTCGGTAGGGTTGGGTTGCTGACACAACCTGATTCGAAGGAACCACCGATGACCAACGACATGATGAACCTGCGCACGCTCGTAGAGAAGACCCCCGATGCCGATATCCTGCGCGAGATGATCGGCTTTGCCGCCGAGCGGCTGATGGAGCTGGAGGTTGGCGCCGCCACCGGCGCGCCCCATGGCGAGAAGAACCCGCTGCGGGTTGTCCAGCGCAACGGCTACCGCGAGCGCGACTGGGAGACGCGGGCCGGCACCGTCGAACTGCGCATCCCCAAGCTCAGGAAGGGCTCTTACTTCCCGAGCTTCCTGGAGCCGCGGCGCATGGCCGAGAAGGCGCTGACCGCCGTCATCCAGGAGGCCTACGTCCAGGGTATCTCGACGCGCTCGGTCGACGACCTGGTCAAGGCGATGGGCATGAGCGGCATCTCCAAGAGCCAGGTCAGCCGGTTGTGCGAGGAGATCGACGGCAAGGTGAAGGCCTTCCTCGACCGGCCGATCGAGGGCGACTGGCCATACCTGTGGATCGACGCCACCTACCTGAAGGTGCGTCGCGGCGGGCGCATCGTCTCGGTCGCCGTCATTATCGCTGTCGGCGTCAACGCGGACGGCCGGCGCGAGGTGCTGGGCATGGAGGTCGGCACGTCTGAGGCCGAGCCGATCTGGACGGAGTTTTTGCGCAAGCTGACCCGCCGTGGCCTGCGCGGCGTCAAGCTCGTCGTCTCCGATGCCCATGAAGGCATCAAGGCGGCCGTCACCAAGGTGCTGTGCGCGACATGGCAGAGGTGCCGCGTCCACTTCATGAGGAACGTGCTGGCCCATGCCGGCAAGAGCGGGCGCCGCGTCGTCTCGGCTTTCATCGCCACCGCCTTCGCCCAGGAAACGGCCGAGGCCGCCAGGAGCCAATGGCGCGCCGTCGCCGACCAGATCCGGCCGAAGGTGCCCAAGCTCGCCACCATCATGAACGACGCCGAGCCCGACGTGCTCGCCTACATGACCTTCCCGAAGGAACATCGCGCCAAGCTCCACTCGACCAATCCCATCGAGCGCCTCAACGGCGAGATCAAGCGCAGGACCGAGGTCGTCGGCATCTTCCCCAATGACGACGCCATCGTCCGTCTCGTCGGCGCCTTGCTGCTCGAACAGAACGACGAATGGGCCGTGCAGCGCGCCCGCTACATGACGCTTGAGACCATCAGCCAGATGAGCGATGATCCGCTCATCAGCCTGCCGGCAGTCGCGCGCTGATCAGTCCGGCCCATGCCGGAGAGCACGGCGTCCAATGCCGTCAGCTACACCACGCCAGTGGGCACGATCA
>NZ_JBVVQJ010000109.1:0-1428 GCF_055811475.1 Mesorhizobium sp. WSM4829 | reverse complement strand
GTCGGATCAACCTGCCGGGTCGAGCTCAACCTGGTCGCCGCAATTGCCATCGGGTTTTGATCTAAATGAGTGGCCGACACCGGAAGCCCGGTCGTCACACATCTACAGCGGGCTTGGATCTCTGGCCGATTTGCCGTCCACACCGCACGAGCTGCGCGATGATGCTCACTCTGCGCCGGTGTGGGCCGGCCCGTCCTCCTTTGCCAGCCCATCAACTCCCAAGCCGCCTGAGCTTGGATACCTATTTGGTAGCGGAAACCAGACCTCCGGACGGGCCTCGGCCGCTGTGATCAACATCCTGGAGACCATGGGGATCGCGCCAAGCCGGTTCGCTCCAGAGACCCGCTTCTTGATCCACGATCAGCTTTACACGGCCGCGCTGCAGTCGGACTGGAGTATTCGTCTCACCGATCACCCTGGAGCTTGGCTCGACGACACGGTCTGGCTGGGCGACGAGCACATCAGAAGAGATTACAATCTCCTGGAGCGCGAGTTGCAGCAGACCAATCCGGATCTGGCCGCTCGGACGCGCCTCGTGGATTCCCTCGTAGTCCAAATACTGCGGTCCGGCGCTGACGAAGACGCACAACGCAACCGGGAGGCGATCTTGCGCGGCGGCGGCCGGCGCGGCACGGATTCAGCCGACTTCCTGTTCCTGCCGGTGAACGATGCCGATGCTGTTGATCCTCATCGCCGCGGCACCCATTGGTCGCTGCTGCTTGTTGATCGCAGGCAACGACGAAACCCGGTTGCCTATCACTACGACTCCTCCGCAGGATCCAATTACCGGCATGCGGAAGCGATCGCAACAAGGCTGCGCGCCACCCTGGTCCCACGCTCCATCACCCAGCAGGATAACGGTTATGATTGCGGCGTCTTCGTGCTGGCGGCGACGCGGGAACTGGTTGGAGGATTGGCACAAGAGCTGCCGCAGCCGCAGCACCTTAATAACCTCGTTGCCGATCGACGGGCACTCCAGGACCGGCTGCTACCCTGATCTGCTGGCACTGCGCGAACCGATGATGCCTAGCGCTGAGGAGAGTTGAATTGGGCGTACTGCTGACCGATATCAAAGAAGTGGGATCGTGCCCGCTGAAGTAGATGCTCATATGCGGGCGCTCTCGTCAAGCGATGTAGTCGTGTGCGTTAACTTCAGGAGAGTCATGGCGGGAGGCCGAGCATAGTCCTATGTGGTGCTGTCACGTTGTTTGAATTGTGGTCGCGCGGGAACAGAGGTGGTTATTCAGGAGAGTTTTATGGCGATGTCACGTTGTCTGGCTATGAACGCGCTGAGACCTGCGGCGCTGTTGTCAACTGACCACGGTTACGGCGGCCATGGCCTGCAGGCGGCGAATATGTGTGGCGAGAGCGGAGCGTTTTGAGCGAGGTGGAACGAAGAGGTTGCGCAGAGCCGAGAAGATCGAGACG
>NZ_JBVVQJ010000108.1:0-1449 GCF_055811475.1 Mesorhizobium sp. WSM4829 | reverse complement strand
CCTATCGGATTCACACATCGAGCGTGGCTCCGTACTTGATGGCTTGGAACTCTGCGAGGCCGATGCGCATCACCTTGGGGCCTGGCTTGCCGTAGTAGCCGGTCCAGCCGCCGAGGCGAGCGATGACCCAGGCTGCGAAGGCCAGAGATCCTTTGGGATGGGGATTGCGTTGTCGCTCGGTCTTGCCTTCAAGCTTGGCAGAGACCGCTTCGAGAATGGGACGGTCGTCGGGATCGAAAGCATCGCTGAGCCTCTGATCGGTGTTGCCGTCACGGGCCTGCACGAGTTGCTTGATGGTGACGGCGGCGATCGTGGCCGCGGCGGCGAAGTTGATCATGGCAGGCGGGTCGCCGATGTCGGCCGCCTCGATGTCGAAGCCTGCCGTCTTGAGGGTGCGGAAGAACTCCTCGATGACCCAGCGCGAGCGGTAGAGGTCGACGACACGGCGTGCCTGGGCCACGGTGGCGACACTGTGGGTGGTCAGCAAGCGCCAATGCACCGGTTCGCTGCCGTCTTTCGGCTTCGACACCTCGCGAACATCGACCAGTGTCAAACCGACCGTCTCGGGCAACGCCGGATCGGCTCCGTTGAGTGGGCGCCGCACCGTCACCGGCGCGTAACGCACCGCCAACTCGGCATCCCGTGCGCATCGTCCGGGCGCGGCGGGGATGGTCACGGCAAAGCGGCTTTGCTCAGGCTGGGCGTCGATGAAGGCGAACAGCAAGCCTGGCTCTTCTTGCGCGGCCTCGATGCGCCGGTTCTGGCAGGCCCGCACGATCAGGTCGACATTGTGCGGACGTTCGGCGAACAGTTCATAAAAGTCGCTCTCGCGATCCGACACCATGGTGATGCTGGCCGCCCCTTCCAGAACCGCGCCGGCCTGCTTGGTTGCATCGATCCAGCGCTGCGATTCCTTTTTGCTCGTCGCCCGCTGGCGCCGCGGCGCCAGTTCTTCTGCGTCGCGGTTCCAGACCCGCATAGAGACCAGGCCCAGCAGCGCTCCCGTGCCGGCCTCTACCGCCAGCATAGGGTGCAGCATCAGACCTGCTGTATTGCCATTGCCGACCGGACCGTAGCCTGCCCGCGCCCGCCGAGAACCCAGCGCCAATTCCGAGCTGTCTTGCACGGCAACGACATGGCGACCAACCGCGCGCCGCCCGGTCTGTTCGCCGGCATGCCGCGACATCTCCGCAGCGCTCACCGAGCGGTTGCGCAGAAATCGCGTGAACTGCATCTCGCCCGCCCGACTGCCGCCAAGCCGGCGGATACACGATCCAGGCCGCGCAACCAGCGCGGCATGCAAGCAGGCCCCCCTTTTTCCAGGCGGCGATCGCCAAATCGCCCCAGCCCGTACTCGATGCCGGTCATTCAAACCTCCTTCGTCTTTCCGGCCGAAATAGAATCGAGCTTCGCCGAAAAGCGCAACCGACATGTGTGAATGCGATAGGT
>NZ_JBVVQJ010000107.1:0-1457 GCF_055811475.1 Mesorhizobium sp. WSM4829 | reverse complement strand
GAGCGCGTTCTGACGACGGCTGCGCGCGAGTTGCGCGACCGCATCGAGGAAGTGCCTGGCGTGCTGGAAGGCTCGCTGCAGGGCGCCCGCGACGATCTCGTCGAAGTCGTCATCGATCCGATGAAACTGTCGTCATACGGGCTGCAGCTCGAGCAGCTGATCGGTGCGGTCGGCGATTCCAACAGTCTTGTCGCCGCCGGCAACATCGAAGGGTCCGAGGGCAAATACGCCGTCAAGGTGCCGTCGCTGATCGAAACGCCACAGGACGTGGCGGCGCTTCCGATCGTCGCCGGCCCCAATGCCGTGGTGCAGGCCCAGGATATCGCCACCGTCCGTTCCACCTTCAAGGACGCCGAGACGGTGACCCGTCTCGACGGCAAGCCGGCGATCGCCATCGAGGTGAAGAAGCGCATCGGCTCCAACCTGATCGACACGATCGCCCAGGTGAGGGCCGTGTCCGATGCCTTCATAAAGACCATGCCGGAAGGCATGCACGTCACCTACACGCAGGACAAATCGGTCTTCGTCAACCAGTTGCTCGGCGATCTGCAGAACCACGTCATGATCGCCGTGATCCTGGTGTTCATCGTCATTCTCTACGCGCTGTCGGGCCGCGCCTCGCTGCTGATCGGCCTCGCCATTCCATCATCCTTCCTGATCGGCATCCTGCTGTTGGCCATGATGGGCTACACGATCAACATGATCGTGCTGTTCAGCCTCATCCTGGCGGTCGGCATGCTGGTCGACGACGCCATCATCGTCACCGAATTCGCCGAGCGGCGGATGAGCGAAGGCATGCCTAAGGCAGAGGCGTTCGCGCTTGCCGCCAAGCGCATGGCCGGTCCGGTCATCGCCGCGACGATGACGCGCATCGCCGCCTTTTCGCCGCTGCTGTTCTGGCCAGGCATCATCGGCGACTTCATGAAATACATGCCGATCACGCTGATCGTCACGCTCTCGGCCTCGATGCTCTATGCACTGGTCTTTGCACCGGCGCTGGGCGCCTTGTTCGCCAAGGCGCCGCCGCATCACGAGAGCGACAACCGCGACGGCTGGTACATGGCGGTGGTCAAGCAGGCGGTGCGCTTTCCCATCACCGTGCTTCTGCTCACCGTCGGCCTTTTGTTCGGTGTCGGCTTTGCCTATTCGAAATACGGCGCCGGCGTCGAGTTCTTCCCGAATGTCGAGCCTGACTACGGCCTGCTCTATGTGCACGCCCGCGGCAACCTTTCGCTCGCCGAAATGGATGCCGCCACAACGACCGCGGAAAACCGGCTTCTCGGCTGGCCGGGCGTGAAATCGGTCTATACCCGTGTCGGCAAGACGCAAGGCGGCGGCCAGGACATTCCTGAAGACGTGGTCGGCGTGATCCAGTACGAGTTCGTCGACTGGCGCGAGCGCAAATCGGCGAACGCCATCCTGGACGAACTGCGCGGCGTCATGGCCGGCATTCCCGG
>NZ_JBVVQJ010000106.1:0-1530 GCF_055811475.1 Mesorhizobium sp. WSM4829 | reverse complement strand
GGCTTCATTCGCGGCTTGGCCAAGTCTCGGGAGGACCGGCTGCTTGTCAAAACGGTGATCGATCTTGGTCGGGCGCTGGGGATCGATGTCATGGCCGAGGGCGTCGAAACAGAGGCGGACCGGCAAATTCTGTACAAGCTTGGCTGCAGAACGGCTCAGGGCTTCCTATTCTCCAAGGCGGTGCCGCTAAGCCAGGCGCTCGAGGTGACACTAAAAGAGCACGCGAAGCAATGTTGATCGCCGCCGTCATCAGTCACTGCATCGAGCAGAGCAGTCACTGCATCGAGCAGAGCGTAAAAGGACCGATGGGCCGGGCGAGGCGGAAATGGGAAACACGTTGATCACTGGCGTGCCATACGCTGTTCGTGGCGCAGGTTAGGTTTTCCAGGGTGGCAAGTCGCCTCCAGTCCGCGATTCACTTCGGTTACGCCGATCATGATGTCCGGAAGCAAAGCGAAGGCTTAGAAGGGTAGTCCGCTTGCTCAGGTCAGACGAATCCCAGTTGTTGGGCGGTCTGGAACAAAGCGAGCAGCATGATCAGGCAGCCGACGAGCCGCAAAAGCGTCCGCTCGGCAATCGCCTTGAGCACCCATCCGGCAAGCGGAGCGGCGACTATGCCGCCCACGATCAGCCCCAGCACCGAGCTTGCATGTGTCGACAGCGCCCCCGCTTCCTGCCAGTGCCCACTGACGAGCGCGACGATGAAGGTGACGGACACCGCTAGCGTGATCAGGAACTCGGCCGCATTGACAGTGCCGATCACGTAGCGGGGCGGGGCGCCGGCGCCGAGCAATCCGGTCACGACCATCGGGCCCCATCCGCCGCCACCTGCAGCGTCGAGGAAGCCGCCGACAGTGCCCAGCGGCGCCACAAGACGGGTAGGAACCGGATTGCTGGGGATCTTGCGGAACGACCGGAGGAACAGCCAGAGCCCGATCACAGCGAGATAGGTCGTGACGTAGGGCTTCACCATGTCGCCGTCGAACGAGGTCAGCACGAAGGCGCCGAGGCAGCCGCCGAGAATGCCGAAAGGAGCAAGCCGCCAGAACAGCTTCCAGTCGATATTGCGGTGGTAGTGGTGCGCCGTGCCGGAAGCGGCAGTGGTGAACACTTCCGCCGCGTGTACCGCGGCGGAAGCCTGCGCCGGCGGAACACCGAAGGAGAGCAGCACGGTGGAGGAGATCGCGCCATAGGCCATGCCTAACGCGCCGTCAACCGCCTGGGCGAGGAAGCCGACAATGGCGAACAGAATGAAGTCAGTCATTGGTGTCCGCCGTGAACGTGCCGCCGTATCCGTATGTAGCCTTGTGGATGTGGCATCCGGCTTGGCTCCGCGTCAGAGAAAAGGGCGGCATCGCTGCCGCCCATCGAGATTGTTGAGGTGCGTGGACTTTAGAAATCCATACCGCCCATACCGCCCATGCCACCCATGCCGCCGCCGGGCATGCCGGCAGGCATGCCGCCGCCAGCCGACTCCTTCTTCGGAGCCTCCGCGATCATGGCTTCGGTGGTGACCAGCAGGCCGGCGAC
>NZ_JBVVQJ010000105.1:0-1530 GCF_055811475.1 Mesorhizobium sp. WSM4829 | reverse complement strand
TATGCACGCAAGGCAAAGGCGCATGGATCGCCGACGCGCTGCTGGTGCTTGGAAACAACAACGAGGCAAACAACAATCTTCGATACGTGAAGCTTCGTGACTGCTCGCCATCCCCCCAGATGGCTCATGTCAATTTCGGTGCAACCTAAGTTCGCTATCCGCACGCCTCATCCTCATTGTGCGCAAGATCGCGGAGCCACACTCATGAGCAAAACTAGGCCCGAAACCATGCGCGCCGTCGTCGTCGACGGCGGCAAAGGCACCGCCGAGGCGCTCCGCATCGGGACAATCCCCACGCCCGCGCCCAAACCCGGCGAGATCCTGATCGCGGTGCGGGCGGCGGGCGTGAACCGACCGGACCTTCTGCAGCGCACGGGGAATTATCCGCCTCCGCCCGGCGCGGCGGAGACGCTGGGCCTGGAGGTCGCCGGCAAGGTTGTCCAAGGCGCCGGACGCTGGCAGCCGGGCGACACGATCTGCGCCTTATTGGGCGGCGGCGGTTACGCCGAGTACGCCGCCTGTGACGCGCGTCATGCGCTGCCGCTTCCAAATGGCCTGGATTTCGTCCAGGCCGCCGGCCTGCCCGAGACTCTGTTTACGGTCTACGCCAACGTATTCGAGCACGGCGCGCTGAAGGGCGGGGAGACCTTCCTGGTACACGGCGCGACCTCCGGAATTGGAGTGACCGCCATTCAGATGGCTAAGGCCGCCAGCGCCAAGGTGATCACCACCGGTCGCGGGGCTGCAAAAGCCGCCGCCGCAAGGTGCTGGGCGCGGATGTGGCGATCGATGCCGCCGCCGAGGATTTCGCCGAAGTCTGCCAGCGCGAGGGCGGCGTCGACGTCGTGCTCGACATGGTCGGCGGCGATTATTTCCGCGGGGACCTGGATGTGCTGAAGACCAGTGGCCGCATTGTCGTCATCGACAGCCTGGGCGGCAACGAGGTCTGCCTGCCCATCTTCAAAATGATGCAGAAGCGCACCGTTATCACCGGCTCCACGCTCCGGCCCCGCCACGCCGACGAGAAGGCCAGGCTCACGGCCGAGGTGGAGCGCGTGGTCTGGCCCTGGGTCATTCAGGGCAAGGTGAGGCCGGCGATCGACGCGATTTTCCCGCTCGCCGAGGCCGCCAAGGCGCATGCCCATCTGGAGAGCGGCTGCCACGTGGGCAAGGTGGTGCTGACGACCTGATCTACCCGCCGTGAACGGGCAAGATCGACTTGGTGAAGTCGTCGACGGGATGGCGGTCGGCGGCGGCTTCGAGCTAGCGCTCTAGCTCACTTATGTTCGCGAGCCGACCATTCCACTCGCGGGGTCGCTGGAACATAGTATGGGGCGATGTGACCGAGTGGCGTCGCCTCTGAGGCGGCACCGCTGCAGCCAGTGCTCAAGGCGTTCCAACGACCAGAGCCACGTGGTGTCGTTTTCTGAATCCAGCCCGCGACGAGAGGCGGCGTAAAGGAGAAATAAATGTACGATGAAATCCTGTACTCAGTCGCCGACCTTGTTGCAACGATCACGCTTAATCGGC
>NZ_JBVVQJ010000104.1:0-1539 GCF_055811475.1 Mesorhizobium sp. WSM4829 | reverse complement strand
TACGCCAGGCAGATCCGCCACCGAGCGGTAGGCTCTGACCCCGGCGACTTCGTCCTTCTCAGGGTGCACCGGCCAGATATCGCCAGAATAGCCCAGTTCAATTGATCGCTCGACAACACCTGCTGCCGCCACTCCACCGATCACCGCTATGGATTTTGGGTGCAGGAAGCGTTCCAGTCTATGCATAGGTTACACCCCAACGCTGCCAATTTAATCTTTGCGAGGTGGAAAGCCACTTCACGATGTGATCGTCAGGCAGCTTGACGGTCATTGCGCAGATCGTGCTGTCTCTTCGATTCTTGTTCCCCGCTCCGTGACCTCGAAGAGGTTGTTCGCTACTCAGCGACAGTCGCGAACACGGCACCGCTGTCATCCTGCTAACGAAGCGCACTATGTTGCGACGTGCCTTCTGGAGGAGCACACCATTTATCTCTACTTCAAATTGGGCAAGGGTGTCTTTGAAGACTATCGCCCCTTCCAAATCGGCTGGCGCTTTTCAGCAAAGGCTCGGGGCCCTTCCATACTGTCTTCCGAGCCGCTGAGGATATCGACGGTCGGCAACTGGCGCCGGCTCACTTTGTTCATCGCGTCCTGGAAGGTCAGCGCTTCCGCCACGCGCGCCGTTTCTTTGATCGCCGCGAAAACCAGCGGCGGGCCGCTTGCCAGAAGTCGCGCGATTTCCCAGACACGGTCCTCGAGCTTTTCCTTGGGCAGCACTTCGTTGACCAAGCCCCAGCGACGCGCCTCGTCGGCATCCATCCATCGGCCCGTCAGCAGGAGTTCTATAGCGACATGGTAGGGGATGCGCTTCGGCAGCTTGATGGTCGCTGCGTCGGCTAGTACTCCGGCGCGGATTTCGGGCAGCGCGAAGGAGGAATGATCGGAGGCGTAAATGAGGTCGCAGGACAGCGCCAGCTCAAAGCCGCCGCCGACTGCCATGCCGTTGACACAGGCGATCACCGGCTTGTTCAAGTCGCGGAGTTCCTGCAGCCCGGCAAAGCCTCCGACGCCATAGTCGCCGTCGATCTCGCCGCTAGCCGCCGCCTTGAGATCCCAGCCGACGCAGAAGAACTTGTCGCCAGCGGTTTTGAGGATGGCAACGCGCAGTTCCGGATCATCGCGAAACGCCTTGAACGTCTCGCCCATCAGCCGCGACGTCTTTGGGTCGATGGCGTTGGCCTTCGGCCGATCGAGCGTGACTTCGAGGATGGCGTCCTCTCGGCGGGTTGTGATGACGTCAGCCATGCTTCTTTGCCCCAAGCACCGGTTGCCCGCGACAGAAAACTCGAACGTCCGAAAATTGCGACGAAGCCCGGTCGGCGACGATAGATTGCTCCCGACCGCGACAGCGATCGAAGTCGCCTACAAGAAGCGTCAGTGGCTTGCCCAGAAAGCTCATTGTTTCCTCCGCATTCTGCGATTTTGGGCCTAATCTTGCAGTGGATTTAGAACCGCGCAGATTTATCGTCAAACTTAGTTTTTATATCGTGGGCATCTGCTTTTGAGATGGACTCAGATTTGCGTAAGGCCAAAATCTAC
>NZ_JBVVQJ010000103.1:0-1544 GCF_055811475.1 Mesorhizobium sp. WSM4829 | reverse complement strand
AGTCAAAGCTGACCTGGGAAAGCTGGGCCATCCCGAAGGGCGCCAAAAATCTGCAGAACGCACAGAAATTCATTGAATTCATCACCCGGGCTGACAGGCAGGCTGCTTTTGCACAGATCATGCCTTACGGCCCGACCAACCGAAATGCGTTTAAACTGATACCGGAGGATCGCGGACGAAAATTCGCCAGCCACCCTGATTACCTGAAATCTAGCATAGTAATGAACCCCAAGTGGTACGCTGAGGCGGGACCAGACGGCATGACAAACCAAGAGCGGCTTGCCCAGCGTTGGAACGAGTGGATCCTTCAGTGATCGTAGATTAAGCAAGATGTGGTGAGGCTGCGAAGAACAGGGCGTCGCCTTCTCGACAAAATCTAGACGAACCGACACTTGCGATTTGGAAGCAGTACGTCTGGCAGACGCGTCCCAGTCGTATTGGAGGATCAGTCGTGACCTTGCATCTAAAGAATATCACCCTGCCAATTGCTGAGGATGAAGCATTGGAGAAAAATCCGGTTCCGGCTCAGATTGAGTTCCGCAGCGTCACCAAGATGTATGGGGCGGTCGCTGCGGTCAGCAATTTGTCGCTGACCGTTCGTCTCGGCGAGTTCCTGACCATTCTCGGTCCAAGCGGTTCGGGCAAGACCACGGCCCTGATGCTGCTCGCCGGGTTCGTAGCGCCCACTGAGGGAGACATCCGCATTGCTGGGAAGTCGGTCGCGGCGGTGCCGTCTTACCGGCGCGACCAAGGCATCGTCTTCCAGAGCTATGCGCTGTTTCCGCACCTCACGGTGCGCCGGAACCTAGAATTCCCGCTCGAAATGCGCGGCATGAAGGCTGCCGAGAGGGCAGCGCGGGTCGACCGCATGCTCGCGCGCGTGCACCTCACCGACTTTGGCGGCCGCATGCCGTCGCAATTGAGCGGCGGCCAGCAACAGCGCGTGGCGCTTGCTCGAGCGCTGATCGCCGATCCGCCGTTCCTCTTGCTCGATGAGCCGCTCGGCGCACTTGACCGCAACCTTCGCGAGCAGATGCAGGTTGAGATGAAGAGCCTGCATAAAGAGTTCGGCATCACCACCATCTGTGTCACGCACGACCAGGAGGAGGCGCTCACTCTGTCGGATCGCATTGTCGTCATGCGAGCCGGTCAAATCGAGCAGACCGACACGCCGGAGGCGCTCTATGACAGGCCGGCGACGTGCTTCGTGGCGAATTTTCTAGGCGAAGCCAACATTCTCGAGAATCCTGGTTTCAAGGTCGAATCCGATGCCAAGCCGCCGTCCGGAACAGTTCCCATGATCCGGCCGGAGCGTATCTGCGTCACTGCTGCCGCGGCTTTGAGGCGCACCGATGCAGACCAGCGCCAGTTCGTCACCGGCATCGTCGAGGATATGATTTATGCCGGCCCGTTGCGGAAATACCATGTACGCGCCGGGAACAGTGTGCTGATTGTGCGCGAGCACGTCGCCGCCGGCCAGCAGATTTTCCAAGCTGGCGATGAGGTACATCTCGACTGGCTGCGCTCAGACGTTCGCTTTGTCA
>NZ_JBVVQJ010000102.1:0-1581 GCF_055811475.1 Mesorhizobium sp. WSM4829 | reverse complement strand
ATTGTTGTTTGCCTCGTTGTTGTTTCCAAGCACCAGCAGCGCGTCGGCGATCCATGCGCCTTTGCCTTGCGTGCATACGATCAGCGGATTGATGTCCAGTTCTTCGATCTCGTCGGCATGCTTTCGCACGAAATCAGCGATGGCCTCGATGGCCTCGATTGCTGCCTCGACGTCGGCCTTGGGTCTGCCTCGATAGCCATCGAGCAAGGGATAGAGTTTCAGCCTGCGCAGCGCCGCTCCAATGTCCTCGCGTGTCGTAGGCAGTAGCAGGGTGACGCTGTCGCGCAGCAGTTCGACCATTACGCCGCCCGTGCCCAGCGTCATCACTGCACCGAACACCGGCTCACGGGTGAAGCCGACGATGAGTTCAGCCACGCTGTCGCTTACCATGCGTTCGACATAAAGGCCGCTGCCAAGTCGAGATAGATCCTTGGCGGCGTTGCCGACGGCTGCTGCGTCCTTCAGGTTTAGACACACTGCCCCGACTTCTGACTTGTGCGCCACACCCAACGCCTTCAGCGCCACCGGGAAGCCGAGCGCTTGCGCCGCAGCCACTGCCTCCTCGCCATTGCCAGCGCGTTTGCCTTTAGGCACCGCCAGCCCGGCCTCGATCAGTTTCGCCTTCGCGCGGGCTTCATCAAGCGTGACACGTTCTCCTTTCAATTGGCTCGCGCCTATGACATCGACAGCCTGCGCCAAAGGCTGGCGCCAAGCCTTGCCAATGGTTGCGGCAGCCTGCACAGCATCCATGGCCTCAGGTATACCGGCGAGCGGGACGATCCCCCTCTCCATAAGGTCGATGGCGTATTCCTCCGGCATGTTCTCCGGCAAGGAAACCACGATCGCACCCCGTGCATTGTGGGTTTTCAGCGCCGCTTCGAAGGCCCGAGCGTTCGGGAACCGGTCGGTGTTCGTGGTACGATCGGAACGCGGATAGTCAAGCACCAGCATATTGAAATCAAAGCCGCCCGATACCATGGCAGTGAAAACCTCGGTCATCGCAGGCTCGTTCCCCCAGATGAAGGTCTGATAATCGAGCGGATTGGCCACAGCGACCAGCGGTCCCAGCGGCACCTGGATGCGGGCTCGGTGCTCGTCGGTCAAGGCTGGGTAATACAGGGGCCGTCCCACGGCAGCATCACCCATTAATGAAGCTTCGCCGCCCGAGCAACTCATCGACGATATTCGGTAACCAGACAATGGCCCGTACAAGTGCAGGAGCTTCAACGCCTCGACGAAGGAGGAAAGGGAATCGACGCGTGCGATACCCAATCGCTCCAGAAAGGCGCCGGACGCTGCGTCGGAGCCTGCCAGCGATGCTGTATGCGACAAGGTCGCCTGCTGCGACTGCTGGGAACGGCCTACCTTCAACGCGACGATCGGCTTTTTCAACCGCCGAGCCTCAGACGCTAGCTTCTCAAAGCCGTCTATGGAATCGAAGCCCTCAATGTGCAGGCCGAGGGCAGTGACGCGATCGTCCTGAATTAGACTGAGTGCAATTTCGGATAAACCGGTCTGGGCCTGGTTGCCCGCAGTCACCAGGAACGCGAGCGGAAGGCCACGCCTTTGGCTCGTCAGGTT
>NZ_JBVVQJ010000101.1:0-1746 GCF_055811475.1 Mesorhizobium sp. WSM4829 | reverse complement strand
GGCTGCGCGGCGGACACGCCAACGTCACCGCTGAATGCCACGCCATTTTTGCAGAACTTGACGCACACAACTCTTTTTCGGCGCAACGGGATGGCTCTGCCGCGCCTCGCGACGATGACAGCAATTTCATTGCTTTTGAATCGCGCTGACCAGCGCCAGGGAAGTGCCGATAGTCGCCCCCCATCGGCGCCGCCAAACGCAGTTCAATACCAGGCAAAGCGGTTTTGATAAGTACCGGCGCAGCGGGTTGGCCCTGCCGCGCCTTGAGGGCGAACCAACGTCGAATGTCCAGTAGTCCATTAGCCCAAACGCCGTCGGACTAGCGTCATTCAACGCCCAGATCATTTCATCGATGAGCTGGTCGTTTCGAGCTTTGTCCGTTCCGAACCGTTCGCCGTTCCAATGGAATGATGCTGGGGAGTGTATGTGTAAGTCCCACTCACGCCATTCAGATCCTCTGGAGGACCTGTTCAGGAGCCTCCGGATCCGCCGTACACCAACCCTGGGATCTCGGGACAACACCCTGCTCGCCCCCTTCTTATCCATATTCGCTTTGTTTGGCGCCCGGATACAGCGCATCAGCAGCCCCCCTCCAGCTAACTGAGAGCGCCTGCCGAAACACCGCCGATCAACGCCCGTTAGGCACACGGCAGCGCGCGAAGACGTAGGCGACGCCCGAGCCATACTCAGTGGCATTGGTGCCTTTTCAGACGGCTGTGACGGGACGGATGCAGTTCTATCCAATGGCTGCCAAGTTATGCGCCACTTGGCATTGTATTCGCCAATACAATGTTCCGGCCGGTATCATCTCGATGTCAGATGGCTGCCGCCACCTGGCCTGCCCCTGAAAAGTGGTCGTCTGAGGTATAACATTCGAGCTGACCAGAGGTGAAGAACGGCCAGACACAGGATACAGAACGCATCGAGTCTGATACCGCCTGGAAGTAATTCTACTGACATCTCCCGGTTTTCGTGACACCAAATCGCGCCCTCGATCTTAAACGCGCCGATAGACCGTATCGACTCATTTCGCACTTGCATCGACGATGATGTCGAGGATGCCAGCAACGCGGATGCCCTCAATGGTCGAGGATTTGGGGTTCCACTACATGGTGGACCGGCACTGGCGTCTCAACTGAGGAAGCCTTTATTGAAGCCGTAAGCATCCGGTAGGGACCGCGGCGTGCCGGATTTGAAGGGACAACTAGCTGTCGCCTGTTAGCCAGTTGGATCGAGCTGGTCTCGAATGATTTCGCGAAGGGCCTCGATGCGGAAGTCGCTAAAGGCAGGAGTTGCGATTCCGTCGAGATCATAGACCCACAGCTTACCATCCTCAGGCTCGAGCTGGTCCGACAGCTCGCACAGCAGGTCTTCATCCTGGCCCAGGATTTGGGCGACGCGCCGGATCATGAAGACGTGGGCGATCGCTGCCATGGTTCAGGCGGCTGCCGCTTGCTGATCGGGCTTTCTCCATTCCCACGGTAGCAATTCAGGAAGCCGGCTATGTGGAATGCCGGCGATGCGCGCGAGCACGTCGGCCAGCCAGGCCAACGGATCGACATCGTTGAGCTTTGCCGTCGTAATGAGCGTGGACATGGCGGCTGCTCGGGCAGCGCCGCGTTCGGAACCGGCGAAGAGCCACGATTTGCGATTATGAAAAGGTATGCATAACCGCAATTATGCTCAGGCCAGGATTATGCGCAGTTTGTGTGCGCGACGTTCGGGATGCGAGCGGATGCCGGGCAT
>NZ_JBVVQJ010000100.1:0-1794 GCF_055811475.1 Mesorhizobium sp. WSM4829 | reverse complement strand
TCCCCGGAAGATCCCATGGGCGGTGGAGGCAGCGCTCGATCCCGATCTCGCGTGCCTGCCCCCGTGAGTGGGGTGGGCGGCAGAACGCGACTGGCTTGGCCCGCTGAACGAGGCAGGCCGCACCCGAAGGGCCGGAACGGAGTGGAGGATGTGAGCGGAGCGAACATTGCGGCCTGCCGCAGCGGGCCTAGAAAGGAGCGTCGCCCACCCCGCGAGCGGGGGCAGGCAACAACCAAAACCACATCGCGAAGCGATGACTGCAGCTGCGATCAACTCGCTTTGGCCGGCGTATTGCTCATGAACAACTTGGAGGGATAGAACACATGAAAGCTGAAAACGTGACTGAGATTGAAACCGATGCGGTCCATACGACACTCGGCGCTATCTTCCTGTCCCTGGAACTCAGTCGCTCGAGCTGGTTGGTGACAAGCTTGTTGCCGTGCAACGGAGAGAAGATGTCAAAGCGCGTCGTCAAGGCAGGCGATACGGCCGGATTGTTCGACCTTATCAGCCAGTTGAAGTCGACGGTTCGGCGCAGAACGGGCCGTGACGTGCCGGTGATCGCAATCCAGGAGGCTGGCCTGGACGGCTTCTGGATACATCGGATCCTTGAGCGTGACGGTATCGAAAGCCATGTGGTTGATGCAGCATCCATTGCCACGTCACGCAGGAAGCGCCGGGCGAAGACGGACAAGCTGGATGGCGAGACCCTCCTTCGCGCCCTGCTTGCCTACAAGCGCGGCGAGCCGCGGGTATGCGCCATGGTCGTTCCGCCATCGCCCGAGCAAGAGGACCGAAAGCGCAACAGCCGTGAGCGACGCGCTCTCATCGCGGAGCGGATCAAGATCGTGAACCGGGTCAAGGGGCTCTTGTTCTCGCAGGGCATCGTTGGATTTGAGCCGCTGAAGCGGGACCGCCGCACTCGACTGGAAGAACTTAGGACCGGAGACGGTCGTGAACTACCGTCTAATCTCAAAGCGGAGATTGTCCGTGCACTGGACCGGATCGAGCTCGTGCTTCGGCAAATCAAGGACGTGGAAGCAGCGCGTGACGAAGTGGCTCGCAATGAATGCGACCCATCAAAAGTCGCCAATGGAATGTCGATGCTCAAGCAACTGCGCGGCGTGGGAGCGGACTTTGCCGAGGTGCTTTGGTCCGAGGGTCTGTATCGCGAATTTGCGAATCGAAGGCAGCTTGCCTCCTATGCCGGTCTGACGCCGACACCGTGGCAAAGCGGATCGATCAGCCGGGAACAGGGCGTATCGAAAGCGGGCAATCCGAGGCTGAGGACCGTGATGGTGCAATTGTCGTGGTTCTGGCTTTTGCATCAACCTCGATCGGCTTTAGCACAATGGTTCCAGGAGAGGGTCGCGCTCGACGGTGGCAGGCGCCGGAAGCCGGCCATTATTGCGCTCGCGAGAAAACTTCTGATCGCACTATGGAAGTATGTTCATCATGGTGCTGTCATTGAGGGCGCTGTCATGAAGCCGGCATGATCAACGTACTCTTTTCCATCCGCCGGGATTGATCGCTCCCGGCTGATCCTGGGCGAACGAACCTCCCACCCCACTTGGCCTAAAATGCCGTCCGGAAGATTGGTCGCGTTCCCCTGAGCCTTACCGACGAAAGCGGGATGTTGGTGCAGCTGCCACAGCGCAGCGACCGTATGTGAGTTTGGACCGGTGTTGTCACCGCGCCAAGACGACAGGCTCGGACCTAGGATCACAACGCATTGAGGTAGATATGCGAAGACAGCCTTGACGACAAAGTCCCCATGTGAGCGGGGTGGGCGGC
>NZ_JBVVQJ010000099.1:0-1835 GCF_055811475.1 Mesorhizobium sp. WSM4829 | reverse complement strand
AATCCGCCAGCGCCAGCGGTGGATGTGCACCATTCGAATCGTTGGCCAGCACCCGAGCGGTTGCCGATCCCGATGCCCCTTGAATTAATGACGCGAGCGCCAAAGCGCCGATCTCGACCATATCTGTTCACCTCTTTCGGTTTTCGGAAGACACATTGTTGGATCTGGCTTTTCATCGCCGGTGTGCAGCAGCGTTGAGCGTTGCTCGAAGGAGTCAGCACGCGGGGTG
Source organism: Mesorhizobium sp. WSM4829 (assembly GCF_055811475.1). Classification (NCBI taxonomy): domain Bacteria; kingdom Pseudomonadati; phylum Pseudomonadota; class Alphaproteobacteria; order Hyphomicrobiales; family Phyllobacteriaceae; genus Mesorhizobium; species Mesorhizobium sp. WSM4829. Next base: position 1,606 of record NZ_JBVVQJ010000099.1, on the reverse strand, counting down.
CAGCCGAGACGGCAGTCACCATGACCCGTGCGCCCTACGCGGATATCCAGGACTGGCGGGGTGAACCAGACTGAAGAGTTGGCGCCGAGCCAGCAGGGTATTTTCCATGTCCACAATGATGGAAAATTCAAAGCCCGATGACGCTTGCAATCACACTCCCTTCCTTTTTCTGCACCTGGAAGGGCCGGAATTGGGCCCGGCACAAAGCGTTGGCTATGGACATTCTCTGCATGGCTGTCGTCAGTCCGTTGATCCGTGTCCGGATGAACGATGCAATATGCGCGCCAAAGGAGATCCTTTTAGATCACGGCAATCGATCGGACTGGCTGTGTCGGGTGAACGACATTAACGTCGCACATCCGACAGCTCGGACCACCCAAAGTCACATTGACCTTGGGTGTATGTCGGGTTGACAAAAATGGACCGTCGGGCCCACGGCAAAAGGGCGCACGAGGCGCCCTTCATTCGACTCGGGCTGCGCGTAAGCCGACTTCGCCGGCGTCAGAAATGGTACGTGACGCCTGCGCCAATCAGCCAGGGGTCGAGCTCCGCCTTCCCCGTCTGCTTCGTGCCGGCCACGGTGACGTCGAAGTCTGGCTTCAGGAAAAGCTTCTTCACGTCGAAGTTGACGCCCCAGTGCTGGTCGACCATGTAGTCGAACCCGACCTGCAGCGCGGTGCCGAACGTGTTCTTGACCTTGAGATCATCGGCACTGCCGGCTTGCTGATGATAGAAGATCGTATAGTTCACGCCGGCGCCGACATAGGGCTTGAAGGCGCCGAAATCGGTAAAGTGATACTGCAATGTCAGCGTGGGCGGCAGCAGCCAAACCTTGCCGATATTCCCCAGCCCGCCGATCGAGCCTTGGCCTGTGATGTTGGCATAGGTGGTGCCGAGGATAAGCTCGGCTGCGACGTTGTCCGTGAAGAAATACGAAATATCGAGTTCCGGCGTTACGGTGTTCGAATAGGAAAGACCGGAGCCGGGCACCGCGTTAACGTAGCCCGAATCCTCAGTGATAACCCCCAACGCGCGCAGGCGGATCTGCCAAGGGCTTGGCCATTCCGTGAACAAGGCACCCTTATCCGGGTCGCACGGTTCTGCAAGGTCTGCCGCGGCCGCCTGCTGTCCTACCAGCAACAGGACGACGGCCGCTGTGAGTCCCCGCAACACGTTCATTCGCTTTGTTGCCATAATGTTGTTTCCTTGCTCGTTAGACTTCACTGTGAATAGTCCTGCCGTGTTGATTGCTATCTACAGAATACTGGCGCGCATTATTCGAAAATTCTGCGCGCATTGTTAGACATGTACTCACTTCGTCGAAGTTCGCCCTTGTTGACCTGCCGGTCGCCAATGAACGCTATCGGCGTGCGAGCCGATCGCGCTGCCAAGGAAATTGTCGCCCAAGGCAATGAATGCGGCCCGCTCGGATTGTCCTTGCCGTAGCTGTGCCCGCCTGCGCTGGTCCGTAGAAGTAAGCGGGATAGGCATCGTATTAACGTAGCCCGAATATGTCCCCGAGGCGGCGCAGGCGGAACTGCCCAGAGCTTGGCTCCTAGATTGGTGTCGTAGACGGGCACGGGTAAGGGGGAGGCGGAGGGGGAGG
>NZ_JBVVQJ010000098.1:0-2465 GCF_055811475.1 Mesorhizobium sp. WSM4829 | reverse complement strand
CTATTCCGCGGCGACAAGCTCCCTGTCGCGAGCCTCTTCCAGTTCGCGCACCAGTGGAATGACGCGCTTGCCGAAGACACGCTCTGAGGCCCGACCATTTCTTGCTGAGCACGAGCAGCGAATAAGCCGCCTCGTAGAGAGCCGTGCTGGCCAGTTGGTAACCGCATCGGCCCAACGGCCCTTTGGCTACAAGCTGGCAGTCCTGCGCGGCAGCTCAGCTGCTTGATTCGTTCTCCATAAGAACTGTTATCGCCAACATCCTCGTCCAGCGGTTTCGCGTGTCGAATGTCGCTAGGACTGCGGGCCGCCGCAGTCCCGCCGCCACTGCTAAGGCAGCAAGGCGAAGAGCACGTGAAGACATCCATCCCGTACATGCATTCATAACGGCAAACGATTACCGCAATGACTCGACGAGCGGTATACGAAGGGGCTTCGTCGAGATTGCGATGAGAAAGTTTATCCTGCAGCTAAAACAGTTTTTTAGAGGTCAACCAACTCCCGAAGCAATCGACGACGAGCGGCACGATGCGAGCTTGGGTCCTAATGGCAGTGACAGAATCGACGCTTGTCGAGGCGACTATCGATCTTTGGCCCGCGAGGGCGATCACCAATCCTACGGCGGTAAGGCATGGGACGAACTCTCCGGTGACAGAAAACGCGACAAACCGCATGTTTTTGGGGAGGACAATGACAAGCTCTGCGGATTCGGCGAAAAAGTCCTCTATGGAGGCAGCAAGGATTACCTGACCGCGGGCGTTGACTCACGTTTCCAGGATCCGACGTGCGGCTTCGACCCGAGGTTAGGGTGGAAGCCGCACATCGTCGCTCTCGTCGATACCGAACGCGATGCCTTCATCTTTCATACGGTGGGGTACTACAGGGACGATTTTGGCGCGAACTCCGTCGACAACGCCAGCGTAGTTTACCCGGCGAGCTGGTTTTACAAAGGCAAGTCCTCATTAAACTAGTTCACAGATCGCAAGATGCGCAGCCGTCAAGCGAGTACACATCAGCCCACGAGGGCAACACCTGTCGCATCCCGCCAGGTGAGGAAGGCGCGATCACGAGCAGCTCGGTACTCACTGGCTGAGAGACGATGACGGCAGAGCTGGAAGTGGTTGTGGATCGGAGTGTGAGTGGCGAGGAACTGCCGCGCATGTCCGGCTGATTTGAACCGCCTCATGTGGCGTTCCCGCCGTCGGGTCGGTTGGTGCGAGACCTCACAGCGATTGTTGAGATACCGGCTCTGCCGATGTTCCACGCCCGGCAGGATCCCACGTTTCGCGGCACCAAAGGACCCGAGTTTATCTGTCACGATCACTCTGGCCGCGTAGCACAAACCCTTCAGCAGCTTGCGATAGAAGCGCTTGGCCGCCTTGGTGTTACGGCGACTCTGGACCAAGACGTCGAGCACGTTGCCATGCTGATCAACGGCTCGCCAGAGATAATGCAGTTTGCCTCGGATGCGAACGAACACTTCATCCAAAAACCATTTGTCTCCGGGTGCGGCCGCCTCCGCTTCAGCGTCTTGGCATAGGCGCGCCCGCGCAGGCTCATTCACGGACAGTCTCGTAGCTGACCACGACACCTCGCCCGGCAAGAATCAGATCAATGTCACGCAGGCTCAGGCTGAAGCAGTGATGCAACCAGACGGCCTGATTGATGATCTCGGCCGGATAGCGGAAGCCCCGGTAGGTATCGGACGTCGTGCTCATGAGCAAGACGGTGCCACAGATCGCCGCCTCGGCCAAACTTGACAGTACCGCTGTTGTTGAGGCGCAGCCGCTCGACCTCTTGACTCCAGTCGATCGATCTTGCCGGCCAGATCCGTGACGAGCAGGCGAAGCGCTTCTGGGACAGGGGCTTGTCCGACAATGTCGGATACGCAACACACAGAGTCCGATTAATCACATTGCCGAAACGGTTTTCTCATTTGGCACGGTGCGTGCGTGGTCATCGCAAACACATACGAGGCCAGGAGAGTCGTCCCATGATCCCCCACCAAAAAATGCCGCCCCACCTTTCCACGACGCACTCAAAGATAACGCTCGAGTCGGGCTTGGCAGCATGCTGAGGGCTCATCTGGCCCGGCGCTGCCCACCGATCCACTTTCTCCCAGTGAGGGCGACGAGGAAGCAGCACCTTCAAAATGAGGGACAACTCACTTCACCTGGAACCTTGCCCATCGCCCGGTCATCACATCCGAAGCCATCGATAAATCTTCGGTCTGGCTGGCTGCGCGGGACACTTTTTGCGACCGCGCTGTCGTTTGTGACCACCGCCGCTCCGGTTCTGGCGGCCACCGATGACATCAAGGCGACAAATTTCCTGCTCGACAACGGCATGGAGGTCGTCGTCATCCCCGATCACCGCGCGCCGATCGTCACCCATATGGTGTGGTACAAGATCGGCAGCGCCGATGAGCCGCCGGGCAAGTCCGGCATCGCCCATTTCTTCGAGCATCT
>NZ_JBVVQJ010000097.1:0-2533 GCF_055811475.1 Mesorhizobium sp. WSM4829 | reverse complement strand
GAACGAACCCGCTGCGCGGGATGGGCGCCCGCGGATAAGGTAGAGATCAAGAACCGGTCGTTGCGCCTGCGTTGAGCGGGGTTCGGCAGGGACAGAGCATTACGGGCTTCTTCAACAAGGAGCCTGACCATGCCCTATCCTGTTCTTGATGCACCTATCAGTCCGCTTCGTCAGCGGCTGATCGACGACATGAACATGCGGCGTTTCTCACGGGAGACGCAGCGCAACTATCTCCGCGACATCGGACGCCTGGCGACGTTCCTCGGGCGTTCACCAGACACAGCGACCACCGACGACCTGCGCCAGTTCCAGATCGAGCAGCAGGACGACGGTGTTCCCGTGCCGACGATGAACAGCATCGTGTCGGCGCTGCGCTTCTTCTTCACGCATACGGTCGATCGTCCCGATCTGGCGCGCAAGCTCGTTCGTCTGGCGCACCCGCGCAAACTGCCGGTGGTGCTGAGCCGCGACGAGGTCGCCCGGCTGCTCAACGCCACGACCTGCCTCAAGCACCAGGCCGCGCTGTCGGCCGCTTATGGCGCGGGCCTGCGCGTGGCGGAGGTGTCGACGCTGAAGGTTGCTGACATCGACAGCGAGCGCATGCTGTTGCGCGTCGAGCGCGGCAAGGGCGGGCGATACCGCAACGCCATGCTGTCGCAAGACCTGCTCTTGTTGCTGCGCCAGTGGTGGAAGGTCGGACGCCAGCAGGGCGTGATGCACCGCGACGGCTGGCTGTTTCCTGGGCAGCATGCGATGAAGCCCATCAGCACCCGCCAGCTCTATCGCGTGGTCGTCGAGGCAGCGCAGGCGGCCGACATCGCCAAGCGCGTCGGGCCGCACACGCTGCGCCACAGCTTCGCCACCCACCTGCTGGAGGACGGCACCGACATCCGGATCATTCAGGTCCTGCTCGGGCACGCCAAGCTAAATAGCACCGCCTTCTACACCAAGGTTGCAACCCGCACGGTGCGCACCGTCACCAGCCCGCTCGACAAGCTTGGCCTCTTCAAGCCGGAAGAGATCTCACCCGACGGCTGAGCGTGCGCGCCTCGATCGAGGTTGCCGACATCTTCCGCACTGCCGGGCCCGCCTACCGGGCCGCCCATGCAGGGCATCTGACACTGCAGCAGCTCAAGGTCATGTCGGCGATCGAGCACTGCCGCACCGCGGCCCTTGGCGGTCACGTGGAGGCCTGCGAGGACTGCGGCCACTGGCGCATCGCCTACAACTCCTGCCGCAACCGGCACTGTCCAAAGTGCCAGGGTGCCGCGGCGCGGACATGGCTTGCCGAGCGCGAGGCCGACCTGCTGCCGGTCGGCTACTTCCACGTCGTCTTCACGCTGCCAGCCGAGGTCGCCGACATCGCCTTCCACAACAAGGCGGCGGTCTACGACCTGCTGTTCAAGGCGGCGTCGGAGACGATGCTGACCATCGCGGCCGATCCGAAGCATCTGGGCGCACGCATCGGCATCACCGCCGTGCTCCACACATGGGGTTCGGCGATGACGCATCATCCGCACGTGCACATGATCGTGCCAGGCGGTGGCATCTCGCCGGACGGAAGCCGGTGGATATCGTCGCGTCCCGCCTTCCTGCTGCCGGTGCGGGTGCTCGGCAAGCTGTTCCGCCGGCTGTTCCTCTCCCGGTTGGTCGCGCTGCACGACGCTGGCCGGCTCGCCTTCTTCGGCGCAATTGCTCATCTCGCGGAACGGCGGGCATTCCTGCGCCACCTGTCGCCGATCCGGAAGAAGCGCTGGGTGGTCTACGCCAAGCCGCCCTTCGCCGGGCCTGAAGCGGTGCTCGCCTATCTGTCGCGCTATACCCACCGGGTCGCCATCTCGAACCGCCGCCTCATCCGCCTCGACGAGAGCGGCGTCACCTTCCGCTACAAGGACTATCGTCGCGAAGGCGCCGACCGGCAGCAGCTCATGACGCTCACCGCCGACGAGTTCATCCGTCGGTTCCTGCTCCATGTCCTGCCGCGTGGCTTCCATCGGATCCGCCACTACGGCCTGCTCGCCGGCGGCTCCCGCAAGGACTGCCTCGCACTCGCCCGCCAACTGCTCGCGACCGCGCCTCCCGCCACGAACGATCCATCGGCGGAACCAGACAACTTCCGTCCGCCATGCCCATGCTGCGGCGGCCGCATGATCGTCGTCGAGGTGTTCGAACGCTGGAGGCAGCCGCGCGGACCGCCGAAAGCATCGGCACCGGACCGGGAGAGCTGTCCATGACCCGGCATGGTATGGTCCAGCCTTCAGCCGCAGGCACTCAGCCTCCGGCAACGGATCGACGCGCGTCCATGGAGATCATCGAGGCCGACAGAGCCGAGCTGAGCCGCCCACCGTTCCGACAACACCGCGCGGAGGCGCAACGAAGCGGTCCGTCCGCATCAAACCCGCCGCTTCGGAGCGGCGGTCGCGCCATCGCCGACATCTGCCGAAAATCGAAATCCCCATAGCCATCGCCTGTGGCCCGCGGGTTCCTTCCTCGGGGACTTTCGTACGCCTGCTGGCGCCCGAAACTCTTCACG
>NZ_JBVVQJ010000096.1:0-2704 GCF_055811475.1 Mesorhizobium sp. WSM4829 | reverse complement strand
CAGGCGCAACGACCGGTTCTTGATCTCTACCTTATCCGCGGGCGCCCATCCCGCGCAGCGGGTTCGTTCGTCGGCCCGTAGCTGTCGACTAGAGTAAGCACGCCCGGCCTCCCATTCAACACTATCAGGATTGGTTTACCATCCACTTAGCAAGGCGTTGATACCTAAACATCAGTTTTGCTGCCGACCTCCCATTCTGGCCAGGGAAGCATGAAGAAGGCGACCATGGCCAGCAGGCACGCCGCGGCGATGAACGCGAAGACAGCAGCGAATTGATTGGGGCTAAACGTGCTCGCGGTGGACGCCACCCATCCAGTTGCGCCCTGCATGATGGCAACGCCGAGGAATACAGCTGTGTTCAGAATTCCGAATGCCCGGCCGACGACCTGAGGATCATATGCACTCTTAGTGTCTGCGAACTGCAAGATCGTGAAGCCGGTGAGCGCCCCAAGCGCAACGCACATCGTAGCATTGACGATCCAGTTGGCGGAGATTGCAAGGATAAGGAAAATCCCAGCGGAAGTGGCCATGCTCGCGCAGATCAGGTATCGCCGTGAGCGTCCTTTCGCCCGCACCAGACCGAATAGCGGTGGGCCAACCAAGGTCGCGACCGACGAGGCGAGAAGCACATTCCCGACGCCCGTCAGTGTGAAGCCGTGTCGCTCCATGAACAAGGGTGTCGCCCACAGGCCCCTCAGCGCGATGTAGGACGGATAACCAACGAGCCCGAGCGCAACGATGCCCTTGGTCTGCCGTTCTTTCAGGATCGCAAGTGTCTCTCGAATTGCGCCTGCGATGTCGCCTGAGTTCTTGCCGTGATCATCCCGAACGAGGACCAGGATGCAGACCAAGTTTGCCGCCGCAACGGCGCCTGTCACCACAAAAGCGCTGCGCCAGCCCCAATGTTCGACTACCCATGCCAGCGGCGTGCCAGTGGCCAGTAACCCAAGGCCGCTGAAGCTGAGAACCAAGCCCGATACTCGGGCAAAACTCTTTTCAGAAAAATGTTTGCTTACAAAGAACAGCGATCCCACAAAGGCTGGTGCGCAGCCGATGCCAATGAGCAACTGCCCCAGCATCAAAACTGGGAAGCCTGTTGCAATGAACGACAGGAGCGCTCCCGCTACTGCAAGGAGGAAAGCCGAACCAACGGTCTTTCTCACGCCATAAAGGTCAAGCGCTAGGCCCATCGGGATCTGGGCGAGGGCAAAGGACAGATGGAAGGCGCCGGCGTAGATGCCGAGTTCTTCGGTCGAGAGTCCGAATTCACGTTGCAGTCCGGGGGCGACGATGGCCGCAATAGTACGAAACACCTGACTCATCGCGGCCACGCCAACAAGCGTCGCGAGCATGATACCGGCCGCACCGGCCTTGTCTGCGTTGAATACGTTCAGCCTACCGCCCTCCTTCCGGCCAAGCCCATGCGAACGCGGCCTCGTCTGCCTACGCTGTCCGCGACTCGAGCATCTCGACGTAGTGCGGATTGTACATGATACCCAATACGTTGCCGAACGGATCGACCACCGAGGCGGTGACGAAGTCGCTCTCGCGCTTGTTGATCGGATCGTACTCCGTGGCGCCTATGGCCTTGAGCCGAGCGAACGCCGCCTCGATGTCGTCGACCTGCCACAGCAGTATGGCGCCGCCCGGACCGGGCTGCATCGTTGCTGGTGCGTAGCGGCGGTCGATGATGCCGAACTCGTCCTCGTCGTCGCCGATTCGGAACTCGACATAGGCGGGGTTTTCCGCATCGGGCCGCTGGAAGTACGCCTCGACGCCGAACAGCTCCGCGTACCAGTCGCGCGCCGCGGCCACGTCGTCGGCCCAGAAGTTCACCGTGGCCATGCCACGCAAAAAGTGCTTTTTGCTCATTGTCGTAACCCTTTCCTGATTGCGATCGGACGGCCAAATGATGCGCGATAATGGTCCGCATCCGGCCCCGTCCAGAGAGCCGAAAGCGGCTTCACTTAGATGGAAAGGGAAGGGCCAGTTTCTGCTGGACCGGCCCAAGGTTTCAAGGATCCGTTCTGCGGGCAAAATGCTCGCAGGTGATTTGCCACGGATCGTTGCCGGACGATCTTTCCTCGCCGATCCAATGGAAGCTGTCGGCCGCGATCTCGGTGAAACGCCACCGCGCTTTGAGGCCGCGCGAATCCTCGCCGATCTGGACAATGTCCTTACCCTCGGCTCGTCCAATCTGGCGCGAGTAGTCCTGGTTGAGCGGGTCGTTCCAGATGATGTGCCAGCCCCCGATGTCGGGATCGAAGATACGCAAGGTCGTTCCATACATGGTGGACGGCGCAGGGCGTCTGGGCCTGATCCAGATATTCTGAATGGCGCGACCTTCCAGCACCCAGCCGAAATGGATTTCTCCGGTTGATTCCTCGGTCGTGCCGTCATCGAGATGACGTATGGTGTCCATTCCCAGCTTCCGATCAGCCACCCGTACAGGTGCATGTCTTTCGCCCGGTCGGCTGGCGGAGCCTTGGATCCGAGAGCGACGAGAAACGGCGATATCGTGATAGTCAAAGACCTTTTGTTCTTCAGCAATCGTGGGAGAAGTTTAGCACGGCCCTCCTGACAGGGAGCCGTCAGGAGATCGGGCCAAACGTCGGGCTGGGCACGCAGAACGAACCCGCTGCGCGGGATGGGCGCCCGCGGATAAGGTAGAGATCAAGAACCGGTCGTTGCGCCTGCGTTGAGC
>NZ_JBVVQJ010000095.1:0-2878 GCF_055811475.1 Mesorhizobium sp. WSM4829 | reverse complement strand
CTGGACGCTACCCCCCCCATGCGGGAAGCAAATTAGCCGATACGACGGCTCAAGTGAACTCTTTACAACGTTAAGCAGTACTTTGGCCTTGCCAGGGATTTGTTCCATCTGTCAAAACACTCCCACAAATATTTCGCTTTAAGCTGCCACTTTTAATCTGTGCGTCACTTATCATATAGACTTCGAGCCGATGTATATATCTATCCTGAGACTTCTCGCATTAGATAGTTGCCGATTCGGCCTAATCTATCGGCAGACAACATAACAGCGGTAAGCAAATGCAGGAAGTCAATGTTTGTTAAATTTTACTAGAGGTTTTGTTAACTAATTTATATATGTATTATGAATTTACACGACATGTAGTATCTCTTCGACATTTTGATATGACATCGGCACGAGCGCGCTCCTTTTCGAGACGAGGGCTCACGCTGACGCCGCTCTTGCCGCCGACGACGAAACTCGCTGTCGTGACGGCAGGCTCTCGAGTTTTTAGAGATTTGGTGAGTTACTTGCGCATGGCATTCGTTATGTTCGTCTTTAAGATCCCTCCCTCATGGCGAGGGCATCATGCCGGAATGCGACTTCACGGTAACATTTTAGGGGCAACGAAGCCGCGCGGTAACAATCTCCGTGAGGCAATGCGAGAACGATCTCGGCAGCGATCGAGGTAGCCTCTGCCGCACGCGGTTCCTGATATCCAGAATCGCCGGACGCCTACGGCTTCACCTGTTGCGTGAACAAATCCACGAGATCGAACAGGAACGGCTGCGGCAGCTCTCGGCGGTTCTGGACACGGAGAAGGGTCCGCTCGCGATGGTTCGCCTTCTTGCGCAGATCATCGGTATCGAGACTGCGGACATGCTGGTGAACGAGATTCTCTCACGCGGCCTGCGCGATCGGAGAGCCGTCGCCCGCTATGCGGGACTTACCGGGGCGCCGGATGAGAGCGGCCAACGCAGGCGCGAGAAAGGTCTTGCGCGGGCCGGCAACGCTCGCGTCCGCTACGGCATGATCCTGTTGGCTTGGCGGTTCCTCCAATTCCAAAAGGACAGCGCGCTGGCGCACTGGTTTGCGCGAGAACGGCCGAAAGCCGTGGCGGTCCGCGCAAGACAATGATCGTGGCTTTGGCGCGCAAGCTACTGATTGCATTCTGGCGACTTGTCACGACCGGCGAGATCCCGACGGGAGTAGCCCTGCGTCCGGAATAAAGCATGGAGGAGCGTTCGACAGGACGAGCATTGAAGTTTGGCAGCTGCAATAGCGTCTGCCGATAACGATCCGAGGTGGTGGTGATCCCGGTCGCTCACATGGCTTACGACGCCGCGCTGAATGGGCCCACTGCCCGGAGCTTCGCCGCCGATGCGTATGGCTGCATCATGGTTTTTGATCCGTGGGGATCATCCGCATACAAGCTTGCGGCGCAGTTACGGCGCCTGATGGCGAGCTCCACTCGGTTTGCAAGTTGTAGACCTCTACGACCAGGCACCTGCCGGCTCAATGTAACGCTGCCGCCGTGCTCGTGACCATCAAGGGCAAGTCGCCAAAGCAGGAACAAATGGGCGCCACAGCTGAACAAGGAGACGGAACGACTGAAAGATCACGTTGACAAAGATTACCCCATACAAGCGAGCGAGAGATCATAGAGCTTTTCGCTGCGGGCCAAGCCAGCGAAGCTGGAGCCCCGAATATTTGCCGAGCTGATGGCTGTTCTGAAGTGATCATGCCGTAAATGGGCGATATCATCTTAACTTGCGTCCGGGACGCCGGAGGCGTTCTGCCTTGCGGATGGATCTCAGGCCATGGCTCCCCCCACAGCTTTCCACTCCGCGATCGCTTGGATGCTGACCTGATGTGGTGGACGGCCACCGCTCCCACATACAACGTCGTCGCAGTCGCCCTGGCGAACAAAATGGCGCGGGTGGTTGGGCGCTACGTCCGGCCGACGCTTTGAGGCTTCGGCCGCCGTTTGAGCAGCCGAGAAGGATGCGCAGATTGGTGAGTGCTGATGGTGTGATGACGCACGGTCGAGCCGGTATCGGACAAACCCGCTCAGTGGGTGCCGCATAAAAAGCGCGTTGACCTGTCTGGGAGCCGATCAGCGGACTCATCAGGGCCAGCGGCATCAACAGGCCGCACTCAAAGGCCGAATACATGCCTGCACCCGACCAATCTGTCAGCAACGTCAGAAAGCCCTTGCCATGCGCAGGCCGTCCATACATGCCACTGAACTGTCATCCAGCGGCTGATTAGAGCCTCGGCCGTTTTGCTCCGACGCCGGACAAGAAAGGCCACGCCTTTGGCTCGCCAGGTTAGCGCCGATGCTACCCAACTGCGTGACGATGCCGGCGCTACGCGCTCCCGGCGCTAGTCTCATGCCTCCATGATTGTCCACCCACAACAAAACGCCGTCGGCGTAGTTGACCATCCCATGGCAATTGTGGCCAATGATCGGCATGTCGCCTGCGGCGGCAACGAGCTCGGCCTGAAGACGCTCCCCGACCTGGTCATGGAAGGCGGTTTCCCGAAAGCCGGCTGCATAGCATAATGCCCCTCCCGCGCCGCGCTCTGCCAGCGCACCGACCACCTCAATCGTCAGATGCCTGTTAACTGCTACGAAGGCGGCATTCGGTACGCCAGGCAGATCCGCCACCGAGCGGTAGGCTCTGACCCCGGCGACTTCGTCCTTCTCAGGGTGCACCGGCCAGACATCGCCAGAATAGCCCACCGCGCTCATGTAGCGGGCGAGTGTTTTCGCGTATTGCTTCCCAAAGCGATGGACTTTGGACGAAGAAGGCGACTCAGCCTATTCATCACGCGGCGCAGTCGCAACGAAGGCAGGCACCGCAGCGGCGAAAGCGTCGTGCCAAGCATGGAGACG
>NZ_JBVVQJ010000094.1:0-2934 GCF_055811475.1 Mesorhizobium sp. WSM4829 | reverse complement strand
CAGTTCACGGTTCTGAGCTTACCCGTGTTTAAACGTCGAATCTTCCAAACGATAAAACTTCAGTTTTTTGCCTTCTATTGCTGATTTCCGGCTCAATCACTCTAAGTCAAAAGGCGGCCGTGGTTCCCACTCCATCACTGCGGCACTGGGGAGCTTGTCGGCGCGTCGATAGGCGTGGATTACGTTGTCGCGGAGAATCTGGTTGGCCAGAACCTCACCAAGGCGTTCTACGAGTTGCGGCGCGAAATTGCGGTGAATATGGCTGGCGTGGCCACCGGACTGCCACTTCTGCGGATTCATTGCGACTGCGGCATCGACTGAGACGAGGACCTGCTTATCGAAGCCGGCTTTGGCCATCGCCTCGATTCGGTCGAGCATCGAGGCGTCGTCTGTGAAGAATGGATCAGAATGGGCGCTGATCCCATCGTACTGGACCGTGGCGCCGCGGCAGGCCATTGCCTTGTGGTCGTCTATAGGGGACAGTTGGGCATGCATCCAGACTAAGCGGTCGAGCGGAAACTTCTTGGATTCCAGCGTGGCGACAACGCTCTTTGTGGGGCCCGCTAGTGGACTGTGTAGGCTGATTGTGCAGCCGACCTCGCGTCCGGCGATCGCTGCCGCGTGATGGAATATCGTGTCCGTCTCAGTCGGGCCTTCTTCAGTGGTCGCGATTTTGATGAAGCCTGCGCGTATCATGGTTCCATCGCATCCCTTCGTCAGTTCTTCGACAAAACGCTCGGCGATCCTATCCACCGAGAGGCCCCGATACTGCGGCGGGATGAGGCTTTTGAAGATGCCGGTTGAGCAGACGATGTTGAGGCCGGTCGCGCGCGACACATCCCTCAGCAGGAGTACGTTCCGGCCGATGCCGAGATTGGTTGGGTCGATCACCAGATTGACGCCCTGTCCCCGCCACTCGGCCGCGCCATTGATGCAGGCGCCCGAGACGGTGGACCAGTCGACGTTCATATAGTTTGGATCGGTCGGGCCCAACAAATCGCAGAACAAATGCTCGTGCGGCAGCGCCTTCTGAATGTCTTTCCCCTTGGCCGGTCCGAGCACGGTTTCGAGCGTCAGATCGTCGACTGCCGCCGTTTGGGATGCTGCGGTTGGCGCCGCCGCCATCTGCGCCTTGGCGCGGTCAGGCAGCCCGAACGTCACCTCCGCCTTTGCAATCAACAACGCTTGCCGCCGGTTCGCTCCCCCATCAATACCCGGTTCCGTCGAGCCGTTTGCTTGATTTGCCATGCTCACCTCCAATCACATTTACGTCTCATAGAGCTGCACATCTCAAATTCGAGCGTATCGGACATCAGGTGCAACTGCGCTTTCTGGTTGAAATCGGAACTAGGCAAGTACTAAAGAACACCAAGTAACGCTACTACCATCTAAGGTAGGTTCATAGGCAAGGGCGGAACAATATGCTGGCGATGCTGCACGGAAAGGGTGTGGCCTTGTCGCTCACGGTGGTGCGGACCGACTTTGCCGCGGCTCGCCTTAAAATGCCGGAGGAATACGCCATCAACTTTATGGAGAGACGGATCGTACCGCTCGCCGGTATACATGAGGCCATGGATGCTGTGCAGGCTGCCGCAACCGGCGCGACCTCCGGAATTGGGGTGACCGCCATTCAATGGCTAAGGGCCGCCGGCGCCAAGGTGATCGCCACCGGTCCCCTGCTGAAGAAGCAAGGCGTCGCGCCGAAGCCCATGATCACCGACAAGCTGCTCTCCTATGGAGCAGCCAGGCGACAGGTGATGCCGGACGTCGACCATCGGTCGCACAAGGGCACTGCAACGCTTCGTTTCGATCTTCTCGGCTCTGCGCAATCTCTTCGTCCCGCCCCGCTCAAAACGCTCCGCTCTCGCTACACATATTCATCGCCTGCAGGCCATGGCGCAATGGAAATTCCGCTGACATCAGCGGCCGCAGGTCTCAACGCGTTTATATGCAGACAACGTAACATCGCCGCCTCATGTCCTGAGCGCGGACAGGTCCTTGAACTAAAAGCGTGTCGCGATTAATCGGCCTCATATCCAGCAGCTTTGAAGAAGTTTCGGCACTGAGTGGGGTCGAAGAGGTCGCAGATGTCGCCGAGCTCAGTGCAGAGCGCCTGGAAGGTTCTGGCTGCCTTCTTGCGCAGCAGCGTCTTGAGCTTCGAGAAAGCCATTTCGATCGGGGTTGAGATCAGGCGAGTATGGCGGCAGGAACAGCACCATGCGCCGCGTCGGCGCACCAGTTCGTGGGCCCGCTCGCTCTTGTGGACATTGTCGAGGATGACGACATCGCTGGGCTTAAGTTCGGGTGCCAGTTGCGTCTCGACCCAACTCTCGAAGCGCCGGCCGTTCATCGGGGCATCGACGATCCACGGCGCGGTCATGCCGTGGCAGCGCAGGCCGGGATGAAGGTCTGCGTCTTCCATTGGCCGAAGGGAGCATGCGTCCTGTAGCGCTCGCCCCTGGGCGACCGGCCCGTGCGTTTGGTCAGCTTGGTTTTGGTCGACGTCTCGTCGATGAAGACCAGGCGCGGCAGGCTTTGTTGAAGAAGTGCTTTCGTCGCCAGGAGCGATTCTCTGCATGATCGGGCGCTGATAACGACATTAACTGCACGTGCTTGCCGTTTCAGTATGCAACACACTATCTAGGGCAAATGGATAGATGCGACGTTCACCCAGTCCCCACAAACTGTCCGCTGCATCCTATCGCCACGCCGGGGCTGACGCGTTCAACCTCTGGGCTGACTACTCCACTGCAATGGTTGCCTGATCCTCGACCAACTGCTCACATGCATCCAGCAACAATTTGGCAATACCAGATGAATCTCAGATATTTTCGACTGCACGTCGCACTGCAATCAGCCGCTTCTCCCATGCGTCGTCGGTGAGCTTCTTTGCGCGCGCTGCCAAAAGTTGCGGACGAAGGATGTCGCGCAGTG
>NZ_JBVVQJ010000093.1:0-3184 GCF_055811475.1 Mesorhizobium sp. WSM4829 | reverse complement strand
GGGGTCGGAACAAGATTTGCTTTCCCAGACACGCTAAGGTCGAACGAAGCACGAACATCTGTTTGTCCTCTGGACAAGATTACCAACTCGATTGCGATCGATCTTGCAGCGACCATAAGCTCGGCTCCTTCGTAGCGAGGAGCGAACGAATGGGCCGAAGAAGGCTAGTCAATGCGGCAGAGGCAAAGGTTCTTTTTGGCCTCCCGGCTGACGAGGATAGTCTGCTCCGGCACTACACTCTCGATCCAATTGACCGGTTGGAATGTGAGGTGCGTCGCCGCCCGCATAATAAACTGGGCTTCGGCGTCCAGCTTTGCGTCATGCGTCATACTGGCCGTCTCTTGGGAGAAGACGAGCAGCCTCATGCGACGGTCATCCGCTACTTGGCCGACCAGCTCGGAGTAGACTCGCAGGATTACGCCATCTACGCGCGTCGAGTGCAGACACGTTTCGAGCACAGCCGCTTCCTGACCGAACATCTCAGCCTACACATAGCCAACAAGAACGACCGGCGTGCAGCACTTCTGGCTGCTATCGACGCAGCGGCTGCCGGGGACAAGGGGTACCCGATCGTCACCGCGGTGATATCTGCGTTTCGGCAGCGCGGGGCACTACTCCCTTCTCAGGCGGCGATCGAGACGATTGGATTGGCCGGTCGCGCCATCGCACGCCGACGCGCAGAAATCACACTCCTCGAAGATATCGCCGCCGAGAAGTTGGAAGCGCTCGACGCTCTGCTCCACGTCGATCCAGCTATTGGTCAAACGCGATTCCATTGGCTGCGATCAGCGCCGGACGCGCCCGGTGCTTCGAACCTAATTGGACTGACCGAACGGATTGCCTTCCTGCATACGCTCGAAATCGATCCTCAATTGCAGGCGCGTATTTCATCTGGACGCTGGGATCAGATCATTCGGGAAGGTGACGCCACTCCTGCGTGGCTCGCCACAGATTTCGGCGCAAATCGCCGGCGTGCGACGATCATGGCGCAGGTCATCAAACTCGGTCAGAAACTCACCGACGATGCCGTAACGATGTTCATCAAGCTGGTTGGGCGGCTGTTCTCACAAGCCAACAGTCGCAAGAAACAGCGTCACATGGACGCGCGGCCGGAGACTTCAAAGATACTGCGAATGTTCCTCGATACGATATCCGCCCTCCAGGCGGCGAATGACAATGGCGACGATGCGATCGAGACGCTCGACCGCGAAATTGGCTGGACACGACTGCTTCGGATGAAGCCCGAGCTGGCCGCTATGGTCGAAGACAACGAGACTTCACCTCTGGCTTTAGCAGCCGAGCAGTATGCGACCGTCCACAAATATGCGGGTGCGTTCCTGCAGGCATTCACGTTCCGCTCGGCCCGCCGACACGATCCACTTCTTGCGGCGGTCGGTGTGCTGAGACGCCTCTACTCGGAGAGGCGCCGGACACTCCCGGAGCGCGCCCCGATCACGCACCTCAGCCAAGCCGATCGGAAACTCATCTTCGGACAGGGAAAAGCCAGACCGCCGTCTTTATGAAATTGCAACACTCGCCGCCTTGCGAGACAGGCTTCGTTCGGCCGATGTCTGGGTCGACGGCAGCCGCTCGTTCCGCCCGATCGATGAGCACCTCATGCCCCGACCAACCTTCACTGCGATGAAGGAAGAAGACCGACTTGGCCTTGGCGTGCAAGCTGATGGAGCGGCCTGGTTGGCTGAAGCTCGCCAACTGCTGGACTTCAACCTCAAACGCCTTGCCCATAGGGCACGAGTTCGAAAGCTTGAAGGCGTTCGCCTCGAAGCCGGGACGCTGATCGTCACACCAACCGCCGGCGATGTTCCCGTGGCCGTCGAGGAATTGAACGCCGAGATCTCCGAGTTCTATCCGCTGGTTGAGGTACCGGACCTCTTGAGGGAAGTGCACGAATGGACCGGGTTCGCCGACCAGTTCACCCACGTCCGAACTGGAGATGCACCCCGCAACGTATCCGCAATGCTGGCCGGAGTATTGGCCGATGCGACCAACCTCGGCCCGAAGCGTATGGCCAGCGCGTCCAAGGGCATCAGCGCCCATCAGATCGGCTGGATGCGCACATTCCACGCTCGCTCAGAGACATACCGTGCTGCACAAGCATGCGTTACCGACGTGCACACCCGACACCCGCATTCCCGTCTGTGGGGTGATGGAACGACCGCGTCATCCGACGGGCAGTTCTTTCGCACGAGCGACAGAGCGGCAAAGCGTGGCGACATCAACCTGCATTACGGAAGCGAACCGGGTTCGAAGTTCTACAGCCATCTGTCCGATCAGTACGGCTACTTCAGCATCCTGCCCATTAGTCCGACCGAAAGCGAGGCGGCCTATGTACTCGACGGCCTTTTCGATCAAGACACGGCCCTCGACATACAGGAGCACTTCACCGACACAGGCGGCGCGAGCGATCACGTCTTTGGCCTATTCGCCCTGATTGGTAAACGGTTTGCGCCTCGGCTACGCAATCTGAAAGATCGCAAGTTCCACACATTCGAGAAGGGCGATACCTATCCGGCGCTGTCGAACCACATCGGCGCGCCGATCAACACCACCCTGATCCTCGACCATTGGGATGATCTGCTCCACCTGGCAGCGTCGATCTCCACCCGAGCAGTTGTGCCGTCTACAATCCTGAAGAAGTTGTCGGCGTCACCGAAGGAAAGCCAACTCGCAAGGGCTCTGCGGGAACTGGGCCGCATCGAGCGCTCGCTGTTCATGATCGAATGGTACTCGAGCCCAGCATTGCGTCGGCGGTGTCAGGCCGGTCTCAACAAGGGCGAGGCCGCCCACAAGCTCAAGCGAGCGGTATTCTTCCACGAGCGAGGCGAAATCCGCGATCGGTCGTTCGAAAGTCAGGCCTTTCGTGCCTCCGGCCTCAATCTCGTCGTCAGCGCAATCGTGCACTGGAATACAGTTTATCTCGACCGCGCGGTCGCGCATCTGAAACAGGCGGGCAGAACCGTCCCCGACATGTTGCTGAAGCACATATCGCCGCTCAGTTGGGAACACATCAACCTTACAGGCATCTACACCTGGGATACCGAGCATCAAATGCCCGAAGGCTTCCGATCGCTCAGGCTGCCAGCGCGCCGCCTTCGCGCCGCCTGATGTTCATGCTCCGTTCTGGCTTAGCGTGTCTGGGAAAGCAGATCTTGTTCCGACCCCT
>NZ_JBVVQJ010000092.1:0-3226 GCF_055811475.1 Mesorhizobium sp. WSM4829 | reverse complement strand
CAGATGGAGTTCAGCAGTTGCAGAACGGAGTCATTTGGTCGGAAACGCACGCCGTGATCGCCGGTGACGCCCGCCTTCTCGAGTCCATTGCGCATCATCTCGACATCCGCTGCGGCATACCGGTGGGTCGTGGCGACCTGTGCGTGCCCGAGCCAGGCTTGGATGGTCAAAAGGTCCACGCCGGACTGGAGAAGCTTCATGGCGAAGGAGTGCCGGAAGATGTGCGGCGATATGGGCTTGTCGGCCAAGGCTGGCCTGGTAGGCACGGCCTCGGTGGCCGCACGCCGCACGATATGGGTCGCTCCGAAACGAGTCAGGCGCTCGTTGCGGGCGCCGACGAATATCGGTCGCGGCTCGTGATGGGTGATCCCGCGCTCGCCCAACAAGGTCGTCAGCGCTCGCGCCAGGTCCTTAGGGATGGGCACGACGCGGTCTCTGCGCCCTTTGCCGCGCAGCAGCACTTGCGGGTGAGAGCGCTCCAACTCAAGGTCGTTTGCGTTGACGCCGGTGGCTTCCGAGACCCGGGCACCGGTCCGTGCCAGGAAGAGCAGAAAGGCTCGGTCGCGCCGACCACGGGGCGTCTTTGGATCGGGCGCCGCGATGAGGGTATCCACTTCGGCCTTGGTGAGATGGTGCGTTACCTCGATGTGCGCCCGTTTAATGGGAATCGACAGCACGCGTTGGGCCACACCGAAGGACGCCGGGTCGGCGGCAGCGACGTGGTGGAAAAAAGATCGGATCGCGGCCAAGCGGGCGTTGCGCGTGGCGACGCAATTGTTCCGCTTCTCCTCGAGTTCGTCGAGAAAAGCGAGAACGAGGTCTCGATCGAGATCTTCGAGCGCCAACGCCGCCGGCTTCTTACGCAACCGGTCGGCGGCAAAGAGGATCAGCATGCGCAAGGCGTCGCGATAGCTGGCCACGGTCGCGGGAGTCGCATTGCGCTGCTTCGTCAGGCGCCGGCGGAAATACGACTCCAGGAGCGGCGCCAGGAGCAGGTGTTCGCTCATGCTGCGCCTCCATCGAGGGCGGCACGCTCAGCCGCGATAGCGAGGAGCTCCGCCGAGCCCGTGAGGTAGTAGGCCGTGTCGCTGTAACTAACGTGGCCGAGATATGTGGCGAGCAAAGGCAATAGCGCCTGAACGTCTGCGCGCTGTTGGTGCCAGAGGCTGAGGCGGGTCACGGCAAACCGGTGCCTGAGATCGTGCGGCCTTAACGGCTTACCGCCATCAAAGTCGGCGAGTTTACGGGCCTCGGCAAAGCCGTTTTGCAGGCCGGTCGCCGAGAGGCGGTTGCCCCGGGAACTGAGGAAGAAGGCCTGGTCCTTGGATATGGGGAAAGCGGCGTCGCGCTCACGGGCATAGCAACCAAGGGCACCCTGGGTTGTCGCGTGAACTGGAACGAGACGATCCTTGCGGAACTTTGTCTTCCGAACGAGGAGAACCCCGTTGGTTAGATCGACGTCGGAACGATCAAGCCCGACTACTTCCCCCGATCGCAGCCCCGAACTCGCCAACAATCCGATCAGCGTCGCCATCGTCCGCCCTCGCAGAGGGATGCTAGGCGAAATGCGGGCGCATGCGTCGATGAGTGACGTCAACTCAGCCTCGCTGAGAATACGCGGAGGCGGAATCGCTCTGGATCTGGGGAAAGCTCTGCGCTCCAAGCCCTCGGTCCGGGCGTCGTAGACGGCGAGATACTCGTAAAACCGGCGGAGCACGCCATGGCGAATGGCGCGGCTGTTCGCGGCGCCGCTGAACGACAGGACGAAGTCCAGCGCCATCGTCCGGGTAGCGGGCGCATCGAGCTGAGCGCGCCCAACGTAGCGGACGAAAGCCCGCAACGTGCCGGCTTGCTTGCTGAAGGCGTAGCCGAGGGAGTGGCGCAGCTCGATGTAACGCTCGGCCTTCTCGCCGAGGAATTGGGCAAAGGCGGTCATGCGACGCCTCCCGGAAAGGGGAGTGCGACCTCGGCGAGCTGCGAGGTCGCGACCTTTACGTACAGCGCCGTTGTGTTGATGCTCCGGTGCCCGAGAAGATCGGCGACCTCGTTGATCGGCCTTAGCTGCTTGACGAGCTGGGTGGCAAGACTGTGGCGCAGGAGATGCGCACCTGCGACCCGCCCGAGTTCAACCCCGCCATGTCGCAACCGCTTCCGCACGATCCTCGAAACAGGCGACGCGCATTTGAATGGTGCCACGGGCGGCGTGAAGGACAGGAACAGATACGGACTATCCACCTTCGGTCGAGCGCGCAGGACGTAGTCGGCGAGCGCGGCGCCGGTCTCCTCGAGCAGCGGCGCCACCCGATCCCGCTTGCCCTTGGTGCGCCGGACAGAAACCTCACCAGCACGCCAGTCGATATCCTGCAGCTGAATGGCGCGTAGCTCACCGTTGCGAATGCCCGTGGTGGCGAGTAGCAGCAGGACGGCTCGATCGCGGATGTCGACCGGCGTCGTTGCGCCGATCGCATCGATTGCGCGCCGAACGTCATCCCATGCAAGGCGGGGCGGCAAGTGCGCCAAACGCCAATGAGGCGTCCTTGGGACGACGCGGTCGAGATCCTGGTCATGGTGGCCAGCCCAACATAAAAACTGAAGAAATGTTCGGATGTGAGAAGTCGCTGCCGCGCGGGTGCCGGTGGTCGCCGATAGCGACAGCCGATGCTCGACAGCAGCGAGGACGTGCTCAGCCGTCAACGCCTCGAGGTTTTGACCGGGATGATGATGGCGGAACCAATCCAGAAAGCGGCGGCCGCCCAGTAGAACGCCTTCGCGGGTCTTCGGCTCAAGTCCTCGCACCTTGCGCAAATAGTCGGAAAATGAGGTCAGAAGCGGAGTATCCGGATCATCATCTACCCTGGGAGCGGAAGCAATGAAGCGCTCCGGAGCCACTCGCCGTGCATGTCCCAGCGCCGATGCTGCCCCAATGCGTGGAGAATCCGTAGTAAACGTACATAAATAGCTGTCGACGACATCTTGATGGATCGGCATCCGACCACAGCGGGTTGCGGCAAACTGGCTAAAGCGCGCGATCCGGCTCAGGTAAATCTTGGCGGACGCTCGCTTGTAACCAACGGCGAAAAAATACTCCGCGAGGCGATCCATCTCGCCACCGAGTGCACCGCTACGCAGGCGCTTGAGCACCCCACAATAGGAAAAATAGAACTCGAGCATTCTGCCCCTCCGGCGTTGTGGCACAGGGGAATCCCGCGCCATGAGAGAGGCATGA
>NZ_JBVVQJ010000091.1:0-3439 GCF_055811475.1 Mesorhizobium sp. WSM4829 | reverse complement strand
ACGAAATTATGCTCAGGCCCGGATTATGCGCAGTTGGCCGAGGCGGATGTGGGCCAGTCGCCGTTTCCACCTCGGTGACCTTGACATAATCAGAGGGCTTCGAGGAAGCGCATCAAATTGTCGGGCGGTCGGTAGCGTCCAAGCCTGGCCTCCTGGGGCTGCAACTTCCCGAGCGCCAGCTCTTTCATGGATAGATCGGCCTCCACATACATGTGCGTGGTCGCGGTGTCTTCATGCCCCAACCAAAGCGCGATGACGGTGATGTCGACACCGGACTGCAGCAGATGCATTGCTGTCGTGTGCCGGATCACGTGGGGCGAGATCAAGCGGCCAGCGAGAGAGGGAAAATGGCGCCGTGCTGCAGCGACGGCGAGATCCAGCCGTTGCGTGACGTTGGAGCGGGTCATCTTCGCGCCTGCGCGGTTTGGCAGCAGGAAGCCGTCCTGCGCGTTTGCTCCCAGCGATCGCTGCCATCGCCGAACATGGGCGGCTGTCGGGCGCCATAAGGGAACGCACCGCTCCTTGCGCCCCTTGCCATGCAGGTGCACGGCGGGCTGGCCTTCAAGAACAATATCGCGGCAGCGGATTCCGATGATCTCGGAGACGCGTGCGCCGGTGTTGTACATGAGACTGAACAGCACCCGATCCCGCCGCCCCGCCCATGTCGCATCGTCGGGAGCGTCGAGGATGGCCTGGATCTCCGATCGCGTCAGGAAGCCGATCAGCGGGCGATCGGCCCTCTTCATCGGAATGGCGAGCGCCTGCTCTATGATCCCGAGGGCGTCAAGATCATGATGTCCCGCGTATTTGAGGAATGTTCGCAGCGCGGCAAGCCGCGCGTTCCGGCTCCGTACGCTGTTGCCGCGAACCTTCTCCAGATGGTCGAGGAAATCGAGCAGCAGTCGCGCGTTCAGATCGGTGAGCGCGAGTTTGCTCGGAGGCTTGCCGATTGACGTCTCGGCAAACGCCAGAAGCAGTCGGAACGTATCGCGGTAAGCCGCGATGGTCCGCGGGCTGACGGCGCGATGTTGGCCCAGATGCTCGACGAAGAAGCGCTGCACCAGCGCGGCGAACGACGGTGTTGTCTGCTCACCCATGACAGCGCTCCTCCGCCGCAAATGCTTCGAAGCGATCGCCGGCCGCGACCATCAGGTCGGGAATGCCGGTCAGGTACCAATAGGTATCGGAGACCTTGGCATGGCCGACATAGGTGGCCAGCGCGGCGATGGCATTGTCGATATCCGCGCCTTCGTTCTGCCAGCGCTGCACTCGCCGGCAGATGAAGGTGTGGCGCAGATCGTGAATGCGAACCTCGTCATAGGCCCCACGAGCAACAATATTTGCGTCCCGACGCAACTGCTGAAATGTCCAATGGACCTGACGCTTGGACGGCACTTGCCCTGAGGCGCCGACGAAGAAAGATGCATCCGACTCGGCCGGAGCGGAGCGGGCGCGGATTGCCACATAGCGCGAGAGCGCAGCGGCGACGCTGGCATCAAATGGTACGTGCCTTGACTTGGTGAACTTGGTCATGCGCACGGTCAGACATCGGCCGGCAATGTCGACGTCGCCGCATCGGAGCTTGAGTGCCTCGGAAATCCGCAATCCCGTGGCTGCGATCAGCCCCAACATGGTCTCGTATGTTGCCGGTCGAATGGAGTGTTGCGGCTGCAGCCGCCGCGCCGCCTGCAGCAGAGCGACGATCTCCTGGTCGGTGTAGATATGTGGCGTCCGGCGCTGGTGCGCTTTGCCGAATATGCTGCTTACGGGAAGCTCGTTCCGTGGGTCGAGACGTCTCTCATGCTCGGCAAAGGGCCGCAGCACTTCGAGGCGGCGCACCCAGGAGGTTGGCGTCGCGTTCCGCGCCTCCCCCTGAACCCAAGCGACCACGAGCGTCGTCGTCAGCGGGCCGCGATGGCCGGACAGATCGGCGAAGCGAGCGAACGACCGCAGCATTATGCCAGAGGTCTCGAGCGAGAATCCAAGGCGACGTCGCTCCACAAGATAGGCGTCGATCCGCGCCTGCATGGTCAGCGACCGGCTCATGCCACACTCCCCGGCCACGGCATAGCGACCGCCGCCAGCCGCTGAAGGTCGACCTTCGTGTAGATCATGGAGGTGTCGATGCTCCGATGGCGCAGGATATCGGCGATCTGCTTCATGGGCACACCAGCGTTCAGCATGCGGCTGGCGACGCTGTGCCGGAGGATATGAACGCGTGTCTGAGACCAGCCGCAACGTTTGTAGGCGGCGAAAACGGCGCGCCTTACAACGTCTTTTTGGATCGGCAGGTCATAGGGCGCGACGTGGCGTACGAATATTGCGCGGTTCGTGCTCGGTGGACGTTCATGCCGCAGATACGCAGCGATCGCGTCACCCGTCTCGGGCGGCAAGGGAAGGACGTCGAAACGCCGGCCCTTTGACCGGGAAATGCGGATCGTACCCTGCCGCCAATCGATGTCGCCGAGCTGCAGTTGCACAACCTCACTGGTTCGGAGCCCAAGATCGGTCAGGCACCGGACCATGGCGTAGGCCCTCCGGCGCGACGGGAAATCCTTGTCGAATGAAGCGAGCAGAATCTCAATCTGCGTGTCGGAAAGCACATCCGGCAAGCTGCTCAGCCGCCAGCATGCAACGCGAGGGATTGCGCCGAGTAGATGCTGAACGTCGTCGCCCATCATCTGCCGAAACCGGAGATAGCAGCTGATCGCACCCCCAACAATGCGAATGGTGGCGGTCGTCCAGCCCTGCAGTTCGCCGAGGATGAAGCGTCTCACACGCGCCGGCTCAAGGCCGGCGATAGAGATCTCCCCTTCCGGAAACTGTTCCTCAAGAAAGCGTCGAAGAATCCGCTCGCGCCTCGCTCGTGTGCTGACGGCTAACCCGCCGACATCGCGCATGTAGGCCCGGAATGCCGCCAATTCCCCGCCATGTGTGGTGTGTGCGGTAGCTGCGGGAATGGCGCCTTCGGCACGCAGCACTGCAAGCAAATGCGTGATGGCCGCCCTGAGTTCGTGCGGCAAGCGACGGGCCGGATAAGGGCAGTCACAGACGGGAAGATGCTCGCTGATAAACCGAACTCGCGCGGCTTCGCCTATGGACTCTAACGCGAGCCGTTCGGTCGAGATCCAGTGGGCGAAATGGGCAATGCAGCACAGATAAACACGTGCGGTGCTGGGCGCATAGCGGGCACGGCCCAGGTGCTCAAGATAGCGCTCCGAGAATGGCCCCAACGGGCTGTTCTCAAGCCACTGACGGGGCGCCGGCTGCAGTTTGATTTGGTTCATGACGATCTCCTCTACGGTTGGCGCGCAGAGGAGATCAGGATTATGTAAACCTACGGTCGCCCGGCCTGCTGGGGGATGCCCGGCATCCGCTCGCATCCCGAACGTCGCGCACACAAACTGCGCATAATCCTGGCCTGAGCATAATTGCGGTT
>NZ_JBVVQJ010000090.1:0-3922 GCF_055811475.1 Mesorhizobium sp. WSM4829 | reverse complement strand
GTTTATATCGGCATGGTTCACATTATGCTGCCCATGATGATCCTGCCTCTGGTCAGCGTCATGATGGGCATCGACAAGTCGCTCATGGCGGCTGCCCGTAGCATGGGTGCACGGCCTTTTGCCGCCTTCTGGCGCGTTTTCTTGCCACTCAGCATGCCGGGCGTACGCAGCGGGTCCCTGTTGGTTTTTGTAATCTGCCTCGGATTCTACATCACGCCGGCTGCCCTCGGCGGGTTGAGCGACGCCATGTTGTCGACCTTCATCGCGTCCCAGGTCAAGACATCCTTTAATATGGCTCGTGTTGCCGCCACAGCTTTTATCCTCCTGGCAGTCGCCATCGTCGTGCTCTCCGTCTTCGGACTTGATCTCTCCGGTGCGCAGGACCGTAAACTGCAACAAGTGCAGAACTCTTGGGTGAATCGGCTTCCTTCATTTGGCCCGCTGCTACGCTATCTCGGTGAGTTTCTCGCTCCTCGTCGGAGGGAGCGTTGGGTGGCGCAACTTTTCCAGGCCGGCCATGACAGCCGCTGGTCGAAGGTGGTTGGCGTGCTGTTCCTCGCGTTGGTCATGTTCTACCTGTTGTTTCCCGAAATTCTCGTCGTCATAATGTCATTCAGCGCGGGCAAGTATTTGGAATTCCCGCCCTCGGGCTTTTCACTGCAGTGGTACCGGTCTTTCTTCAGCGATCCGGCCTGGTACGAAGCCGTTTGGATCAGCGTCCAGATCGGCATTGTGGTTGCCACCCTGTCGACCATCGTCGGCACCCTTGCTGCCTACGGCCTTACCCGCACAAGTCGCCGGCTGCGCAGCTTTTTGACCATGGCGATGCTGACGCCAATTACATTTCCAGTTATCGTCGTCGGTATCGCAACCTATCTCGGGCTGGTCAAACTCGGGCTGCTGGGATCGATGACCGGCATAGTCTTGGCGCATACCGTCGGCGCTATCGGCTATGTCGTCGTGATAGTCTCCGCTACCTTGGCGAATTTCGACCCGCAGCTGGAGCAGGCAGCTATGAGCATGCGCGCGGGACCGTTCCTTACATTTATGCGGGTGACGCTGCCACTGATCCGTCCGGGCATCATCGGCGGCGCTGTGTTCGCGTTCCTCGCCTCGTTTGATGAGGTCGTCATCACCTCACTTATAGCAGGGCTTTCAATCCGCACCCTGCCGCTAAAGATGTGGGAGGACATTCGCCACCAGATCGACCCGACAATTGCCGCGGTGGCGACAATGTTGATCCTTTTGCCACTGTTTATTCTAGTGACCCTTTACGTTGCGGGGTGGCGATCGGCGCTGGGCCTTCAGCGAGCGCGCCAAGCACCTGCGACTTGAGGCAGCGCGGAGTCTACGACGGCGCGATGAACGGCGACGTGTTAATGGCTTATGTCGGGCAGGGGTGATGTCATGGCAACGGCTTGGGAGGAGCTAAGCTATCGCGATAGACGCACGTCCGTCAACGCGCCAGTCAGAGCTACAAGCCATATCGCTTCCCGCCTCTGATCATCGCTTAAGCGGTGGTTCTATTTTCGGTTTCCGCTGAATCTATGTCTTGTTGAGGAATGCTGATCGAGCGCGGCGTGAGGCAAAACGACACCCAAGTGCAGGCGGCGATGGTGCGCAGGGTCTCGTCAGTGGCGCGGAGGGGCAGGGCACTAGTTGTCAAAAACCGCCGCAGCACCAAGCAGCCAGACGATTGCTGACCCGGGCTTCTGAAGAAGCAGGGCACTGACGGATGATCACCGACAAGCTGCGCTCGTATGGTGCGGCGCGCCGCCAGGTTATGACGAATGTCGACATCGATCCACAAGGGCCTGAACAACCGCGCCGAGAATTCACATGTGCCGCTGCGAAAGCGGAAGTGAACGATGGAGCGCTTTCGATCGCGAGAGGTCTTCAGCGCTTCGTCTCTGTCTTCTCCGCCAATGGAAATATCTTTGGTCCACCCCCGTTCACAACGCTTGGCAAATTCCAAAGCCGCGTTCACCATCCAAGCGGTTGCGAAGTGGAAAGCTGTCGCGGGAGCCATGGCCTGAAGTCAATCCGTAAGGCAGAACGCCTGCGGCATCCCGGACGCAAGTTCAGGGTGGCACCGCCATCGACAGCTATCTGAAAATGCGATGGCCCGGTCCGGGACATTATATGGCGAATGGAATATCGCCAGGCGCATACTTCCAGAGCGGGAGAAATAAACGCGCAACAGCTATCGTAAACCCGCCGCCAAGGTCGCCCGTTACTTACAAATAGATTGAACAATGAGCAAAGCACCACATCTTACGTTCGATCTTGATACATCCGGCTTGAGCACGGGGTATCTTGTTGTCCCGGGAGATACCGACCGTGGGGAGCTTTCACTCCCGGTCTTCAGTCTTAATAATGGAGAGGGGCCGCGTCTTCTTGTCACCGGCGGAAATCATGGCAATGAATTGGAGGGGCCAATTGTTGCGCGACGGGTTATTAAGTGTTGCCAGAAGCGCAAACCTGTGGGCGAGTCATCGTCCTACCGGTGCTTAATCCATTGGCCGTGGAGGTATGGAGCCGCAATACTCCCCTCGACGGGTTGAACCTCAATCGCGTTTTTCCGAGCCGCGCCGACGGGTCAGTGACTGAACGAATCGCGGATGCGGTTTCGCGCGTATTGTTGCCAATGGCCGACAGAAGTCCAGGCTCCAGCGCTCGTTCATCCGCGCCGGCGCGATCATCCTTCTTGTTTCCAAGGCCGGCTTGCGGCCGCCACGCTTGCGGACCTGCAGCTTCTCCTCCCGGTAAAGCCGCCGCAGCTTCTCCTGGTTCGTCACGATCCCTTGCCGTCCAAGCATGATGCGGATGCGCCGGTAGCCGAAGCGGCGTCGTTCGGCAGCCACCGTCTTCATCGCAGCGCGAGAGACGGCATCATCCGACCGGATGCTTGTATAGCGAATGCTTGAGCGATCGACGAAAGAGCCTTGCACGCCCGACGCTGACTCACCCCATGCTGCTCGCACGCGTGGGCCACAGCGCATCGCTTTCCATCGGGCGTCACCATTTTGGCTGCGACATCCTTCAGGATGGCATTGTCCAGCATCTGCTCGGCCCGCAGCTTCTTCAGCTTGGCGTTCTCCTCTTCCAAAGCCTTCAGCTTGCGGACGTCGGAAACGTCCATACCGCCGAATTTGGCCTTGTACTGTAGAAAGTCGCTTCCGAGATCCCGTGCTTGCGGCAAACATCGGCGGTCTTCATTCCCGCCTCCTGCTCCCTCAAAATCGCAATGACCTGTTCTTCCGTAAACCGTGAACGTTCATTCGTCCTCTCCTTGGTCGATACGGACTCTACCCAAAACTGGAGTGCCTTCAGGGTCTCATGTCAATCGTGGAAGATCTCGACCACTCGACGAGTGAGCCGCACCTCGACGGGCACCGAGTAGAAGGTCTTGTCGACCTTGACATGGTGGTCAGGATGGACCTTCGCCGACTTCCACTCGGGTATTCGAACGGTGCCGCCGGCAGCGGCTTCAAAGCAGCCCGCTCGATCTCCTCGAACAGTTCGCGGCGGCTTTGGCCGACATGGCGCATCGGCCGATTGTTCAGATCCTCGAGCAGTTCGGCGATCGCCGCGTTGAGCTCGGCGATCGAGAAGAAGGATCAACGACGCCGCGGGCGCGGGCGGACACCAGAACTCTCCGGGCCTGACAAAATGCGCCACAGCTGCTTCGCCGGAACGCCAGCACGCTGCTTTGTCAGAGCGCGACCCCGCTGCAAGGGCTGCAGTGTTAAGCGTTGAAACAACCTTAAACGGAAACTTAGCGAATCTTTTCAACCGCAGGTCACCGACAATGATAACTTCACCGCCAAGTCTGAGGTCAGGCGGTGATAACAAGCTGATGCCTGCTTACGCTCGGACCACCGCACAGCACGCAACGGAGGGTCAACGCCAATGGCAAGAA
>NZ_JBVVQJ010000089.1:0-3923 GCF_055811475.1 Mesorhizobium sp. WSM4829 | reverse complement strand
ATAGCCATCGCCTGTGGCCCGCGGGTTCCTTCCTCGGGGACTTTCGTACGCCTGCTGGCGCCCGAAACTCTTCACGCAAGCCGTCGGTCCGCTTTGAGAGTTAAAGGCGCACAACGCGGACATTCTCCTGGATCAGGCGGCCCGGTTTTGAGCCATTTTAGGCATTCGACTTACCTTCTCTGGCACCAAGCTCCTTGAACTCCCGAATGTTCAGATTCCGGAGATGCGATCGGGCGCACCGATGGGCGCTAGGAACGGTTCAGAGCTAGGCAGGCGACAGACAATTGACTTGCATGGCCGACACAGCGCGAGCGAGAATGCCGCTCCTGGGATCGGCCCGCAATTCGTTCGACTTTAGCCAGGTCCAGTTGAGGAACCGCCATGCGCGACATCGCCAAGTGGCTGGAGAGCCAAGGTCTTGGCGAATACGTGGGAGCGTTTGCCAACAACAAAATTGATGCCGACGTGCTGCCCAGCCTGACGAGCGATGATCTCAAGGAGTTGGGCGTTGCCGCGGTAGGTGATCGGCGCAGGCTTCTGAGGGCGATCGCCAGCCTTTCAGCGCCTGACATCGGGCAGCGTCACGAAGGGGCCGCTGCGCCGGTCACATCGGCTGAGCCCTCGCAAGAAGTGTCGCCCGAACGCCGCCAGCTTACGGTGATGTTCTGCGACCTAGTGGGTTCGACGCCTCTCTCGGTCGAGTTCGATCCCGAGGATGTGGCCGACGTAATACGTTCCTATCACACAAGCTGCACAAAAATCGTGGGGCGATGGGATGGGCATATCGCCAAGTTCATGGGCGACGGCGTGCTGGTCTATTTCGGCTGGCCGCGTGCACATGAGGACGATGCAGAGCGCGCCGTCGAAGCGGGTCTTGAACTGACATTGGCAGTCTCGACGTTGGATACCGCCATTGGACGACCTATGGCAGCTCGTGTCGGTATCGCGACAGGTCTAGTAATGGTCGGCGAAACGACTGGCACTGGAACGGCGCGCGAGAGCGCCGTGGTCGGCGAAACACCGAACCTGGCCGCGCGGCTACAAGGCATCGCGGAACCCGGAACTGTCGTGGTCGCCGCCAGCACGCGACAGCTACTTGGCAACCTCTTCGAGACTGCCGATCTTGGCGAACACCGCTTGAAGGGTTTTCCGGAGCCCGTACGCGCTTCACGTGTCCTGGGCAAGGCCGCCAAGGAGACACGCTTTGAAGCGCTGCACGGCCGGCTCCATACGCCGCTTATCGGGCGCGGCGATGAAGTGGAACAACTGACGAAGCGATTTCAGAAAGCGGAGGCGGGCGAGGGCCAGGTCGTTCTCATTTCGGGCGAACCAGGGATCGGCAAGTCGCGCCTTTGTGAGGCGGTGCGAGCCAAGCTGCTGCACCGGCCGCATGCGCGCCTGACCTACCAGTGCTCGCCGTCGCACGCGGACCGAGCATTTTACCCTCTGGTCACGCAGCTTGAACAGGCGGCCGACATTCGCCCGGACCTCGATCCGGGCGAAAAATTGCGAAGGCTGACGGCGATGCTTGCCAGGTCCGGCGAGAGCGCTCAGGTCCAATTGTCGATTCTCGCCGCTTTTCTCTCCATCCCGACGAATGGAGGAGAAGGCCCGCCGAGCCTGGATGCGCTTCAACAGACGGAACGAACCTTTGATGTGCTTATGAGCCTCTTGGAGGATTCCTGCGCCAAAGGCCCCGCGGTCATCACCTTCGAGGACCTGCACTGGTGCGACCCGTCGACGCTCGAGTTCCTCAACCGGCTCGTCGACAGGGCAGAGACCCTGCCAGTGCTGTTGCTCGTCACCTCGCGCCCCGGAATCAGCGTGGCATGGTCGGATCAGCCTCATGTCACGACGGTTTCGTTAAATCGCATAACCAGGCGCGAGTCCGAGAAAATGATCGATTCGCTTGCCAACTCCGACGTGCTGCCGGAGCGCCTCGTCGAGGAGATCGTGAAGCGGAGCGATGGAATACCGCTGTTTCTCGAAGAGATGGCCCGGACCTTGATCGAGGCACAGAATCAGCCGAACGCCGCCGGCGCGCTCGAGAGGGGCGTGCCGGCATCGCTCCAGGACATGCTGATGGCCCGGCTCGATCGGCTCGCCACCGGAAAGCGGGTCTATCAGACCGCAGCAGCAATCGGTCGTGAGTTCACGATCGAGCTTCTCGAGCGCGTATGCGATGTCGATGGAGCCGCACTACAGCTGGCTTTGGACGCCTTAGTAAATGCCGGGCTGCTGGTTTCGCGGCAAACCGCCTCGGGAGCGACGTATGTCTTCAGGCACGCCCTCCTTCAGGACGCGGCCTATGGCAGCCTGCTGCGTGATACACGCAAGGAACTGCACGCACGCATCGCCACTGCGCTTGCACAGACGGAAACCGACGATCCAGCATTGCTGGCGCATCACTACGAGAGTGCAAATGCCTGGGCCGAGGTTTTGAACTGTCGGCTCCTGGCGGCGGCGAAAGCCGAGAGTCGCGGGGCTCGCTGGGAGGCGGCCGAGCACTACCGGCGCGCCATCCAGGCTCTCGAACGCCTTCCCGACACGGCGGCGCACCGGCAAACCTACGTCGAGACGGTCTTGGCGCGGGCCAGGAGCGGCCAGTACGCGAGCAAGCAGGAACGTGCCGAAGCGCGTCACCAGGTCGATAGGGCAATCGCGTTTGCCGACGGGGACACCGCGGCCCTGGCGGGGCTGCAGTCCTTCAAGGGATTGGATTGGCTGGAAGAGCCGTTGCTGGTCAGCGCCGAACGACATGCCGGTTTCGCGGATGCGGCGCGCCAGGCCGAAGTTGCGTGGCGCTATGCCCACTTCCTCGGCAATACCGGACGGCTTGAAGAATCACTCGGCAAGATCGAACGGGCCGCGGCGCTGTTGCAGCAAGTCGGGGCCCTGGAAGAGCTCGGTTCGCTCGCCGCAGGTGCGGGCCGTTGCTACAATGCCCGCGCCGGGCGGTTGCAGCGGTCTCTGCAATTCGCCGAGATGGTCCGGGAGATCGCCGCGTCGACGCAGGACGTCGAGGTGCGCTCGTGGCTGGCGATGGAAGCAGAGCCTTTGCTTTACAAGGGACACTGGCAGCGGACGGTGGAGGTGGTCGAGCAGAACCTGTCCACGGCCTGGGAGAACGCGAGGTGGAGCGTTGTATTGTGGGCGTCGGGCTGGGCAGCCATCGCCTGTCTGAAGCTGAACCGGATTGCCGACGCAAGTGCCTTCCTGGATCCGGTGATGAAGACAGTGGCACGGCGGATAGATGACGATTTCTGCAAGATCTATCCGCACATCGCCTTGAGCCAATTGCACCTCGCCGAAGGGGACGCTGCAGCCGGGCTGCAAGCGGCGGAACGCGCGCTGGAGCTCGCGGAGCGTGTAACGGCGAGGCTCGAGATTGGCGCTGCCCGTCGCGCGCTCGGCCAAGCCTACGAGGCCAGGGGCGATCGCCAGTCGGCGGACGGGCAGTTCCGTCGAAGTGTTGATGTTCTCCAGACAATCCAGTCCCGACCCGAGCTCGCCCAAAGCATGCTTGCCTTTGGCAGATTTGAACTGGTTGCGGACAGAGATAAAGCAAAGGGGTTGCTACACAGCGCCCTTAAGCTATTCAAAGAAATCGAGGCAGACGGTTGGGTGGCGGAGACACAAAGCGCTCTTCTTCGCTGATCTCTTCAATCTGACACCAGAAGACCATGCCCGCGAAACGATGACCGAGTGCGACTGTTCGCTTCTGTCGAGCAGCACCCTCCGCTGTTGGCGTGCTGTCTCAAGTCGCAGCCTGCGTTCGTTTTAGAGCAGCGTGGCTCTTCACGATTGGGCAGACATGACGCGCCTCTCGGACGGCCGTTCGGGGGCCGCAGAACGAACCCGCTGCGCGGGATGGGCGCCCGCGGATAAGGTAGAGATCAAGAACCGGTCGTTGCGCCTGCGTT
>NZ_JBVVQJ010000088.1:0-4096 GCF_055811475.1 Mesorhizobium sp. WSM4829 | reverse complement strand
GGCGGTCAGCTTTTTGGAGCATAGGGCCGACGGCATGATCGCTTCGCCCGTCAGCTCCAATCGCCACCGCCTCCCGCCGATCTGTCGCAACTGTAGAAATGTAGGAGCTTGCGAGACACCCTTCTTCGAGATCGGAACGAGAAGGGATGAATTTCATGAAAGAGGATCGCCGGGAGATCCAACGCAAACGACGCATTCTTGAGCATGCAGCCGAGACGGGGAAACGTTTGCAAGACCTGCCGCTATTTCGGGATCGGCCGCGCCAGTTTCTATCGGTGGCAGGCTGCGTATCGACAGCACGGGCAAGCAGGCCTGGTCAATTGCAAGCCAATTCCGAAGAACCCGGCCAACAAGACAGTGCCGGAGATTGAGGAGAAGGTGCTGCATCTGCGCCGAACCTACCATCTCGGCCCCATGCGGATCGTCTGGTACCTCAAGCGCTACCACGACATCAGGATATCGGATGCCAGTCTACCGCATCCTGCACCGCAATGGCCTCAATCGCCTGCCGCGCGGCACCCGCATGCGCAAGATTCACATCCAGCGCTATAGCCAGCAAGTGCCGGGCCATCAGATCCAGGTAGACGTCAAGTTCCTGACCTTTATCGGCAAAAAGGGAGGGAAAATCAGGCGCTACCAATACACCGCCATCGATGATGCGACGCGGATCAGGGCGTTTAAGATCTATGCACGACATACCCAGGCAAACGCCATCGACTTCATCGATTATGTCATCGACAAGTTCCCTTTCCGCATCCGGGAGGTGAGGACAGACAACGGCCACGAATTCCAGGCGAAGTTCCACTGGCACGTCGAGGACAAGGGCGTCCGCCATGCCTACATCAAGCCGGCTTCGCCACAGCTGAACGGCAAGGTGGAGCGATCACATCGCTCCGACCAGGAGGAGTTCTATCAACTCCTTACCTATAAGGACGATATCGATCTCGAAGCCAAGCTGGGCGAGTGGGAACGCTTCTATGACCCGCTGCCACATGGTGCCTTCAAAGGGAAGACCCCTTACGAAGCCCTCGAAGAGCGCCTAGCATAAGCCGCGGGTGTCTCGCGACCTTCATGGCATCACACCACGTCGAGTTCAGCAACTTCTTCTCTTCGGTGCCACACGGCCTCATCGCCAGCAGGTCGATCTCAGGGCGACGACCCGGACAATCGAGATATTCCACCGCAGCAAGCGGATCGCGGCTCATCAGCGCCGATGTGGCGGACGACGCTATGGGACTAACCCCGACCGCATGCCCAGTTCCCACCGGCGATATGCCGAATGGACACCGGAACGCTTCCGCCGCTGGGCCGCTTCGGTGGGACCGCAGACCGAGGGGCTGATCGTTGCCATTCTGGCCAGCCGCCGCCATCCCGAGCAGGGCTTCAGAACATGCCTGGGAGTTCTGCGCCTGTTTAGCGACATCGAACGTGAACGCGTCGAGGCGGTGTCCGCCCGCGCCATCGAGATCGGCGGGCTGACCTGCAAGAGCATCGCATCGATCATGGCCAATCACAAAGCCGCAAGACCCGCCAACGAACCCGCCGCCGTCATGGACCACGCCAATCTGCGCGCCCCGGCTACTTCCATTGAGGAGATATCGATCATGCTGACCCAGCCTACCTTCGACATCTCTGCGAACTCGGCCTTCACGGCATCGCCAAAGGCTTCCAAGACCTTGATGCGCAACCCGAAGCCCGAGCCCTCGAACATGGCGAATGGCTCGCCATTCTGCGCGAACGCGAGGCGACGCTGCCGCGCCAGAAGCGCTTCGAGAAACGCGCCCGCGCCGCAAGATTACGGCACGACGCACAGGTCGAAGACACTGACTTCCGCGCCGCCCGGGGGCTCGACCGCAGGGTCTTTCTCAAGCTGGCCGGCTGCAACTGGATTCGCCAAGGCGTGGCCTCTTGTTGACCGGCCCGGTCGGCGTCGGCAAGAGTTGGTATACGTATTGCCTCACGTAATGATGTTCCTCGAGATTCGAGCGTTGCCTCATCCATTTTGCTCCCGGCTTGGAGCTAAGGAGGCCGGGCGCGGAGATGGCCAGGGTTTCGCAGCGCCCGGCCTCCTTAGCGAGCGCCACGGCGCCTCAGTGTGGCCCTGCGATCTCCAGGATCGGCGGCTCCTTGTTCAAGGGGCCAAACAGCAACGCGTCCGCCTGTTCGCTGCGCCAGACCTTTAGCCGGCGCTGAAGCGTTCGAAGCAGTTTGTCCGGGTAATCGCCGGGATACTCGGCCTGCAGTCGTGACAGAAGTTCGCTGCCGGTTCGCCATGGTTCGGCTTGGAACCAATTTCGTAAGTCCGCAGTCGCCTTGACGAGAGGGTCAGGACGCCGCCGCCCCCTTTTTGCTTTCGCAATCGGGCGATCCGTCGGCCGGATAGCTCCGTCCTTCCAGGCAGTCCGCAAACTCGCCAGGAAAAGGTCGATTGGCTGAGCTGTTCCGTCAGGGCGCATGGCCGGCGGAGTATCGGCAAGCGCAGCGAGTTGCTCCTGCACGGCGCGGATATCGCGCAATAGCAGGACAGGATCGAGCCCGGCGTAGATTTCCTGCAGACGGGAGCGGACTGCATCTGAGGTGCGAGGGTCGGCAACCAGACGCTGATGCGGCGTAGCTGGCGGACTATACGTCTTGCGCACACGCGCGCCGTCGCGCTGCTTCGCGATCAACTTGAACGATGGCTGAAAGAAGTTCACGAACAGCCGCGCTGACCGGTAGAGCTTCGCTAGCAGCGTGGCGGCCTCCAGCCCCTCGAACCGACGATATCCGACCATCCTACGCACCACGGCGCCATTCTTCTGCTCGACAAAGGCCTGGTCATTCTTGCGGTAGGGGCGGCAGCGCGTGAAGACGATGTTGGCGGCGACGCAATAGGCCTTCAGTGTCTCGTTCATGAAAACGGTGTCGTTGTCCGTATCCAGGCCGAGAAGCGCGAAGGGCAGTTGCTTGCGCAATTCTGTGAGCACCGTGCTCAACAGCGTCTGTTCGCGAACCAGCAGCGGCGCACATTCCGTCCAGCCGGTCGCAATGTCGGTGAGCACGAGGGTTTGGATGAAGCTGCCGCGAGCCGAAGGGCCGCTATGGGCCACGAGGTCCGCCTCAACGAAGCCTGGCGCTGGATCGTCCCAATCCGCCGACGTTCTAATGGGAATGCTCCGTCGCAGGGCATGCGCTGCGGGCCGTCGTCGAGGACGTCCCAAGCCTTCTCGGATCGGTCCCAGCGTCCTATCGATCGTGGCCGCGCTCATCGCCAGCAATTTGCC
Organism: Mesorhizobium sp. WSM4829; assembly: GCF_055811475.1. NCBI lineage: Bacteria > Pseudomonadati > Pseudomonadota > Alphaproteobacteria > Hyphomicrobiales > Phyllobacteriaceae > Mesorhizobium > Mesorhizobium sp. WSM4829. The sequence continues at coordinate 833 of NZ_JBVVQJ010000088.1, read as the reverse complement.
CCGGATTTCGGGCGCTAGGTCAAAATGACCGTGCCGTTCCATCGCCTCGAGAAGGATGGGCAGCAACGCCTTCAGCCGCTTGCCGCAGACGCGGTCGGACGCCTCCCAGAGCAATATGAGCGCATTGCGTTCCGCTTCATCATAAATCCGCGGCCGCGCTCGCCGGCGTGCAAACGGCCCCTCACCGCGTCGTAGCAGCCGCATCGCGTGCTTGCGGTGAAAGCCCGTGACGACGACGAACTCATCCAAAATTTTCGCCTTCTCCGCTCGCGTCGAAGCACGATAGCGCTCTGAAACCGCCGTCGTCAGTTCTTTCCTTGTCGCCATGCTCAGCCGTCCCATAGTCGCCCCTGCTCTTACCCCTCGGTAGGGAGCAACTTATGTGAGGCAACGGTTGAACATTCAGGAACATTTTCGACGAGGCAATGCGATGCCGGATGTAGGCAACGATAGCCGCACCGACGTCGTGGCGTAGCGGCATCATCGCTTGCCGCCCCTTGCCATGGACGACGACACTGCCCGACTGCCAATCGATATCGTCAAGACTGAGCGCGGCAACCTCGCTGGCGCAAGCCCAGCTTGGCCAGCGCCATCAAAACCGCATAGTCGCGAAGCCCCATTGCCGTGGTCCGATCGCAAGCATCGAGAACCACTTGAACCTTCTGCGGTGGCAGGAAGGTTGGCAGGCCAGCAAGCCGCCAGCGACGGATCGACGGCACACAATCGGCCAAAGCCACCGAAATGAAGCGCTTCAGGTGCAAATAGCGCAGGAAGGCGCGCACCACCCCAAACATCGCCTTGCCGCTGTCGCCGGAGCCATCGAGAGCATGTCG
>NZ_JBVVQJ010000087.1:0-4690 GCF_055811475.1 Mesorhizobium sp. WSM4829 | reverse complement strand
ATTTGGACCCGATCCGCAGATCACCATACCGGCCCGCGGCTTCTTGAAAGGCCGCAACGACAGGCCTGAGAGAAGAAGGCACTCGATCACCGGCACATCAGGTTGGAAGGCTTCTTGCATCAAGGGCGGCAACCAGAGAAGAAGGCACTCGATCACCGGCACATCAGGTTGGAAGGCTTCTTGCATCAAGGGCGGCAACCAGAGAAGAACGACTCGCGAAATCGGCTGGCGCCAAAAATGTCAAGCGGCAAGACATGGGCAGCCTGCAGCATAACAAGACGATCGTCATCAATGGCCCCAACCTTAAGAAGGTCGTCTGCGGCTCGACAAATTTCACGTGGCGTGGCTTCTTCGTCCAGTCGAACAACGCGCTGGTGGTCGGTGGTGCCACGGCGGTCCAGTCCTATCTCCTTGCCTTCGACGGCTATTGGGCATCCGATGATCCCGAGGTTTTCGGCGGTTTGGCATCCGCCGAATGGGCGGACCTAGGTTTGGCTGGGATTGATGCAAAGGTAGCATTCTCTCCGCACTCCAGTGACAATGCGCTACTCGACAAAGTCGCCGCCGACATAGGCGAGACTAAGTCATCTCTATTCTTCTCCCTTTGCCTTCTTGCACCAGACGCCCGGGTCGGTAACCGAAGCGATCAAGAGAGTTGTCAAGGACAAGGAAATCTTCGTCTACGGCATTTCCGACAAGGAAGTTGGAGGCATCGACGTACAATTGCCCGACGGCAAGGTCGCGCCTGTTTTTCCGGCTGAACTGGCGGAGAATCTGCCGGAGCCCTTCAAGAAAGAGCCTACCGCCGGCAACGTGGGGAATCGGATGCATCATAAGTTCATCGTGATCGATTTCGACAAGCCCACTGCGCGTGTCTACACCGGCTCATACAACTTCTCTGACCCCGCTGATCGCAAGAATGGAGAAAACCTGCTCCTCTTCAAAGACCGTCGTGTCGCTGTGTCCTACATGATAGAGGCGATCCGCATCTTCGATTACTATCATTTCAGAATCGCGCAAAAGAAGGCGGCGACGGCCAAGACCAAACTTCAACTTGCCAAGCCGCCGCGGACCAAGGGCGAGAAGCCATGGTGGGCGGAAGACTATGAGGTCACGCGGAAGATCAAAGATCGGCTGCTGTTCGCATAGAGGGGCCGGTATGCTCCGGCGAACGGCCTGCTGCAATCGCGGATTGAGGAGAGCTGGTTCCGATAACGAAATGTGCAAGACTAAGACCTTGAAGCGGTGAGTTTCAGAGCAGCATTTGAGTCATGAAACTGACTAACCCGCGCCCCTACGTGGAACGCATTTAACTGATGGGGCACCAATGGCATCGTTCGCGGTGGGTATAACAATCCAGATATACAAGCTTCAAACGGGGGCAGGGTCGAGCTGTCGAGTTTTACCACGACGACTATGGGAGGATTTTCGTCCGCGGCCCGCGCGGGCCAAGCTGCGCAGTCACTCGAATTTCACAATCCAGCGTGTGACCGCGATGCTTGGGTTGTTCAATTGACCGACTGAGGGTCCGCGGCCCAGCTCCGGAGCGCTTCAACCCAAAGCCTACGATGTGGAGTGGCGTACCCGGTGCTGCGAGCCGCTGGCCCCGCGTTTTTTGACATACGCTCATCATACAGGCCGTGTACCTTCTGTCTGAAGGAAGAAAGTCATGGATCACTCCGAGCTGACTTTGACCAATATATTGCGCGATCCCCTCATCAGGCAGGTTTTGCGGGCGGATCGGATTTCCCTACCGCAATTTGCGGTACTCCTCCAGGAGGCAGCCCGCAAACATCAGAAGTCTATAGTCGGCGCATGCCTCGATGCGACGAGGGTCAACGCGCCGGACCTGATTGCGCCCGTGACCGCACAGCCGGCTATGGAACTCGCTCCAGTTTCTCATAGAGTTTGATCAGTCTGTCAATGACCGTGGAATCGGGACCCCGCATTTTCGCGCAAAAGGGACCCCGGTGTTGGGGCGGTGAAGGGCACGCCGATGAGCGCCCGATCAGGCGGAGCTGGTCGGGGTTGCACAGCCTGATCGGGCGCGGCTGATTGGCTTTTCGGCTTTAGCTTTGACAGCGGCTGACCGCGCCGCCGCCGATCCGGCGTGCGTTTGGCGCCGCATCCCGCTCCTAAACCGTCACCCCCTTTGCCATGCGGCTAACAGCGCCGTTTTTCCCACTGACGTGAAAACATCAGAACAAAGTACCTTATCTCTACAGAATTTATAGAATATCGTTTGGCCTGGTTTGGTGCTGGCCTAGCGAGCATGCAAAGTGTGGGAGATTGATGACTTGGCACGATTATCGGTTCTCGGAATATCGGGCGGCGTAAGCACGCCCTCCCGCACTACGGCGGTGGTGAATGCGCTGGTCAAGGCGGTCGCGTTGCGTGTGCCTGCAGACACCGGTCTGATCGAGATCACGGAGGCAGCACCCTCGCTATTCGCCGGGCTATCGCGCGGCGCACTTGGCGCATCCGGCGAAGCGATCATCCAGCGCGTCGAGAAGGCCGATTTGCTCGTGGTCGGAACGCCTGTTTATAGGGCTTCCTACACCGGTGCCCTCAAACACCTGTTCGATCTCGTCGATTATCGTGCGCTGACGGGCAAGACCGTGCTTCTCGCGGCGACCGGCGGCAGCCCATATCATGGCCTGGTGCTCGAACATCAGCTCCGGCCATTGTTCGGCTTTTTCGGTGCCGTCACCGTCCCGACCGGCGTCTACGGCGCGCCCGACGATTTCATCGATGCCGAAATCGTCGGCGCCGCGATCACCGAGCGCATTTCACGCGCCGCTGCCGAAGCAGTTTCACTGCTCAATTCCCGTCATGCAAACGCTGCCGTCGCCACGCGCGTCGGCTGAGCCAATCTAAGGGGGAACGACGACATGGCCTCGCACTCCGACAACCTCAAATTCGCCTACTGGGTTCCGAATGTCTCCGGCGGCCTGGTCATCTCCAACATCGAGCAGCGCACGGGTTGGGATATCGATTATAACCGCAAGCTCGCCCAGATCGCCGAGGCCAATGGCTTCGATTACGCGCTGAGCCAGATACGCTTCACCGCCGGCTACGGCGCCGACAACCAGCACGAATCGGTGTCGTTCAGCCATGCCCTGCTTGCCGCCACCACAACGCTGAAGGTCATCGCAGCGATCCTGCCCGGCCCGTGGAACCCTGCGCTGGCGGCCAAGCAGATCGCTACCATCAACCACCTGACCAATGGCCGCGTCGCCGTCAATGTCGTCAGCGGCTGGTTCCGTGGCGAGTTCGCCGCCATTGGCGAACTCTGGCTCGACCATGACGAGCGCTATCGCCGGTCGGAAGAATTTATCCGGGCGCTGCGTGGCATCTGGACGGAGGACAGTTTCACGCTGAAGGGCGATTTCTACCGCTTCACCAACTATTCGATGAAGCCCAAGCCGATCGAGCCCTTGCCCGAGATCTTCCAGGGCGGCTCGTCGCGCGCCGCTCGCGACATGGCGTCTCGTGTCTCCGACTGGTATTTCACCAACGGCAACACGCCGGAGGAGATCCGGAAGCAGGTCGACGACATCCGCGCCAAGGCGAAAGCCAATGGCCACAAGGTCAAGATCGGCGTCAATGCCTTCGCCATTGCTCGCGAGACCGAGGCAGAGGCGCGCGCAGTGCTCGACGAGATCATCGCCAAGGCCAATCCCGAGGCAGTCCAGGGTTTTGCCGATCAGGTCAAGAATGCCGGCAACGCCTCGCCGGAAGGCGAAGGCAATTGGGCGAAATCCTCCCTCGAGGACTTGGTGCAATACAATGACGGCTTCCGCAGCAATCTCATCGGCACGCCGGAACAGATCGCTGAACGCATCCTCAAGCTCAAGGACGCCGGCGCCGACCTGATCTTGCTCGGCTTCCTGCATTTCCAGGAAGAGGTCGAGTTCTTCGGCAAGCGCGTCATTCCACTGGTGCGCGAACTGGAAGAGGCTCGCGACAGGGAGCTTGTCGCCGCGGAATAGGTCAGGCGCGGCCCTCGGGCCGCTGCCAGCTCTCCTTCAAATCAGGGACGTTTCATGATTGGTGCTTCGCTGGGAGCCGCCGCATACGAGCGCGCGCCCGAAATTTCCGCCATCCTCGCGGTGACTAACCTCGTCGGCGACAGGCGTCAGGCATGCCTCTCGTTACGGCCGGATACGGTTCTCGGACTGATCGGGATCGGCATCTCCTTTGGCGGCGTTAAGGCGCTGAGCGACATTGATCTCGAGGTCAAAGGCGGTGAGATCCGCGCGGTGATCGGCCCCAACGGCGCGGGCAAATCCTCGCTGATCAACATCATCAGCGGCCTCTATCACGCCGACCGCGGCAGGATCGCGATCGACGGCCAGTCCTTCTCACAGGTGCCGGCGAGTCGCCTGGCGCGACTGGGCGTTGCACGCACCTTCCAGAACCTGGCGCTGTTCGGCGGGCTTTCGGTGCGCGACAACGTCGCGTCCGGCCGCGTCTACACCAGGCGCGCCAGTTTTGTTGAACAAATTGCCAATCTGCCACGCGCCCGGCGTGAAGATGCGGGAATCGCCGAAAAGGTCGATCAGACAATTGCCTTCCTGCATCTTGAGGCCGTTGCCGATCGTCTGGTCGCCACGCTGCCCTACGGCCTGCAGAAGCGAGTCGAGCTGGCACGAGCGCTGGTTGCCGAGCCCAAGATCCTGCTGCTCGA
>NZ_JBVVQJ010000086.1:0-4939 GCF_055811475.1 Mesorhizobium sp. WSM4829 | reverse complement strand
CTGGACGCTACCCCCCCCATGCGGGAAGCAAATTAGCCGATACGACGGCTCAAGTGAACTCTTTACAACGTTAAGCAATACTTTGGCCTTACGAGGACTTTGTTTCATCTCTCAAACTACTCCATCAAGATACCGACTGAAATGACCATCTCTAAGCGGAAGTTATTTATTTATAAATATTTCCAAGCTGATGTATATCTATCTCCGGAGACTTGTCGCTTAGATAGCCACCAATTCTATCTAACTTCAGGCAGCCAACATACCCGCATTTAGCGGATGTAGAAAGGCAATATTTGTTAAACTTAGTTTGACAAAATCTGTTATCTAAGTTCAACTATGACAGAACGATTTAGTTTTTAATATGATAAATTTATTCAACTGGTTCATTGCAGTAGCGCTGTCGACCCTCATTGCGTCCGCCCTGCATTGCGTACTTGTGCAGCGTCCGAGCGCAATTCGACACAAGCTTTTTGGCTGTGCCTGACCTCAGACCTTGCTGTGAAGATACCATTGTCCGCGACCTTCGATCATAAAGGTTCTGTAATTTTTTTGGTATCTGGCTGTCCAAGTTGGTCATCCAATTGCGATGGTAGGGTGCGCATGATAATCTGTTGGGGATAATGCGATGCAATATGCCCTATTAACTGCCCGCGGATTGGGAGCGCATTGAGGTAGTAATGCAGGCCACCAAATTGCACGGCCTGCTCATCCCAGCCCGTGTGGAGCGTTAGCGGGTCCTGCTGGAGACCAAGACCTACGCATTTCAGTATAGCCTCTTTCCTGGTCCACAGCTCCAGGAACTTTCTCGCAGAGAGTTTCCGCGGAACGTCTTCAAACCTCCTGAGTTCTTGGTCAGTCATAATGTGACGGGCCAATTGGCGGCAATTTGCCAAGGCGCGCCAATGCTCAATATCTATCCCAATCAAGCCCACGGCTGAAACGGCGACGGCGGACCAATCCTGACTGTGAGACTGGCTCACTTCGATATCGCGCGCCGGCAATCGAGGCTTGCCGAACCGCGAAACGGTCATCTGGAGATCTTGCTCCGGAACACGCAAATGCGCAGCAAGGATGGTTCGAAAAGCAAATTTTGCTTGAATGTATGAAAGCCGCAGATCTGAGTGACGGATTTTTTCTGCTCGCTCCCGCTCAGTTGGGCTTAGCACTTCACGCATGTATGACGTTGGGATCGTCAGCTGTGAATGCCGGAAAACCCAAACATTGATCGTACCGAACTGCCTCTGCGAATGCATTCGTCACAGCCTATGGCTCGCTCCACCACATGCCCTTGCCTGATCAGCGCGATGGTAAAGTCGTTAATGCCTCCCCATCTACACGACCACAGTGCTGTAATGGGGCGGGTCGTCACTGACTTGCGAGAACTTCTACACTGCCATTGGATCCCTGTGGTTAAAAGTTTATGAAACAGCTTAAAGGATTTTTAAAAACTCTTTTAAGCTTCTTTCCATTAATCGTATACTATTTCAGTTGTTTCAACGAACTAGTACTAATGTTTATTATGCAACAAACCATTGTTGTCTAGACGTTATGACCGTGGTGTGATTGGTGGCCCGCCCTTAGTCTTTGCGGCTGTATGGCAAACGGGGGTTACTCGGGAGTGCCGAGCCGAGCCCCAAGCAAAGTAAGGGCGGACCATGGATGAAGATAACGCTTTTACATCAGTGTCGATGTTAAGGCCAAGCACGCGATTGCGATTGCCGAGGGGGGGACAGAATGGAGAGGTTCGGTATTTCGGCGAGATCGAGGCCACGCCGGCGGCGGTGGAGCGGTTCGTGCGCAAGCTGGAGAAAAAGCATCCTCACCTGTATTTCTGCTACGAAGCCGGCCCGACTGGTTACGGGCTTTATCGCCAGATCGTCGAGCTCGGCCACCGCTGCGACGTTGTTGCGCCATCGCTGATCCCGATGCGTCCGGGCGAGCGCGTCAAGACGAACCGGCGCGATGCGGTCACCCTGGCGCGACTGTTTCGGGCGGGCGAACTGAAGGGGATCTGGGTTCCCGACGCGGTGCATGAAGCGGTGCGCGATCTGGTGCGGGTGCGGGCTGCAGCGAGCGAGGATCTGCGCAAGAAGCGCCAGCAGGTTTCATCGTTCCTGCTGCGCCATGGCCGGGTCTTTAGCGGAGTTGGAGCCCAGCACATGCCCGCTGGCTGGCGGCGCAGAAGTTCGACCATCCGGCCCAGCAGATCGTGTTTCAGGACCAGGTCGACGTGATCACCGATGCGGAGGCTCGGCTGGAGCGGCTCGATGCCCAGCTTGCCGAACTCGTGCCCAGTTGGTCGATGGCGCGCTTGGTGGCGGCTTATCAGGTGCTGCGTGACGTCTCTTTTATCGTTGCCGTCACCTTCGCGAGCGAAGTCGGCGATGTCCGCCGCTTCGACAGTCCACGGCAATTGATGACCTTCCTCGGCCTGGTGCCTCTGAGCGGTCGAGCGGCGACACGGTCAAGCGCGGCGGACTGACGCTGGCCGGCAACCGCCGCGCGCGTCGAGTCCTAATAGAGGGTGCCTAGGGCTACCGCCATCCCGCCAGGGTGACGGAGACCATTCGCATCCGCCTCGAGGGCCTGCCGAAGGTTGTGCGCGAGATTGCCTGGAGGCGCAGACGCGGCTTTGTGCCCGCTACCGCCGCATGACAGCGGCGGGCAAGAAGGCGCCCATCGTGGTTGCGGCGATCGCGCGTGAAGGCGAAGCGCTTGGTGCCATTCCCAGCTCGGCAAGTTGCGACATTGCTTTGGCTAAGTATTCCTTCAGAAAAGTCTCGCGTTCGGCAGCTGGATCATAGACGATGACATCTAAACCGGCTCTCATAAAATGAAGCTGCCCAACCAGCCCCAATCAGCCCCCCCGATGCAAGTGACCTTGGATATCCTGTGCGCATCGCCTGGTACTCTCTGCTCAGCCATTTATACTCTCTCCACCATCGAAAGGTTGCGTCGCAAACGCAGCGCCGTCTCAGGCAACAAACTCAAGTGTCATCCGACATATGGACATATGATTGTGATATCGTAGATAGGGAGCCCTGTCATCCGACGGATTGCCGACGTTACCGTCGGGTCCAGTCATTGTGCTGCTCTTAATTTCTATTCTTGAGGTCCGGCACACGGTCTCTGCGAGCGTCGCGGAGAGTCAAATGTCGTTTATAGATTCAAGTCATTTCGAATTCAGATACCTGCCGCGCAGACGCCAGACGGTGCATGCGGAGTTCAACGTCTTTTATCGAGCGCTATTTATTGCCAACAGTTTGCCGGTTCGCAACAAATCAGGGCCGCGCGGACGCGCATCGGTCTAACTCAGGTCCTATCGGGGGCAAGGCCGACCAGCGCTTGGCAGAATAGAGCGATAAGAACCACGTCACGATCCTCGTCGAGCCAAGACCGCACGTTCCCGAAATCGTGCATAATTTCTGGCAGGGAAATTCGACACCTCGGTTTGGGAATACACGGCGCAGAGTAATCTGGCTTCCAGATGGTCAGCGGCGACAATCAATATTTGACGAACACGTGATGCGCATGAAGAATCCGCGAGAGTTGACGATAGCCCGCCGCCCCTATCCTTCGATAGTATGACCACTCGTCGTCGCCACCGAGTGCATGGCGCCGGAATAGACAATCAAGACGATACCGAACTAGGAGTTTCTGATGTCGCGGAAAGTCATTGTCACGTGTGCAGTCACCGGAGGAAGTTCCGCGGTTCTTGCGAAGCATCCAAATATCCCCAAGACGCCATCGCAAATCGCGGAGGCAGCACTGGAAGCTGCAAAGGCTGGGGCTGCGATTGTGCACATTCACGTCCGTGAGCCTGACACGGGGGAACCATCAAATAGAATTGAGCTCTATGAAGAGGTTGTTAAGAAGCTTAGGGACGCGGCGACGGACGTCATCATCAACTTAACCTGTGGAATGGATGGTGAACTTGAAATTGCTTCTTTGGATCCTTTAAAAATAGGCAAAAGTAGCACACTTAAGAACGCTATTGGACGTTGTCTTCACGCCGTCAAACTTCAGCCTGAGCTTAGCACCCTGGATTGCGGCACGATGGCTTTTGGGGACGCGATTTTTGTTGCGCGTATGTCCGATCTGCGAGAGATGGCGACACTCATGCGCGAGGCCGGTGTCAAGCCCGAGCTCGAGTGCTTCGATCTAGGCCACATCGAAACCGCTAAGAAACTCATCTCCGAAAACATAATTGACGGTCCGCCTCTTTTCCAATTTTGCCTCAGCACGGGTTATGGCGCACCGGCTGTTCCGATCGCTGTGCAGGCCATGCGTGAGATTCTGCCTTCCGGGGCAGTCTGGGGTGGATTTGGCTGTGGTGCAGATGAAATGCCGATGGTTGGACAGTTGGTGGTAATGGGCGGACATGTCCGGGTAGGTTTGGAAGATAACATTTATCTCCGACGTGGGGTGCTGGCATCCAATGCCGAGCTCGTCGACAATGCGGTTGGGATCATCGAGCGCATGGGCGCCAGCGTCGCCACACCTGCCGAGGCACGGGCAATCCTCGGAGTAAAGAAGCGGGGATGATCGCGTCCTTAATGTATCAAATGTAGCTATATGTCCTGGAGGCGAAATGGCGTCGCAAATCGGAAGTTGCCTTGGAATTCTGGGCTTGGAACCTGGCTTGCCACCCGGCGTGACGCCGCCGGCGCCGCTGTCCGGCTCGCTGTTCAGTTCAGCTACTTTCGACTTTCCCGTGATATCGGAAACGGTCGAAGGAGCCTGGGCGGATGTTGTCATGCAGGGCGAACCTGCGCTCGTGCCTGCCTTTGTTGCGGCAGCGCGGAGGCTGGTCGAGCGAGGCGCAGTCGTAATCACCTCGGACTGCGGCTCTGCTGTTCGGTATCAGGCAGCGGTGGCTGCGGCGGTAAGTGTCCCGGTAGTAATGTCCAGCCTGCTCTTCGTGCCGGCGCTGCTCCGC
>NZ_JBVVQJ010000085.1:0-5039 GCF_055811475.1 Mesorhizobium sp. WSM4829 | reverse complement strand
CATAGCCATCGCCTGTGGCCCGCGGGTTCCTTCCTCGGGGACTTTCGTACGCCTGCTGGCGCCCGAAACTCTTCACGCTTGCGGGCTGACAGCTTTCGGCCGTCGAAGTGCGGAAACGGACGTACGCTGCGCTCTAGGGGTGGTCTGGATGTGGCCCCTTGACGGCCTTCGATCGTCGTCGCCTATGAGCGCCGACCACCCTTACTTGCTCGACGTCCGCCTTGAGCCTTTCTTCGCCTTGCTGTCAACTCGCTGGCGAGCACCGGCCGAACCCCAAGCATCATGATCGCGCTCTTTATGCGAGACGAGCGATGGCTTCGGAGACCGGCGTCTCTCCTTCGGTTAGCTCGATGATCGCTCTGGCAATGTCCGGCCGGTCTACGATCTCGGCCAGAACGGCGGCAACATCGTCCCGCGGCACCTTGCCGTAGGGAACAGCGAGGTCGGCGCGCACGCATCCGCGGCCTGTCTCTTCGGTCAGTGTGCCAGGCCGCACTATGACGTAATCGAGGCCGCTGGCGACAAGATAGGCGTCCGCCAACTTCTTTACCCTGATATAGTTCTCGAAGCCCTCTTTGCGCTCTTGGTCGCGCAGCGCGTCGGGAAAAACTGAGACCAGCAGGAATCGCTGGACTCCTGCGACCTTCGCGGCTTCGACCGCCTTTTCGAGCCCGGCCCCGTCGATGGCGTTGGTGACTGCCATCCCCGCGCCGCCGGCTCCCGCGCTGAAGACCACAGTGCCACAGCCCTTCATCATGTCCGCCAAATCCTCGATTGACAGACCGATGAGATCGCCTTCAATCGGCGTGGCTCCGAGTGCCGTCAGTTCGTCACGCCGTTCAGGTTTGCGGTAAAGGGAGAACGGCCGGTGACCACGCTCGGAAAGTTGCTGAGCAAGCCGACGGCCCACTTTTCCGGCACCGCCGACGATGAAGATTTTGGACATCGTCGTGTTCCTTCTGTAACTACGCGGGAGTTTCGATGATCAAAACAGCGACGGCCGGGGCTGATGAGAACCGAAGCCCTCATCAAATGCGCCGGCGTCCGATCAGTTGCTATGGTGCGTGTGGTAGACCTTGTTAACGACCGTCCACTGACCGTCGACCTTTACCAGATTGAAAAAATCCGTGAAGCGAAACCCCGAGATATTGTCCGTATCAACGCGGGCGTTCGCCACGGTACCAACGATATCGATGTGCACGATAGCGGCCTTCGCCTCCGGCGATTGCCGGAACGCCGTATCGATCGTTTTGAAAAGCCCTTCGATCGGCCCCCCTTCAAGTTTGCTGTTCTCGATGCCGAAAATAGTCGCACGTTCGCTGAAGGCCGAGCGCATGATCGAGCTGTCCGCTTTTGCTCCACCTTCGTTGTACTTGTTCAGCACTTTGACGATTGCTTCGTATTCCTGAACGTATGTCGGATCGGTCATTCTATTTTTGCTTTCAGTTGATTGAATGTGACGTTGGCAGGCTCGCGACGGAGCCAGCATGATGAACTGGAATGCGTCAGCGCAACCGCCATGCGGCTGTTTACAGCGGTGCCATGGGTCGCCCGCGCCACATCGATCCCAGGAACTTGTGGCTCCACGAGGTTTCAGGACAGACGAGCGCAGCCTCTACCCAGGTCTGGCAGGCTGCCTGGAACGGCGACCGAGTGACGGCGTACACTTCCTTCTTCTTCCCGGTGCCTCACTTCGCGAACAGCTGGCCGATATCCTTGAAAGCCTTCATCTCGATGGCGTTACCCGCCGGATCGTTAAAGAACATCGTTGCCTGCTCGCCGGGCTTGCCTTTGAAGCGGATGTAGGGAGCGACCACGAAGTTCATTCCAGCTTCCATCAGGCGATCAGCGGTCTTCTGCCATTCCTCCATCGAGAGAACGATTCCAAAATGACGGACAGGCACGCCGTGGCCATCGACGGCGTTCGTCCGGGCTTTGCCGGTTTCCTCGGGCGCCAAGTGCGCGACGATTTGATGGCCGTGAAAGTCGAAATCGACCCAGTCGGGCGAGCTGCGGCCTTCCCCGCAGCGGAGAAGATCTTTGTAGAAGCCGCGCGCTGCTTCGAGGTCGTCGACAGGAAAAGCGAGATGGAAGGGGCGGATGGTCTGGTCGGTCATCGTTAACTCCATTCTGACGATGACCGGCAGATAGAGGATTCCGAGCAAAACAAAAAACTATATGTAATTGCGGTCAGTCCAATTAAAAGTTATCAATGCTGCATGATCGCTGAACTGAGAACGCTGTTGGCGGTCGCCCGATATGGTACTTTCGCGGCTGCTGGCACTCGGATTGGTCTGACGCAGGCCGCCGTTAGCGGGCAGATGATGCGTCTCGAAGACAAGCTCGGGGTGCGGCTCTTCGATCGGACCGGCCGCTCGGCCACCCTGAACCAGACTGGACGCACAGTGTTGGCGCGAGCGCAGGAGGTTCTTGCAGGTGTTGAAACACTGACCAAGCCGTTGGATTGGTCAGCCCGACCCGGGCGCCTCCGGATTGGTGCAATCTCGTCCGTGCAGCCGACGATCCTTCGGCGCGCTTTGAAGGCTTTCCACCCCGCGTTCCCCGGTTTTTACATCGAGATCGTGCCGGGAACTTCACTAGAGCTGCTGGATCGCCTGGACGCAGGCGGATTGGACGTGGCCGTCATTATCCGGCCAAGCTTCGGATTGCCGTCGACCGTTCGGTGGGAGTCGTTGGTGCAGGAGCGTTTCGTCTTGGTGGCGCCGCCAGGAACTGACGACATGAATTGGAAAGCCGCGATGAGCGGACACGCCTTCCTGAGGTACAACCGTCATTCGTTCGGCGGGCGGCTGGTAGAGCGTTTGATCGAACAACAAGGCGTTATGATCAACGAATGGGTCGAGATAGACGACATTCCTGCCCTGTTGAGCATGGTTGCCGACGGCATGGGCGTCGCAATCGTGCCGAGAGCGGAAGCCTACGCGGATCATTTCCGGGGCGTGCGCGTCATAGAGCTAGGCGAGGCGGAAACTTTCAGGGAGATCGGTATTTTGACGCCGCCAACGTGTGATGAGCCAGCCGCTCGGTTCATCTCTGAGTGCAGGCAGGCGATGTCTGCGGATAAGCATGAGTAGGTGACGCTCGAGCCTTTGGATTTCGGCAGTGTTGAATCGAAAAAAATCAGCAAAGGACTCGATCGAGGCTTCCATCTTGCCGGGCACAATGACCGCAAATGGCGCGACTTGTCGGTTCGACAACCGGAAGATTTGACCCAAATCAGCCTTTGCCACGCCGATTTGGCAGCTTGCAAGCGGACCTTCGCGGGAACCGACATCTCTGACCCAAGGGACGTCGAGCTGTCATCAGACGCTAGGGTCAACAGCCACCACAAACGAGATAGCGGATACTGCCATTCGCGGTGCGAAGCCTACTCTTGAGCATTTTCATCCCCCTCAAGTTTCTGCCGCAGCATCGTCATCACGTTGCGGGCTGCTTCGATGTCCGTTACGGCAAGCCCTTCCGCGAGCGCCTCGACCCGCGGCGCGTACAGGCGGATGGCAGCGTCGAAGGTCTGCCGTCCCTTGTCCGTCAGCGCCACGAGTTGTGCACGGCGATGATGCGGGTTTGGCGCGAATGACACCAACCCTTCCTTGGCCAGATCGTTGACGATGCGCTGAACGTTCTGGCGATTGGCGCCGAGATCGCGCGCAAGCCAGGCAACCGGCTGTGCCCGTTCTGCCGCCACGATAGCCCCTAGAATCTGCCAACGGGCGCTGGTCAGCCCGAGAGGAGCGACGAGCCGGTCGCCCCAGGTAAGGGTGAGGTTGTTCACCCGGAACATCGTCAGAATGAGATCGGTCAAGGCATCTCCGGCTGACGCCCGCTGCGGTTTGTTCATTTGTCACCATATGATTTTGTTGACACGATGATGTCAATTGGTTATGTGTTGATAGTACCCACTCGACATTATAGTGTCAAATGCAACCTCAGGAGACCTTTCATGCCCACCATGCGCCCTCTCGATCCCGCCTTTCCCATCGACCGTCAGATTGGAATCGATGCCGATGCCGTTGTTTTGATCAATCTGTTCACGCTCGATCCCGCCGACGAGGCAGTGTTTCTTCAGGTGTGGGAGGACGATGCGTCCTTCATGAAGACCCAGCCGGGCCTCATTTCCATCCAACTCCACCGCGCCATCGGCGAAAGCCCGACCTACCTGAACTACGCAGTCTGGGAATCGACGGCCGCCTTCCGGGCCGCGTTCACGCATCCCGAATTCAGAGCGAAACTGGGAGCCTATCCGTCGTCGGCGGTTGCCTCTCCGCACTTGTTCCAGAAGGTGGCGGTGCCCGGCATCTGCGTCGCATAAACGCGACGCCTGCAGCCCGAAGTCATCATAATCGAAATCAAGCCAAGAGGAGAGAGTCCGATGCGGCTCCTGTTCAACATACTCGCCGTCACGGGTTCGGCCATGTTCGCCGGAGTCATGCTGACTATTGGTGTGACGCTCGGCGGCTACTGGAAGAGCCTTCCCGCAGCCGAGTTCCTCGACTGGTTCAGCCAGAACAGCGGGTTCATTTCCGGGGCGATTCCTATTGTCGTCGTCCCGACCCTCGTCGGCCTGATCGGCTCCCTCTGGCTCGGCTGGGGCGACGTTGGGCCGCGTATGCTCTGGATCGGATCGTCCGCCTGCATCGCGGGCGTCCTGGCGCTCACGATGATCTGGTTCGTGCCAACCAACGCTCAGTTCGCGGCCAAAGCCCTGCCCCTCGACCAGGTTCCTGACCGGCTCAACACCTGGATCATGATTCACTACGTCCGCATTGGGCTTGCCGCCGCCGCCTCGGCGCTGGGCGTGCTCGCCATCAGCCGGTGAAAGACACAGAAACCAATGACCAAGCTCATTCATCCCGTCGCCGGCACGATCGCACTCCTAACGATCCTTACCTTCTTGTTCTCGACCGTGCTCGCTGAACTATTCGCCTCCAAGGCGGTCATCATCGACGCGTCCAGCTTGTCGCCAAGCAGATCGGCTACCGGCCGAACCGCGCCGGTGTGCGGCTGCGGACCGGCAAGAC
>NZ_JBVVQJ010000084.1:0-5123 GCF_055811475.1 Mesorhizobium sp. WSM4829 | reverse complement strand
TGCCTGGTGCCGATCACAACGCGCCAGGCATCTACACTGAGCGCAAACTCCTGGACTTCTTCGTTCGCAACATTCTCGATCAGACCCCACCCGACTGGAACGCTGAACGAACCGAGCTGCAAAAGAGCAAATCGTCACGATGATGGCTTCGGCTGCTTCTGCCTGTGGCAATCCTCGCGCCCGTTTTGTTGGCTGTGATCGAGGCGGCGAGCGAGCGGAGAACCGCTCCCACGAGGGCCTGCGCCGATTCCTGCGCCACGGGCCTTCGCAAGACGGAAACAGGAACGATTCCGACGCTCGACGGCCGCAAAGCGGGAATTAAGGACATGGCGCCCCGCCTCTGCCTGCCTCTTCGATGACGGCACGCTTCTATCTTGCATGCTTCGTTTTGCCTCCGCTCGCCAATCGCGGCTTTCCCCGGAAGCGGGACGGAAGCGGGGCGGGCGGCGAGTTGCGACCGGAAGGGCCGCCGTCCAGGCGGACCGCATCCGAAGGACCGGAACGAAGAGAAGGACCCGAAGCGAGAGCGAAGGGTTGCGGTTCGACTCAGAGCCTCGTGGGTGGCGATGATATCTTTCACGCTTGGGCCGAGCGGGACGCTCCGGCCGACCTTGGGGATGGCTCGTATCTCTTGAATCATCTTTTCAGCGAGTCAGAATGTGGATGCGTCTTCGGTCAGTCCGCTGGCCGGCGGTCAGCGCATCATTTCGGTGACTAACCTCGACGAGGCGACGAGGCGGGCCGCCGGACGCACATCACCTCAAGTCAGCGACCCACACGCGACGCATGGCCAAAACCCAACCTCGCCCTGATCCGGAATGCTTGCCGCCAGGGCCTTGGCGATCTGCCGAGCCCTAGATGACCGGCACGAGTATAGGCGAGCCCTTGCGTATCGGGGGCGTTCGGCTTGATGCTCTCAGCCGAGCCGAACCCTACCGCGGCGCAGACTCGGTAGTCGGCCCTGAACAACGGCTAAGGTGTTGACATTGTTAATATTGCGGACCCGGGAAGACGAGTGGAAGCATCCGATTTCGCCGTTTTCGGCTGGAGTGCTTGCAGGCACCAGGCAAGCCAAAGCGCGAGTGAGGATCAGGCGCAGATTTTGGCCGCGGCGACGAGCAGCGCATTGATCGCATCGCCAGCATGACCGAGGAGAGCGTACCATCGATCGACTGCTCGCAAACCGGGCTCGCACTGGTGATCGCCCATTCGTCCCGATTGAACAACCGGCGGATTTTCAGCTCTTCCTTGTTCTTTTGTAGGTCCCGGGCGAGCACCTCCAGACGCTGCTGATAACGACGAACGTTGCCGCGAATGGCCGCTATCGCGTTGTCCCGCAAGACCGCTTAGGAGACAGGCCGCGCGATCGGTTGACACGATGCCCAAGCGGCGTCGCGGATATCGGGCTTGCGCAGGTTCAGACACCGTCGACCAGGGGCGGACGTGGCTATATCCGCGTTGCGCCTCGGCAAGCATCCCGGCGCGGCGCAGGGCTGGCGAAGGCGATGAGTTGGCGTCGGGATTTCGCGTGCGGTGCGCGCCGGAAAAGCCGCAAAGGTGCAGCCGGCATCGCCCGAGAGAGGTGCCAGGCGGCGGCACTCGAATTGCCTCCGCCTGGCTTGGCTGGTTCATTCGGCCATGCACAGCGGCTGAACTCTGGCCCATTGATCGGCGGTGCGGAAGCCGCCCCGGGTCGTGTAGCTTTCGGCGGGGAATTTCATCCAGCGCGGCAGCCATGCATCGATTTTCTCCCTGCTGTTCTCGCCGAACAGGAAGTCGCGGATGGTTGTCTTTTGCGTCTTCACCTTCTCGAAACACTGCCGTGGGCGACATGCTTGCCGCCGATATCGGCGAAGTATCAGATTGGCAATTTCCTTGTCGCGCAACAGGTCGAAGAGTGCGTCGTCGGCTTGCCAGCAAGCGGCCATATCGACATTCAGGTGATTGGCAAGCGCCTCGATGACGGCGCTGCCGGCTTCGACCGTCTCGGCCATGACGATGGCGAGAACGCGCAGGACATCGTCGTCGGACAGCGTCGACAGCCGGGCGAAGACGCGCGCTGTGGCAAAGGCATCGCCGTTGCCGCCGACGATCGCGCCAGCCTCCTCCGGTTGCCCCAGCAGCGCCAAAACCTCGCGCCGCCTTCGCAGAATACGGCTTCGGCCTTGCAGGCTGCGAGGCTTGCCGCCACCGCTTCATTGGCGGTACGCTGCGGCTCGCGGCGAACCTGCCACAGGCCCGAACCTGTGATGGGATGCGCCCCCATCAGGCGCAGCGCGACACCCGGACGGTCGAGCATGGCCGCGCGCACCGCGGCATGGCAATGCAGATCGACATGGTTCTGCATCGGCCCGGTGAGTTCCGGTCGCGACGGCTATGCGGGGGTTCTTCGTGCTCGCCGCCCTCGCCTTGCGGGCGGGCGCGGCGGGTATCCTTGCGCGACAGCCAGCCCTCGTGGCACTCGACCGCGCTGCGATGCGAGACTGATATGAAGACCTTGCCGCCCTTCTTCCTCGGCGTCTTTTCGTGGTCCCAAGACTGGAAAAACTGCCCCGGTTCCAGCACGGCCACGTCGGCCAGCCGGCTTCCAGATAGGCGTCGCGCTTGGCAGCGATCGCCTCGTTCTGCTTTTGCCAGAACAGGTCGGCGTCGGCGAAATAGCTGTCCTCGCCGAACAGATCGCAGACGATCAGGCCCGGATAATCCTCGACGGCAAACAGCGCCACCTCTGAGGAAATCGACTGGCCGCCGAACAGCCATTGTTTCAACTGGTCGCCGCGCGGCGCGTATCGCTCCGGATCGGCATAAAGCGCCAGCCAATCCTTCTGCTGCGCCTTGGAGGCCATGGTCAGATTGCGCGCCGTCTCGGCGTCGATTTCCTCGCGCCGATAGGCCTCGCGGATTTTCGGCAAGAGGTCGCCGAGCGCCAGAATGCGTTTGACCAAAAGCTCGGTGATGCCGAAAGTGGCGGCGATGTCGGCAACGCTGCAGGCCCCTTGATCAGCCGCGAAAACGTCTCCCGCTGCGACACCTCGCTGGGATCGAGCCGGGCGAAGTTTTCGATCAGCAGGCCTCGAGCGCATCGGCGTCGTCGCCCTCTTCCATGACGGCGCAGGGCAAGGCATCGCGCTCGTCGGCGAGCGACTTCGCGGCGAGATAGCGGCGCCGGCCGGCGACGATCTCGAAGCTATCCGGCTCGTTGTTGGGCCCGCACCAGAAGCGGCACAAGGACGCCGCGCGCGCGAACTGACGGCAGGATGTCCAACACGTCGGGCGCGCTGGAATGGCCCATGTTGAGCATGGAATGCTGAGCCGGTCGAAAGGAATGTGGGCAAGCTGCATGGTTCGTCTCCTTCGTTGGGGGTGGAATTGTCCCCGCCGCAAGGGCCGAAGGCCGGCGCGGCGGGGGCGGTTTTGCGCCTTATCGGCCCTCTTGCTCCGCCGTGTCGGGCGGAAGCTTGGAATGGGAATTGCCAAGTGCTTCCGCTGCCTGACGCAGCAGCCGCTCGGCTTCGGTGATGTGGCCGGCGCTGCACGCCGCTTGGGCGTAAACGGAGAGCGGAAAGCGCGCCTTGAACCAGAGGTCGCGCTCGATGCCGAGGCCAAGCCGGGCCTTGGCGCTTGCAAGCTCGGCAAGGCTGACGCTGCCGAGTTCCGGGAAGCCGAAGCCGAGGTCGCAAAGGCCGAACATTGTGTCGCCGTCGGCGTCGAGTTCGGTGAGAAGCCAGGTTGCTGGCACGGTCGGATCGAACAGTTTTACCACCGGGACATGGTCGGTCTCGATGTCAGTTGCGCCATTGGCGAGCAGCTGGGCGCAGTTCGTCGGTGATCAAGATCATGGGAAAACTCCTCTCAAATCAGGTCGAGTTGATTTCTGGCCGCGTCATCGAGCAGCCCGATATCGAGCGGCTTCTGCGCCGCGCGCGGCGCATCGGCGCGTGGGCCAAGGGGCGAGGCGGTCGCGCGTGGTGACCGGCCGGACACCGGGAATGAGCGTCTGCTCGCCTTGCGGCGTCGGTTCGGTGCGCAGGCTGTCGCGATCGCGCGCGCTCATGCCGCGATCTCGTCTTGTTGCGCGCCTTCGGTCTCGGCGTTAAAGCCAAGAAGAAAATCGGCGGCTTTGGAGGCAAGGCTGGCGGCGCGGAAGATGGCGCGATTTTCCTCGCGCAGCACCTTCAGCCGTGTGCCGATATAATCGGCATGGCGCACGGTCGGCTCGATGCCGAGCGTCGAGCAGACAAAGGCTGCGGCGATTTCGGCAACCAATTCCTCGCGCGCATAGGTCTTGGAACCGAAGGCGCCGGAGAGGTCGCGCGCCAGCCGCGCCGGGTGGCCGGTCCAGTGGCCAAGCTCGTGGAAGCAGGTGCGGTAATAGTCGATCTGCTGAAAGAATGCCGGCTGCGGCGGCACCTGAATGGTGTCACTGCCCGGCATGTAGAAAGCGGGATCGCCGCCGATGCGGAAATCCGCGCCGCTTCCTCGAATAAGCGCCTCGGCCTGTGGGATGATCTCGCGTTCGGGCAGCGGTTCGGCGTTGCCGTAAAGGTGCTCGGGCAGGCCGTTGCACTGCGCGACGTTGAAAACGGTGAAGCGCTTCAAATACGGCACCGTCTGCGGCTCGTCGCCGTCTGTTTTGGCGCGCTCCTTCTCGTTTTTGGGGACAAAGCGGTCGGCATGAACTACTGTTGTGCCGCGCTCGCCCTCCCTGACATTGCCGCCAAGAGCAAGCGCCTGCCGGAAGGTGAGCCAGTTCTGGCCGGGATAACTGCGCTCGATGACGGCGCCCCCAGGATCAGGATGTTGATGCCGGAATAGCGGCGCCCGGTGGCCGCATTCCGCGGCAGGCCGAGGTCGGCGTTTGCGCTGCCCCATGGCTTGACCCATGGCACGGTGCCGCGCTCCAGTTCGGCAATGATGCGGTCCGTGATCTCCTGATAAAGGCCAGCGCCCAGCCGCCCGCCCTTAGCCGCGCCAGCCTCTGCGCTGGCGCAACGCTTGTCGTTTGCACGCATTCCTTCGTCCTCCGCTAACCACTCGCCGCGCCTTTCCCCGGAAGATCCCATGGGCGGTGGAGGCAGCGCTCGATCCCGATCTCGCGTGCCTGCCCCCGTGAGTGGGGTGGG
>NZ_JBVVQJ010000083.1:0-5149 GCF_055811475.1 Mesorhizobium sp. WSM4829 | reverse complement strand
GTCTTGCCATGATCGACATGGCCAATCGTGCCGATGTTCACATGAGGCTTTGTACGCTCGAATTTACCTTTTGCCATGTGATCTCTCCATTCCTGCTCGCCCGTGCGGGCTTTGAATTAAGTTAGCGCTGCAACCCGTTGGGGTTACGCGTATTTCTTCTGGACTTCCTGAGCGACCGCGGTGGGGACCGGCTCGTAGTGATCGAACTGCATCGTGTAGGCCGCGCGGCCCTGGCTCATCGAGCGCAAATTGTCGACGTACTTGAACATGTTGGCGAGCGGTACCATGGCGTTGACAACCACCGCCACGCCGCGCGATTCCTGGCCCTGAATCTGGCCGCGACGGCCGTTCAGATCACCGATGACGCTGCCGACATAATCTTCCGGCGTCACCACTTCGACCTTCATGATCGGCTCGAGCAACTGCACGCCAAGCTTGGGCGCCGCTTCACGGAAGCAGGCACGGCCGGCGATTTCGAAGGCGAGCACCGAGGAGTCGACATCATGGTAGGCGCCGTCGATCAGCGTCGCCTTGACGCCGATCATCGGGAAGCCGGCGAACGGCCCGGAGGTCATGACGCTGTTGATGCCCTTTTCGACACCGGGGATGTATTCCTTCGGCACAGCGCCGCCGACGATCTTGGATTCGAACAGGAATTCGCTGCTTTCCGGATTCGGCTCGAACAGGATCTTGACACGGGCGAACTGGCCGGTGCCGCCGGTCTGCTTTTTGTGGGTGTAGTCCTGCTCGTGCCTGCGGGTGATCGTCTCGCGATAGGCCACCTGCGGCGCGCCGACATTGGCCTCGACCTTGAACTCGCGACGCATGCGGTCGACGATGATGTCGAGGTGGAGTTCGCCCATGCCGGAGATGATCGTCTGGCCGCTTTCCTCGTCGGTCTTGACGCGGAAGGACGGGTCTTCGGCGGCCAGGCGATGCAGCGCAAGGCCCATCTTTTCTTGGTCGTTCTTGGTCTTCGGCTCGATGGCGATCTGGATGACCGGATCGGGGAATTCCATGCGCTCGAGGATGACCGGATGCAGCGGATCGCAGAGCGTGTCGCCAGTCGTCGTGTCCTTGAGGCCGGCCAAAGCAACGATGTCGCCGGCGAAAGCCTCTTCGACGTCAGCGCGCGAATTCGCATGCATCTGCAGCATGCGGCCGATGCGCTCCTTCTTGCCCTTCACCGTATTGTCGACCGAGATGCCCTTGGTGAGCTTGCCCGAATAGATGCGGGCAAAGGTGAGCGAGCCGACGAACGGGTCGTTCATGATCTTGAAGGCGAGCATCGACAGCGGCTCGCTGTCGTCGGCGTGACGCTCGATCTCGGCGTCGGTCTTGGCGTCGACGCCCTTGATGGCCGGAACGTCGGCCGGCGACGGCAGATATTCGACGACTGCGTCGAGCAGCGGCTGCACGCCCTTGTTCTTGAAGGCCGAGCCGCAGAACATCGGATAAAACTTCACCGCGATGGTGCCCTTGCGGATCAGAGCGCGGATCTCGTCATTGCTGGGCATCTTGCCTTCGAGGTAATTCTCGAGCGCCGTCTCGTCCATTTCGACGGCGGCCTCGATCATCTTCTCGCGATATTCTTCGGCACGTGCCCTAAGGTCGTCCGGGATCTCGACAACGTCCCAGGCGGCGCCCAGCGTCTCGTCGCGCCAGACCAGCGCGTTCATCTCGACGAGATCGACGACACCCTTGAACTCGGTCTCGGCGCCGATCGGCAGCTGCATGACGACAGCCTGCGCACCGAGGCGCGAGCCGATCATTTCGACCGAGCGATAGAAATCCGCGCCGATCTTGTCCATCTTGTTGCAGAAGATCATGCGCGGCACGCGGTACTTGTCGGCCTGGCGCCAGACGGTCTCCGTCTGCGGCTCGACACCGGCGTTGGCGTCGAGCAGCGCAATGGCGCCGTCGAGCACGCGCAGCGAACGCTCGACCTCGATGGTGAAGTCGACGTGGCCGGGAGTGTCGATGATGTTGAAGCGGTGCATCTTGCCGTCACGAGCCTTCCAGAAGGTCGTGGTCGCGGCGGACGTGATGGTGATGCCGCGTTCCTGCTCCTGCTCCATCCAGTCCATGGTGGCAGCGCCGTCATGGACTTCGCCGATCTTGTGCGACTTGCCCGTGTAGTAGAGGACGCGCTCGGTGGTCGTCGTCTTGCCGGCGTCGATATGCGCCATGATACCGAAATTGCGGTAGTCTTCGATTTTATATTCACGGGCCATGGGAGGTGCCTCTTCAGTCTCGTTCGCGCTTTACCAGCGGTAGTGCGCGAAGGCGCGGTTGGCTTCTGCCATCTTGTGGGTGTCTTCACGCTTCTTGACGGCGGTGCCGCGGTTGTTGGCCGCGTCCATCAGCTCGCCGGAGAGGCGGTCGACCATCGTGGTCTCGTTGCGGTTGCGGGCGGCGGCGATCAGCCAGCGGATGGCCAGCGCCTGACGACGCTCGGGGCGCACGTCGACCGGAACCTGGTAGGTGGCGCCGCCGACGCGGCGCGAACGCACTTCCACATGCGGCGCGACATTGTCGAGCGCCTGATGGAAGACCGTGACCGGCTCCTGCTTGGTCTTGGACTGGACCTGGTCGAGCGCGCCGTAGACGATGGTCTCGGCAACCGACTTCTTGCCGTCATACATGACGGCGTTCATGAATTTGGTGACGATCAGATCGCCGAACTTCGGGTCCGGATTGATCTCACGCTTTTCTGCACTGTGACGACGGGACATTTTTTCTCTGCCTCAATTCTGCGTGGTGGCCTGGATCCCGGATCGTCGCTGGCGCCGTCCGGGATGACCTTGGCTACGCTTCGGTCACTTCGGACGCTTGGCGCCGTATTTCGAACGGCGCTGCTTGCGGTTCTTCACACCCTGCGTGTCGAGCACGCCGCGGATGATATGGTAGCGGACGCCCGGAAGATCCTTGACGCGGCCGCCGCGGATCATCACCACCGAGTGCTCCTGAAGGTTGTGGCCTTCGCCGGGGATGTAGCCGATCACTTCAAAACCATTGGTCAGGCGGATCTTGGCCACCTTGCGCAGCGCCGAGTTCGGCTTCTTCGGCGTCGTTGTATAGACGCGCGTGCAGACGCCCCGCTTCTGCGGGTTCTGCTGCATGGCCGGGACCTTGTTGCGCTTCACCGGCGCAATGCGCGGCTTGCGGATCAGCTGGTTGACGGTAGGCATTAAACCCTCTTGTCTCTCAATTCCGTGTCTCGCCCGGTCAGGGCCGCTCAAAGCGTCATTTCCATACGCAAAGTCGGGCCACAAACCGCGCCTCGCGGTCTTGCCCGAACAAATGGCAGAGGAAGCGGAAACCGCTTCATGCACGCCGGAAATGTCTTTTCGCTCGTAAAACGAACCCTGTTTGAGGCAAACTCCAAAGCGTGTCGCTTCGGAAGGGAGAGCCTCACATCGGTTCTGACTGGCCGGCTTCTACTCGCAAGCCTGTTGCCCGTCAACCCCGGAGCACCAAATATTACGCTGAAACCGAGGCTTGGCAGCCATGCGAAAAGCGCATGTAATTTTCTTTCGCCATTTTGCAAGAGCAAGGAAGAAAGTGACCGGCCCTCGGCTGTTGCATAGCCACGCTTCATGCGAAAAAGCGACATGAACAGCGCAAATCCCCTCGCCCGGAGGAATCGGCCCGTGAACGACAATGATGAGCGCCCGGTCACCATCATCACCGGCCGGGCGTGGAAGAGAAAGGGCGGTAAGCCGGAAGGCGTCCACCTCATGCTGGTCGCGCCCGACGACGATTCGGCGGTGCGCCGGGCGCTCGAATCACTCGCGGCCGAAGGCTACGCCGAGGCGGAACTCGACCAGATCGGCGACCTGGACGGCGTGCCCGACGAAGAGCCGCATTTGTCGGCCTATCAGGGCGCGCTCGAAGGCGAAGTGTCGATCGTCACCTTCGACGTGCCGCTGTGACCGCCCATGTCCCTCGCCGTCGCGGTTTGGGGCCGTCGCGGTCTGGCACTGCTTGCCCGGCATCGGTTCTCTGCTAAGAACCAAGCGCAATATCAACCTGCGGAGTTCCCATGTCCCTGAATAGCGGTCCCATCAAGCTCGGCATCGTCGGCGTGGGAAAGATTGTTCGCGACCAGCACCTGCCGGCCCTGGCCAAGGACCGCGACTATCTGCTCACCGCCGCCGCCAGCCGGCACGGCAAGGTCGACGGCATCGCGAATTTTCCTGATATCGAGACGATGCTCGACGCCGTGCCGGAGCTCGAGGCCGTATCGCTCTGCATGCCGCCGCAGTTCCGCTACGACGCCGCGCGGACGGCACTCGAAGCAAAAAAGCATGTTTTTCTGGAAAAGCCACCCGGCGCCACGGTCAGCGAGGTCGAAGACCTGAAAGCACTGGCCGCGGCAAACGGCGTCTCGCTGTTCGCCAGCTGGCATTCGCGCTATGCGCCGGCGGTGGAAGCGGCGCGCGCATTTTTAGGCTCGACCCAGATCAGGTCGGCCGCCATCAACTGGAAGGAGGACGTGCGCCGCTGGCACCCGAACCAGGACTGGATCTGGGCTCCAGGCGGCTTCGGCGTGTTCGATCCCGGCATCAACGCGCTGTCGATCGCGACCCACATATTGCCGGCGATGTTCATCACCTCGGCGATCCTCGATTTTCCCGAAAACCGCGCCGCCCCGATCGCCGCGCATATCGCCTTCCGCACCTCGAACGGCTTGCCGGTGGCGATGGAACTCGACTGGCGCCAGACCGGCCCGCAAAGCTGGGACATCCTGGCCGAGACCGACAAGGGCGCGATGGTGCTTTCTGGCGGCGGCGCAAAACTCGCGGTCGACGGCCGCGTCGTTCACGACGAGCCGGAAGCCGAATATCCGATGCTCTACAAGCGCTTCGCCGAGATCGTGCGCGCCGGCGTTTCCGACGTCGATCTCGCTCCGTTGCAACATGTCGCCGACGCTTTTATGCTCGGCAAGCGCAATGTGGTGGAAGCGTTTTTCGATTGACGCGTACAATGCGGCTATGAACGACCCGCCTGCCCAGCGTTGGTAGTTGGCGAAAGCGGAGCGCCATACAATCTCCCCCTTGGGATCCCTCAAGTTGTGTGCGTCAAGTTCTGCAAAAATGGCGTGGCATTCAGCGGTGACGTTGGCGTGTCCGCCGCGCAGCCCCGT
>NZ_JBVVQJ010000082.1:0-5190 GCF_055811475.1 Mesorhizobium sp. WSM4829 | reverse complement strand
CGATCGCCATCTCGGGGTCATTCTGCCCATGTTGGGCAGGAGATCGAGGTCCATTACCGTTGGCACCCGTATTTCGGACGTCGGCTTCGCTGCGAGAACAGCGAAGAGCGCGCCGACGGCCGGATCATTCACCTCGTCGTCGCGCCCGGTCATGTCATTACCGCTCCGGCCTGGATGATCGATCCCGTGGCTTGCGCGGCGATGGACCTGGGCCCCCCGCGCGTATCGCTTGCCGCGCTGCTTGAGCTTAACAAGCTCTTGATCGAACGCCGTTTCCGGCGAGGCTCTCCGGATGGTTTCACCATCGCGGAGTCGCAACATGAGAACCCTGCCACCCCCGACACGATCTCTCGTGGTCGTTCGCCAACTCAGCTTGCCGCTCGACTCGCAGAAGCTGAACGGGCTGAGTTCAACGCAACGGACCATAGTGATCGCCCGGCTCGCCAACGTACTGAGGGCCGCCGCCGGCGTGGCAACGGAGGAGGAGAGCTGCGATGACGAGCGGTAATCTGATTCCGACTGCCGTCCTCAAGCGCAAGGCCGTCGTCTATGTGCGTCAATCCACTCAGGCGCAGGTCCAGCTCAACCTTGAGAGCCAGCGTCGGCAGTATGAGCTTGTCGACGTCGCGCGGCGTTGGGGATTCCGCAAAGTAGAGGTGATCGACGAGGATCTGGGACGAACCGCAAGCGGGGCTGTGGAGCGTCCCGGTTTCGAGCGCCTGGTCGACGATCTGTGCACCGGCCATGTGGGCGCCGTGCTTTGCCTGGAGGCGTCCCGCCTGTCGCGCAACGGGCCGGACTGGCATCGGCTGCTCGAGTTGTGCGGCGAAGTCGATGCACGCGTGATCGATCTGGACGGAGTCTACGATCCGGGATTGCCGAACGACCGCCTGCTGCTGGGTATGAAGGGCAGCATCAGCGAATTCGAGCTCGGCGTGCTGCGTGCCCGCATGTACGAGGCCGCCCGCGCCAAGGCACAGCGCGGAGAACTGCGCATCTCCGTGCCCTTCGGCTATGTCTGGCACCGCGATTACGGTCTCGGGTTCAATCCCGACATGCGCCTACAGGAGACCATTCACCTGATATTCGCGCGCTTCCGCGAACTCGGCAGCGCGCGCCAGGTCCTGATCTCGATGATCGACGATGGCGTGCATTTCCCCAGACCCTCCGACGGCAAGAAGATGGTGTCCTTCGACTGGGTTCCGATCCGTTACCGCAACGTGATCTCGATCCTGAAGAACCCATTCTACGCCGGCGCCTATGTCTATGGTAAAAGCGAGAAGCGCACTGAGATCGTCGATGGCCGCGTTCGCAAGAGCTATGGCCATTACAAGCCGGCTAGCGAGTGGGCGG
This sequence comes from Mesorhizobium sp. WSM4829, assembly GCF_055811475.1. Lineage (NCBI taxonomy): Bacteria > Pseudomonadati > Pseudomonadota > Alphaproteobacteria > Hyphomicrobiales > Phyllobacteriaceae > Mesorhizobium > Mesorhizobium sp. WSM4829. The sequence goes on along the minus strand of NZ_JBVVQJ010000082.1, from coordinate 3,837 downwards.
TGGTGCTCAAGGACCATCACGAAGGCTACATCGGATGGAGCGAGTACGAACGGAACCAGGAACTGCTCGCAGCCAACGCTTACGGCAAAGCCGGCGGCGTCAAGTCGGGCCGCGGCGGTCGCGCGCTGCTCCCGGGTCTTATCTCCTGTGGTCGATGCGGGCGAAGACTGGTTGTCATGTATGCCGGACGCGGCCAAGGTTATCCGGTATATCGCTGCGAGCGCGGCAACCTCATGATGGCACAGGCGCGATGCATGTCGTTCAACGGCTTTCGCACCGACGCGGCGGTGACCCGCGAAGCGCTGGAGGCGGTTGCGCCGATGGCGATCGAAGCGGCGTTGGAGGCTGAACGGATGCAGCTGGAGAGCGAAGCCAAGCGGCGGCAGATGATCGAGATGGACCTGCAGCAGGCGCGCTATGAGGCATCGCTCGCCGAGCGCCGCTATGCCGCTTGCGACCCGGAGAACCGGCTTATTGCGGCCCAGCTCGAGAGGAGTTGGGAAGCCACACTCAGGCGCGTGGAGACCTGCGAGGCCCGGCTGAGCGAAGTCCAGCGTGTGGAGCCTGTCGACGCGGTTCCGGACTTCACGGGCCTCGCCCAGGATCTCGAGGCCTCCTGGAATGCGCCGGGTGTCGACATGCGCTGTCGTCAGCAACTGCTGCGCGCGCTCATCAAGGATATCGTGGCGGATGTCGATGACGATGCGCGCGACGTGATCTTGACCATCCACTGGCACGGAGGCCAGCACTCGCAGGTACGGGTTCGCAAGCCCAAATCCGGAGAGCATGGCCAGCGTACGCCTGAGGAGGCTCTGGCGATCATGCGATCCATGGCAACCCGGTGGTCGGATGCCGAAATCGCTGCCACACTCAACCGCATGGGCATGCAGACCGGTCAGAGAAAGACCTGGACCGCGCGTCGCGTCCAATCGCTGCGCACGGTGCACAAGATCAGCGGCTATCGCTCTTCCGACAAGAATGGCGAGTGGCTCACCATGTCGGATGCGGCCGCGAAGCTCGGCGTGTCGCACGTCAAAATCCGCCGGTTCATCAGGGATGGCCTCTTGCCGGCCGAGCAAGTCATGCGCGGCGCGCCCTACCAGATCCGCGCCAGCGACCTCGAAGACGAACGGATCAAGGCCGATTTGGCGCGCAATACTCCGCGTCGCATCCACGACGACAACCAGGAATCGCTGTTTTCCGCCATTTGAAAATGAGGTGCATAATGAATCAGTCTTCGCCATCTCGGGGTCATTCTGCCCATGTTGGGCAGGAGATCGAGGTCCATTACCGTTGGCACCCGTATTTCGGACGTCGGCTTCGCTGCGAGAACAGCGAAGAGCGCGCCGACGGCCGGATCATTCACCTCGTCGTCGCGCCCGGTCATGTCATTACCGCTCCGGCCTGGATGATCGATCCCGTGGCTTGCGCGGCGATGGACCTGGGCCCCCCGCGCGTATCGCTTGCCGCGCTGCTTGAGCTTAACAAGCTCTTGATCGAACGCCGTTTCCGGCGAGGCTCTCCGGATGGTTTCACCATCGCGGAGTCGCAACATGAGAACCCTGCCACCCCCGACACGATCTCTCGTGGTCGTTCGCCAACTCAGCTTGCCGCTCGACTCGCAGAAGCTGAACGGGCTGAGTTCAACGCAACGGACCATAGTGATCGCCCGGCTCGCCAACGTACTGAGGGCCGCCGCCGGCGTGGCAACGGAGGAGGAGAGCTGCGATGACGAGCGGTAATCTGATTCCGACTGCCGTCCTCAAGCGCAAGGCCGTCGTCTATGTGCGTCAATCCACTCAGGCGCAGGTCCAGCTCAACCTTGAGAGCCAGCGTCGGCAGTATGAGCTTGTCGACGTCGCGCGGCGTTGGGGATTCCGCAAAGTAGAGGTGATCGACGAGGATCTGGGACGAACCGCAAGCGGGGCTGTGGAGCGTCCCGGTTTCGAGCGCCTGGTCGACGATCTGTGCACCGGCCATGTGGGCGCCGTGCTTTGCCTGGAGGCGTCCCGCCTGTCGCGCAACGGGCCGGACTGGCATCGGCTGCTCGAGTTGTGCGGCGAAGTCGATGCACGCGTGATCGATCTGGACGGAGTCTACGATCCGGGATTGCCGAACGACCGCCTGCTGCTGGGTATGAAGGGCAGCATCAGCGAATTCGAGCTCGGCGTGCTGCGTGCCCGCATGTACGAGGCCGCCCGCGCCAAGGCACAGCGCGGAGAACTGCGCATCTCCGTGCCCTTCGGCTATGTCTGGCACCGCGATTACGGTCTCGGGTTCAATCCCGACATGCGCCTACAGGAGACCATTCACCTGATATTCGCGCGCTTCCGCGAACTCGGCAGCGCGCGCCAGGTCCTGATCTCGATGATCGACGATGGCGTGCATTTCCCCAGACCCTCCGACGGCAAGAAGATGGTGTCCTTCGACTGGGTTCCGATCCGTTACCGCAACGTGATCTCGATCCTGAAGAACCCATTCTACGCCGGCGCCTATGTCTATGGTAAAAGCGAGAAGCGCACTGAGATCGTCGATGGCCGCGTTCGCAAGAGCTATGGCCATTACAAGCCGGCTAGCGAGTGGGCGGTGGTGCTCAAGGACCATCACGAAGGCTACATCGGATGGAGCGAGTACGAACGGAACCAGGAACTGCTCGCAGCCAACGCTTACGGCAAAGCCGGCGGCGTCAAGTCGGGCCGCGGCGGTCGCGCGCTGCTCCCGGGTCTTATCTCCTGTGGTCGATGCGGGCGAAGACTGGTTGTCATGTATGCCGGACGCGGCCAAGGTTATCCGGTATATCGCTGCGAGCGCGGCAACCTCATGATGGCACAGGCGCGATGCATGTCGTTCAACGGCTTTCGCACCGACGCGGCGGTGACCCGCGAAGCGCTGGAGGCGGTTGCGCCGATGGCGATCGAAGCGGCGTTGGAGGCTGAACGGATGCAGCTGGAGAGCGAAGCCAAGCGGCGGCAGATGATCGAGATGGACCTGCAGCAGGCGCGCTATGAGGCATCGCTCGCCGAGCGCCGCTATGCCGCTTGCGACCCGGAGAACCGGCTTATTGCGGCCCAGCTCGAGAGGAGTTGGGAAGCCACACTCAGGCGCGTGGAGACCTGCGAGGCCCGGCTGAGCGAAGTCCAGCGTGTGGAGCCTGTCGACGCGGTTCCGGACTTCACGGGCCTCGCCCAGGATCTCGAGGCCTCCTGGAATGCGCCGGGTGTCGACATGCGCTGTCGTCAGCAACTGCTGCGCGCGCTCATCAAGGATATCGTGGCGGATGTCGATGACGATGCGCGCGACGTGATCTTGACCATCCACTGGCACGGAGGCCAGCACTCGCAGGTACGGGTTCGCAAGCCCAAATCCGGAGAGCATGGCCAGCGTACGCCTGAGGAGGCTCTGGCGATCATGCGATCCATGGCAACCCGGTGGTCGGATGCCGAAATCGCTGCCACACTCAACCGCATGGGCATGCAGACCGGTCAGAGAAAGACCTGGACCGCGCGTCGCGTCCAATCGCTGCGCACGGTGCACAAGATCAGCGGCTATCGCTCTTCCGACAAGAATGGCGAGTGGCTCACCATGTCGGATGCGGCCGCGAAGCTCGGCGTGTCGCACGTCAAAATCCGCCGGTTCATCAGGGATGGCCTCTTGCCGGCCGAGCAAGTCATGCGCGGCGCGCCCTACCAGATCCGCGCCAGCGACCTCGAAGACGAACGGATCAAGGCCGATTTGGCGCGCAATACTCCGCGTCGCATCCACGACGACAACCAGGAATCGCTGTTTTCCGCCATTTGAAAATGAGGTGCATAATGAATCAGTCTTCGCGCTCAACCG
>NZ_JBVVQJ010000081.1:0-5739 GCF_055811475.1 Mesorhizobium sp. WSM4829 | reverse complement strand
TGCTTAACGTTGTAAAGAGTTCACTTGAGCCGTCGTATCGGCTAATTTGCTTCCCGCATGGGGGGGGTAGCGTCCAGTCGTTCCGTAATTGGTCGGACTATCTCCCTGACGACATTGAGCTTATTTGCCTGGATCTTCCCGGGCGCGGCAAACGATCAGCGGAGGCCGCCATTCGCAGCATGGACGTACTGGCACCCATGGTTGTCGAGGCGCTCCAAGAATACAGCGATAGGCCTTTTGTTTTCTTCGGCCATAGCGCAGGTGCCCTCGTGGCCTACGAGATTGCCCGCTCCCTGGAGGAGGCCGGTCGGCCATCTCCCTTCCATGTGGTCGTGTCTGCCCACCCGTCAGCGGATCTGCCCCCGGAAGAGCCGCCCATGTATAGATACGCCGATGATAAGCTAATCGATGTGATTCGTACCCTTGGCTTGGTCCCCAAGAAGGCGCTGGCAAACGAGAAACTGCTGGACTTCATTTTGCCGCCCCTGCGGGCTGACTTCGAACTTGCGGAGACTTACGACCGAAACCTGCCAACGCCTCTCAATGCGGCGATCACCGCAATGGGGGGGGCTCAAGACGAAACGGTCAATACCAATGATCTCGACAAATGGCGGCGGCTCACCAGGTCGCGGTTCGCCCGGATTATGTTTGAAGGCGATCACTTTTACACGCATTCTATGACAGAGGAGGTAGTGTCTAGCCTCCTGCGCGAGGTTGGGGAGGTGAAGCGACAACTTCCCGCTTCCATCCACCACGGCGAAGTCTTCCCCTATAGTAATCTAACGCTGCATGAGCGATTCCGCAAACAAGCGGCTCTCACCCCGAACAGTCCTGCCATCGTTTCAGTGGCTGCGACCACCACATATCGTCAACTCGATGACCTAAGCGACATCCTATCCAGGCACCTCCTTGGACATGGTCAGAGCCGAGGTTCCCGCGTGGGTATCCTGTTGGATACCTCGCTTGAATACGTCGTCGCGTTGTTCGGTATTCTTAAGGCAGGGGCGGCTTACGTCATTCTTGACAAAGCCCAGCCCGTTGCAGCGCTGAAGCGAATACTTGAGAAGGCATCTGTTGAAATCGTAGTCACCAGCCACCGTTTCGCAGCTAAGCTTCCGCCTGACTGGCCTGGTATTGCGCTGTCGCTCGACGAGGGTTGGGAAGCACAACTTGGCAACGCCGGTCCGGCCAGTCCGCAACCGGTGGATCTCGATGCGCCTGCCGCGATTTCATTTTCGTCCGGCACGACTGGTGAACCAAAAGGGATCGTCTGTCCTCATCGAAGCGCTGTATCCTCTTACCAGTGGCGCTATAGCGCGCTGCCATATGCGTCTGGTGAGCGTGAGGCGGTCAATCTCTTCGGGGCCATCATGCGGCCGATCCTGGCCGGGATCCCAGCCTATCTGGTCCCTGACGACGTCATCTATGATCCGCACCAGCTGGTCGACTACCTGGAACGAAATCGAATTTCCAGAATATTGCTAACCCCATCACTGCTGGACGTGATTATCAGCAGCGGCTTCCTCGACCTCCCCTCCCGCCTTCCCGAGCTCAGATTGATCTACCTATCAGGCGAGGTACTAACAGCAGCGTTGCTTGCGCGGGTCAGGGACGCGCTGCCGCACATCAGAATCATCAATTACTACGGCGCAGCGGAGGCAAGTGATGTTTCGCATATTGACTTGAGCGAGGTCGATCCTGCGACAATACAAAAGGTCGCGCCGGTGGGTCCGCCTCAGTACAATGTCAGTGTCTATATCCTCGGGGAGCAACGCGATCCCGTCCCAATGGGGTTCTTGGGCGAGGTCTTCGTCGGCGGCGATGTCTTGGCTCATGGATATCTCGGCAGCCCAGAGATGACACGCGAAAGGTTCTTTCCCGACCCGTTTCGCGCAGATGGCACGATGTTCCGCACTGGCGATCTTGGTCGTATGCTGCCAGGTGGCCACTTGGAAATTATCGGGCGCTGCGCTTTTATGGTGAAGATCCGAGGTTACAGCGTCGTCCCCGGGTCTGTGGAAGCTGCCTTGCTTCGCTACGCCGGGGTCCGCTCCGCCGCCGTATTGCCTGAGCTCGATCCGACGACAGGCCAGCCGGACCGACTGGTCGCCTATGTGGTGCTGCACGATGGTTGCAGAGGCTGGGAGGCTTCTTTGCGAGCGCATTTAAAGTCCGAGTTACCGCATTATGCGATACCCGCGCATTTCGTGGCGGTACGGGAATTGCCTATTGCGGCAAACGGGAAACTTGATCGGTCCCACCTTCGCGGGCTCGCGCAAGAGCCGTGCGCTCTTGTGACCGGTACCAACGAGGTCGAACCAGCACTTCGCGCAGCCTGGCGGGACCTTCTCCAGGCCGAAGCTGCCGATCCGGACGACAACTTTTTTGACTGCGGCGGACACTCCCTTTTGGCTGCCCGCCTTTGCACGCAGCTTCGTGAGAGTCTGAAGGTGCAGCTCCGGGTAGTGGAGGTCTTCCTCAATCCGACCTTTAACGAACTCGCGGCTCTTCTCCGCAAACGCATTGGCGAGCAGGGACGTCCCCAAATCGGCAAGCTCTCCAAAACACCGCCAGTCTTGCCGAGGAGGCCGCCTGTGAAGGCGTTGGACCGTCGAAGCAGCCCCTGTATGGACATTGCGGTGATTGGTATGACCGCGCGTTTTCCTGGCGCAGAGACGGTGGACGCGCTGTGGGAGAACCTCTGCCAGGGGATATGCTCGATCACCTCGCTCTCCGCGCAGGAACTCAAGGCCCGGGGCATTCCGGAGGCTGTCCTGAAGCGCCCAGATTATGTGCGCGTGGGCGCCCATCTCAAAGATGTGGACCTTTTCGATCCGGCTTTCTGGAACCTTTCGAGGCGTGAGGCGACGCTTATGGACCCGCAGCATCGCCTGTTTCTCGAATGCTGCTGGAAGGCACTTGAGTCGGCCGGATATGCGCCAACCCAGCATGAAGGCCGGACCGGGGTGTTCGCAGGTTCTTCTTCCCCACTCTATCTACAGCACCACTTGAAGGGCGGCCTCAGCGATCCCCCCAACGCGCCACTCGCTTTCCTGACGGAGCTCGGCAACGAGAAGGACTACCTTGCCTCGCGCGTGTCCTACATGCTGAACCTTAACGGCCCAAGCATTGCGGTGCAAACCTCATGCTCAACTGGGTTGGTGGCGATCGCGGTCGCCGCTCAGTCGCTCGCGGCCGGCTATTGCGACATGGCGTTGGCAGGCAGCTCGAGTATCACCTTCCCTCAAGCGGGGTATCAGTTTGTCAAGGACTTCATTAATTCTTCGGATGGTGTGTGCCGGGCCTTTGATGCCGATGCCAGTGGCACGGTGCTCGGAGATGGCGTAGGGGTTGTCGTTCTCAAGCGCCTTGAAGATGCGCTTGAGGCGAATGACCAAATCCACGCGGTGGTAAAAGGATGTGCCATTAACAACGACGGCCGCGCCAAATCATCCTTCTCGGCGCCTAGCGCACGAGGCCAGGCCGAAGTTGTGCGCCAAGCACTTGCCTCCGCGGCACTTGGCCCTGAAGATGTGGAATATATCGAAACTCATGGGACCGGCACCAAGGTCGGTGACCCAATCGAGGTCCGCGCTCTGGCAGAGGTCTTCGCGGGGCAGGCGAACGCCTGTGCGCTCGGGTCAATCAAACCGAACATCGGCCATGCCAACATCGCCTCAGGGGTCGCGAGCTTCATCAAGACAGCTCTCACGCTTCAGCACGGAGTAATCCCCGCGACGATCAAAATCAATCGGCTGAATGAAGATCTGGGACTGGAAGACACGCCTTTCTTCATCAATGAGCAGCTTAGACCTTGGCCCCGTCCGCCGGGACGCTCACGAACTGCCGGAGTTACTGGACTCGGTATGGGAGGAACCAACTGCCATATTGTGCTGCAGGAATGGGACAGCGACAATGCAAGGGCTTGGCCCGGATCGATTGCACGGGGATCTCACGCCCTTTGCCTATCTGCAAAGACCCCGTCGGCGCTAAGCCGGGCCTGCCGGAATCTAGCTGCGTTCTTGCGGCGTAACCGCAGCATCGATCTTGGTGACGTCGCTCATACACTACGCGTGGCGAGATGCCAGTTCGCGCATCGAACCGTCGTTGTGGCGCGCAACCTGGACACGGCCATCGCGAGGTTGGAAGAAGAGGTGGATCGTACAGCTGATCGGACCCTTTCCTCGCCGTCGATTGGGTTCATGCTGCCGGGCTGCGGAGTACAGCACCCGCGGATGTTCAAAGATCTGTTCGATCACGTGCCGGACTTCCGCAATGCTTTCCTGACTTGTGCGGCCGCTTGTCGCCTGCTCCTGGATCGTGACCTGGAGACGGTCATGTTTGGGGAAGACGACGCATACCGGACGGCTTCCTTCGAAGAAATCAGTGTCGTGATTTTCTCCGTGCAATACGGCATGGCGCGTTTGCTAGAACTGTTTGGAGTGCGGCCCGATTATCTCGTCGGACACAGCATGAGCGAATACGTCGTGGCCACCCTGGCGGGCATTTTAAAAGTAGAAGATGCTGTTAGGCTGACGGTCGTTCGTAGCCGCGCGATGGCGAATCTTGGTATCGATGGTGCTATGCTTGCGGCAGGGTGCGGCCCGAACGAGGCTGAGCGTATCCTAACAGAGGACGATTGGAATGATAGAGCAAGAGCTGGCGAGATCAGCCTCGGCGTCGTGAACTCAAATGCCAGCGTCGTATTCACCGGCAAGCGGGAACTTCTCGAAAGATTTCAGGAAAAACTCGAACAGCTACAGATTTCCAACCACCTCCTTAATACAGGTGGCGTGCCATGCCATTCTCAGCTGACGAAACCAGCGTTCGACATCATCGACCAGCAGGTTCGCGCCCTCGAACAGTGTCTGCCGAATGTGGCCATTGCTCTGAACTCAGGAGCTCTGCATGAAGCGAAAATATCCTTGCCGGGCACCAACTTGAGCAGGCAAGCGATCGAGCCTCTCCGATTTGATCGTGCTCTCAAGCCCGTTGTCGCGGCTGGTGTAGTTGCACTCGTTGACATCGGGCCCTCACGAAATCTGGCGCGTCTGGCACAGGAAGCAGTCAACTCAGAGGACCGGAAGACCCGAATTCCATCGATCGTCCCAGCCGCGCGCGACGAGAACGATGAACAATCCACTGACCGCCATGTCCTTCTGGAATGCCTTGGGGCACTCTGGGCCGCGGGTGTTGCGGTGGATTGGAAACGGGCCAGTGATCAATTGGAACCGTTCGGTACTCGCCGTCGCATTCCCCTTCCAACGTACTCATTCGACGGTCACCGATGCTGGCCGGACGATCAGCCTACGAGCCGGAGGGTTCCGCGGCAGTCCGGGGAGCGAGAACAGCAAAGGGGGGAAGTGTTAACGACTCCAGGCAAGCAGTAAGAAGAAGAGAAAAGGGCTATGGCAGAAAAAGAAGTCGAATCAGGAAAGGTTCAACATGTTGAGTAACGATGATCCGAGGAGAATTTTTCTTGATGAAGTGAAAACTATTATCGGAGGTAACGAAATATGCTTAGATGATAACTTCTTTGATGTTGGAGGAGACAGCCTTATCGCCGCAGAGCTCCAAGCTAATTTGGATAAAAGCGACCACTGGAGGTCGCCGCAATTGGATGAGATAATTGAGGCGGCGACGTTCGGCGACCTGTACGAGCGAATATGCAAACGTAACCACCCGTCAAAATAAGGACACCTCAAAATTGGTGGCTAAATGTCCCAGGAGAACATTTGG
>NZ_JBVVQJ010000080.1:0-5754 GCF_055811475.1 Mesorhizobium sp. WSM4829 | reverse complement strand
CGCCGCCGGCCAGCAGATTTTCCAAGCTGGCGATGAGGTACATCTCGACTGGCTGCGCTCAGACGTTCGCTTTGTCACTGCGTGAACGCGCTGAGAGGGAATGCCGATGAAGACGCTTTAGACATTGGGCCGAATGCCCATCGTGCTCACTGGGCCTGCTCTCGCCGTTTTGCTGGTTGTCTTCGGCATACCGATTATCCTATTGTTTCTGACCAGCCTCAATGCGCCGACCTTCTCGCTTGTCAGCTATCAGGCCTTTTTCGGCCAATCCGCGAATATCCGCGTGCTCTATCAAACCATCGAGATTAGCGTGGTGGCCACGGCAATCTGCCTCCTCATCGGCTATCCCACAGCCTATCTTATTGTGGCCGCGTCGAAGCGCCTGCGCATCGCGCTCATTGTGCTCGTCCTTGTGCCTTATCTAGAGCAGATTCGACTTATTCCGGGTCATATCCGGCTGCTGCGAAATAATGCCAGCATTCCTCGGCGCTGAACGCCGAGAGGCAGTTGGCCACGACTGACCAGAGTTCGTCGATGGTTCGGGCTGCAGCTTTTCTCAGGAGGGCCTTGAGCTTGGAGAACGCCATCTCGATCGGGTTGAAGTCAGGCGAGTATGGCGGCAGGAACAGGAGCCGCGCGCCAGCCTTCTCGATCGCCTCGCGCACGCCGCTGATCTTGTGAGCCGGCAGATTGTCCATGACCACGATGTCGCCGGGGCGAAGTTCGGGTGCGAGAACCTGCTCTGCATAAGCGAGAAAGGCCGCGCCGTTCATGGGACCGTCGAGCAGCATCGGCGCCGCCATGCTGTTCAACCGCAAGCCGGCCGTGAAGGTCGTGGTCTTCCAGTGACCGTGAGGCACGGCCGCCCGACACCGCTCGCCACACGGACTGCGTCCGCGCAACCGCGCCATTTTCGTGGATGCCGCGGTCTCGTCGATGAAGATCAGCTTCTCGGGGTCGAGATCGAGTTGACCATCGAACCAGGCCCTGCGGCGGCGCAGGACGTCGGGACGCTGCTGTTCGGCGGCGTGCGCCGTCTTTTTTTGAACGTGATGCCGCGCCGGTCGAGGAACAGCCATACGGTGGACGGCGCTACCCGTACGCCCCGCTCGGCTGCAAGGCGTTCACCGATCTCGGCAAGTGTGATGTCCGCCGTCTCCTCGATCAGGCCGAGAACGAAGGCCTCGTGCGCGTCGAGCTTCGAACGCGACGGCTGGCCTTGCCTGCGCGCCTCCATCTCGCCGGTCTCGCGATAGCGGCGATACCAGCTTCCCGCCGTCGAAATCCCGATCCGGAAGCGACGCGCAGCCTCCCGCGTCGATAAGCCATCCTCAATGGCCGCAATCACCCGCCCGCGCAGGTCGGCGCTCAGGCTCCTTGTCATCCTCACCCCCTCGCAAATCACCAGGAGCAGTGAATCAGACGAAACCTACCGAGTGAATCCCAAAACCGACTCTGCGTTCATCGAAGATGCTCTAACCAGTGGATTGGTGCGGACCTATGCATGGATCGTGATACTTGGCGATCGCGGCCTGATCAACAATCTGCTGCTCGACCACGGGCTTATCTCCAGTCCGCTACCGCTCATCTACAACCGCGTGGCAGTTTATATCGGCATGGTTCACATTATGCTGCCCATGATGATCCTGCCTCTGGTCAGCGTCATGATGGGCATCGACAAATCGTTCATGGCGGCGGCTCGCAGTATGGGTGCGCGGCCCCCGGCGTGATGTAGAAGCCGAGGCAGATCACAAAGACCAACAGGGAGCCGCTCCGTACGCCGCACTCGGCGGGTTGGGAGACGCCATGCTGTCGACCTTCATCGCGTCGCAGGTCCAGACCTCCTTTGACATGGCGCGTGTTGCCGCCACGGCCTTTATCCTCCTGGCAGTCGCCATCGTCGTGCTCTCCGTCTTCGGGCTTGATCTTTCCGGTGCGCAGGGCCGCACGGCGCAATCAGCGCGGAAGTCTTGGCTGAGTCGGTCGCCTTCATTCGGCGTTATGAAACGCTATCTCGGCGAGATTCTCACTCACCGTCGGGCGAAGCGCTGGGTGGCGCAACTTTTCCAGGCCGGCCATGACAGCCGCTGGTCGAAGGTCGTCGGCGTGGTGTTCCTCGCGCTCGTCATGTACTACTTGTTGTTCCCGAGATTCTCGTCGTCATAATGTCATTCAGCGCGGGGAAGTATTTGGAATTCCCGCCCTCTGGCCTTTCGCTGCAGTGGTACCGATCTTTCTTCAGCGATCCGTCCTGGTATGCCGCCGCCTGGAACAGTATCCAGATTGGTGTTGTGGTCGCCACACTTTCGACCATCCTGGGCACGCTTGCTGCTTACGGCCTCAGCCGCACGCTTCCGCGGCTGCGTAGCTTCCTGACAATGGTGATCCTCACACCGATCACCTTTCCGGTCATCGTTGTGGGCATCGCGATATATCTCGGGTTGGTCAAACTCGGGCTGCTCGGCTCGATGACCGGCATCCTGCTGGCGCATACCATCGGCGCTATCGCCTATGTCGTCGTGATCGTCTCCGCTACGCTGGCTAATTTCGACCCGCGGCTGGAGCAGGCGGCCATGAGCATGCGCGCGGGACCGTTCCGGACATTTATGCGGGTGACGCTGCCACTGATCCGTCCGGGCATCATCGGCGGCGCCGTGTTCGCGTTTCTCACCTCGTTTGATGAGGTCGTAGTTACATCGCTGGTAGCCGGACTCTCGTTCCGTACGCTGCCTCTGAAGATGTGGGAGGACATTCGCCACCAGATCGACCCGACAATTGCCGCGGTGGCGACACTGTTGATCCTTTTGCCCCTGCTCGTTCTAAATATCCTCTACGTTGCGGGGTGGCGATCGACGCTGAGCCTTCAGCGCGCGCGCCCAGCACCCGCGGCTTGAGACGGCAGCCTACAGTGTCAGAGGTGGGTAGGCTCGATCCCGCAGGGTGAAGCGGCTCTTGACTCCGTCCACGACGACTGTGGCCGTTGGTGGGCTGAGGTGCAAACGCCTTCGATTAGTCGGTGGCTGGCGAACCGTCCTTCGGGCGCATGGAGGTGATCAACAAATTCATGACCCTGGCCGAACTGGTGCTCGCTCCCCACCGCCGGCTTGCTGCGCGACGGCATTCTCGGGCTCGATGACCCAAAACCGACGCGTCCGTCTTTGCCCTCGCGCGTCCGTCGCTCGGACAATCGAAGAGGGTAGGAGGAAATATGCTCGTCACAGCACTGGCGGTGCTATTCGCCAAGGCGGCGCACGCCAATGAGAAACTCAAAAGCGCCTCGTTGATGGAGGGGAGGTATGATGGGCATGCTCGAATTCGACGGACGGCCCTACCTTGACGGTCGCGCTTCGGATCCGCGTGCGCTCGGCTGGATGCAGGGCTCGCGGCCGCCAGCTGACAAGCAAATTACATTTGAGAGTGGCCGCTTTCTTGATTTCCCGCAGATCCGCTGGTCGCTGGCGCATATGCGCGAGCTTGCCGCGACCGTGAACGTGTGGCGCGGAGGGGGCGGGCCGTCGCCGCTCGATCGAAGCGACAAGGCCGCCGACATCGACGCGCTCACCTTCGTTGATATGAGCGGGCTCGCCCGCCGCTTGCATGACACGCTCCTCGAAACCTACACCGACGGCATCGTGGTGCTACATCGGGGGCGTGTCGTGTGCGAGCGTTACTTCGACGCCCTCGATCCGCACTTGCCGCATGCGTGCCGCTCGATCACAAAGTCATACGCGGGCACGCTCACCGCAGCGTTCGTGCACGAAGGGATCCTCGACGATAGTCAGGCAATTCCGCACTACCTGCCCGAGCTGCGCGGCACCGCCTGGGATGATGCCACGCTGCGCGAGGTAATGGATATGCAGACCGGTCTGGCGTATACGGAGGACTATGTCGATGAGCGCTCCGGCGCCAGGGCGTTTTCGCGCGCCGTGGGCTCGCGGCCGCGGCCGGTCGGTTATGTAGGGCCACAGACCATTTGCGACTACCTGCGCACGGTGCGCAAGGAAGGCGCGCACGGTGAGGCGTTCGTGTACAAAAGCGTCAACTCGGAAGTGATGGTCTGGGTGATGGCGCGCGTGACCGGCTGCTCGTTCGCGCAGCTGTTGCAAGAGCGCCTGTGGATGCCGCTTGGCTGCGAGGAGGACGGCTATATCCGCGTCGACCCGGTCGGCATGCCAATCGCCAACGGCGGCCTGAGCGCGGATTGCGCGGCCTCGCGCGTTTCGGTGAGCTGATGCGGCGCGAAGACGAGTGGAACGGAATGCAGCTTATTCCCGCGTCCGTCGTACATGACGTGCAAAAGGGCGTCGACCGCGCCAAGTGCCCCGACATGTCGCAGCCCGGCTACTCGTATCGCAATATGTGATGGGTGACCCACAACGAGTTGGGAGCGTTCGAGGCTCGCGCCATCCATGGACAGCGCCTGTATGTCGTGCCGGCCCGCGTCTCCCAGTCTCTGTCGCGACAGCAGTTGCGCTGAGCCGTGCGCAGCGGGTTCTTCTCGCCATAGCCGGCGCCGGTGGCCGCACCCACCTCTAGCTCCATCAGCCGCTCCGCGGCAAAGCCGATCATCTCGCGCAAGATATCGGCGTCGGGGTCTTCTCCACGAGCGTGCGCAGGTACGTCATGTGGTCGGTCATCGGTCATTCCTTCGAATCAGGCTGGTGTCCGCAACCCGACCTTACCGGGGAACATCGATGACCACCGCTACGCCGCCTCGCTCGCTTCAGCGCTGTCGAGGTCGCGCTCGCGAGCGGCTTCGTCACCGCCGAGCTACACCACTCAGCGGGGCACGACCGATCAGGTAACTTCATACTATTCTCGGTATGCCCATTCGGTGACTGACAATTTCCGGATCGAATGCACCATTGTCCGCCTCGACATGGCGTCTAAGCTCGGCCATCACATCCGGCAGGAATGGTTCTACGCGGCGCGATAGCAGGTTGAAATTCAGGAAAATCTGTTCAGCTGTCGACAGTAACGTTCCGTCGCCACGCACCATCGCTTGCGCGACATGGACTCGCTTTTCGTCAATGTCGGCTATCCAAGTAGTGATGAGCAGATCGTCGCCGCGCATCGCTTCTTTCTTGTAAGCGACTCGCGCTTCGGCGGTGACGAGGCCTGAGATCACTGACCTATCCGGGCTTAGACATATCGCGAAGTCGAGCCGTACATCCGCAGCGCGACTGAACGCTCCCAGATAGTGCACCATATGCATGTGCCCATATCCGTCGATAAGATCGTCGGTCACCATCGTTGCGAATTTTCGGGTTGCATCCATCTATTTGCCCAATCTCGTGTGGTCTTAGCAGATTATAGTGCCACCGTGATAACGCTTTGAACACGATGCCGCCAACCGGTAGCTTTTCATCAGTTCAATCTGTGCACTACCGCATCGAACAGGATCATAGGGCGGGTCAAGCGCGTCCGGTACCATTTGCGACGAAACCATTGACGCTGCACTTTCACCTTGATTACCTCGCCGCACTGAAGCGGTCGATCACAGTGACGATATCGTGGGCGCGCCAACACCGCCACCACCAACCCCGACCACCGTGAACAAGCCATAACCCTCAAGGCTCGGCGAACCAACGTTGCGGCTCGGACAAACGGCCAAAGGACTCCGGTCAAATCGGTCTGAACCTCAGATATTTTCGACTGCACGTCGCACTGCAATTAACCGCTTCTCCCATGCGTCGTCGGTGAGCTTCTTTGCGCGCGCTGCCAAAAGTTGCGGACGAAGGATGTCGCGCAGTG
>NZ_JBVVQJ010000079.1:0-6035 GCF_055811475.1 Mesorhizobium sp. WSM4829 | reverse complement strand
ATGGGCGGCTTATTCATTCCATCGCGTTTATGCCGCAAATCGCTGACGGCGAGTTAAGTTGATAACGCCACCGCCGCAACAGCCGCATCGTTTCATCCTGCACTTTGGGCCAGGCAAAGCTGCCCTGTTCCAGGATTTTGTAGGTCAGCACCATTCCGGTGCCATCCCATACCAGGATTTTTAGACGACCCCGCGCTTCGACCGGAAGATCACGTGACCCCGGAGTGCGGATCAAGCTTCAACTCGGTCTGCACCTTCAATGCCAGCGCCTGATGGCCACAGCGGAAGTCCACCGGCCGCGTCGCGATCAGGATCGGTAATCGTTGGCCCGCGACGATCATGCCGTCCCGCGCATCGCGCGCACCAAGGCCGCGACCCGATCAACCGGTACATCGCCGGGAACCCTAACCACCAGGTCTGCGCCTATTTCTACCGTCACGATCCCGGAAATGATCTCAACCGGCTCCAGAACCGGCAAAGCATCGGTAGCCGTCTTCGGCTCCGCCGTGATCGCAAGTGGCACAAAGGCGGGTTCGACAGGCCCGTTCTCAAAGGGCGGCACGGCCGTCATCAGTTCAGCAGGCAGCGTCAGAAGACCTTGACGCGCCTGCCGTCGCCAGTCCGAAAGCTGATGCGCAGCGAGATCATAAAGACGCGCAACATCAACAACCCGCGCACCGGGCTGAAGGCTCTCCGCTACAATCCGCGCCTTCAGATCATTCGGCCATCGCCGGTTTCCACGACGAAGCTCGACAACTTCGCATCGCCCAACAAATCCCTCATCATCGGCCATGCCAAATCTCCAGCTCTTGCCGAAAATCTTCTGGCAGAAACCTCAATGTTCAGAAACACGCGAAATCAATGGGATGTAGGCGGCGCATACGGAGTTGGTCTGAACTTTGCTCGAAGATCACTTCGTGCTCTGATGAGGCCGTTGAACTCATGGGAATTACGACGTTTCTGGTTTTCGGTACAGGACAATTCGCCCCGTTGGTACGAGTTGGGAAAGAAAGTCGAAGTCCCGAATGTTTCCCGTGAGCACACTCACGCCCAGCTGCCGCGCCTGCAGGAAAACCAAGGTGTCATTGACGAACTTGCGCTCATGGCCTTCCCCCTTCGGCAAATTGCTCATTCGGAACAGAAGACCGGCGAGGATGCCGGCTTGCCCCCATATGGCAGTTTCAGGAGCGTGAAGTCGGTGCTCGGGTATATCCGCGACCGTCGCCTGGATCGCTTGTAGCACGGTCCCCGTCGACGTGTGCTTTGGATCCAACCGGCCGAATGCGTGTGTCAGCTCGGAAAGGCACACAGCCGAGTGATGGCATATCCTATACGTCAGAAGCCTATCCACCTCTGCCGACGATCGGCCCTGCAGGACATCCAGATAGACGGTCGTATCCAGAAACAAGGGACCGCCAATGATAGGTTCGTCGTCGACCCATGGCAGATCGTCATCGGCCCGGCGCGCGAGTGACCCTTGGCGCTTCTGCGGTTTGAATGATCGAAGGGTCTTGGCGAGATCAAATCCCAAGGTCGATATCCGAGGGAATGCTGCCTTTGCGCTTGACGAGACGAGCCCCGAAGTCATCCTCCAGTGCCAGCCGCGACAGCGCAAGCTCCAACAACTCGGTATCCGACGTGACGTGGGCGCGCTTCTTGGCCGCGTCGATCAGCTCTGACGGTACGCGGCCCGACAGACGCGTATTCTTAGCGGAGCCAAGGAGACCAACGGCCCTCGCTTGTTCAAGGACGAGCTTGTTGCGGGTCAGCGCGACCGTTGCTTCGCTGTCTGTTGCAGTATGGATTTGAGCACCCATGCCAACCTCCTATGTTGAACATGCCATAGTTTATGTTCAACATAAATGCAAGGAGTAGCGAGGGCAAGGGCGATGTCACGTTGTCTGGCTATGAACGCGCTGAGAGCTGCGGCGCCGTTGTCAGCTGACCATGGTTACGGCGTTCCATTCCGCCATGGCCTGCAGGCGGTGAATATGTGTGGCGAGAGCGGAGCGTTTTGAGCGAGGTGGAACGAAGAGGTTGCGCAGAGCCGAGAAGATCGAGACGAAACGCTGCAGGCTTCCTGGCGACCGGAAGCCCTGCATCACCCGCTCTCGTTTTCGCAGCGGCACATGGGAATTCTCGGCGCGGTTGTTCAATCCTTTGTGTGACCGGTGGTCGACGTCCAGCATCACCTGACGCTTTGGCCGCTCCATACGAGCGCAGCTTGTCAGGATCATGCGCTTCGGTGCGACGCCCTGTGCTCCTATATCGAGATGGCAGCGCCTCACG
This sequence comes from Mesorhizobium sp. WSM4829, assembly GCF_055811475.1. NCBI lineage: Bacteria > Pseudomonadati > Pseudomonadota > Alphaproteobacteria > Hyphomicrobiales > Phyllobacteriaceae > Mesorhizobium > Mesorhizobium sp. WSM4829. The sequence continues at coordinate 3,746 of NZ_JBVVQJ010000079.1, read as the reverse complement.
GTAGCGCGGGTTCTGCCGGCCGCATCGACCGCCGCGCCTCCGCCAGATCGAGCGGCGTAGAGCCTCCAACATTGGGTTCGCGGTGCCGCTGTCCTAGCCAGCGAAGGTCCCGTGGTCGTCATCCCCGCGGTTCGCGTGCATCCGCCGCTGGCCCATCTAATGCGCGCTTCGCCCTGCGGACAGCAGACAGCGAAGCCGCCATAGCCGCGAAAATCTCGCAATGTCGGCTCGATCCAGGTCCCGCCCGCCACTTTTGCGAGGTGGTCCGTGCCGGTGCCGGTGGATCATGCAAATCCATTCCATGACCGCATCATTCCATCGTCCTCCTTCAGGCGGCCGAGCCTTCCGACGCCGAATCGATTATGACGATGCTCCCTGAAGAACAGTCCTCTTTTAGAGAGCGTGACAGTCTTCGCCGTCTTACCGAGTTTCAGCCTTTGCCATCGCCTCCTGCCCTCCCTGCCTCGCGTCACTCTACCCTGCTCGCATCGCCTCACCTCACGCGGGAAAGAATGTCGTTAACGTCATCCTGTGCGGCAAATGTCACAGCGACAAGACAGAATGCAGAAACGCCATAATGGCGTCCTGCCAAGCAATGGGCATCGAGGATGCCGAGGTCTCAGTCATCCATGAGTTCGATTCCTGCAAGCGGGCCGGCTCTCTATAACCGGCCTTCCCTGTCGCTGCGCGCGCAGGCACTTCGCCACGATTACTTCCGATGTGGAGAAGTTGTCATGTCGCAATCCGCTGTCGGTCAGGGACTGGCGCACGGCCAACAGAGCGCGTTCGGGACTGACACCGTCAAGCTCGGAGGGCATTCCTAGTCAAGTCGTTGCAGCTCCCGTCGGCTTTATGAAGTCGGTGACCGGCTAAGAAGGTTCCTGATCGCCGTACTGGGACATTATTCCTGACCCGCTCAATTGGATTAGGCTACCCTACCGACACAAAAAGACTCGGCACAATCTGGGTGCCGGGTCTTAAGGTCACATGTGATTGGGCAGGTGCTGTGACGCTTCTTGGCTACGCCCCGCATGATTAACGAGCCGTTAACTGCGGGGCATTCCTCACTTCCGTTCGGCGACAAGAGCGTCCAGATAGGTCTCTTGGCGTCGGGTGGATAATCGATTTCGCTGTTTTCGGTGTCGGTCAAGAGGGCGCGCTGCATTTTTGCTTTCGCAAGCTGTCGCCCGTCAGCGATGTGATGGCGGAAGATCCTATCAGGAATCAACGCCCTGTAAGGCCCTCTCGAGATCGCACAAACGGAGTCGGCTTCCGATTTGCTGTCCGCCTTCGCGGCGATCTTCGCCACCCGTCTGATTGCCACCGCAATCCTGCGCGTGCAATCGCTCGACCGGCCAGAAACTCGGGACGGCTTATGGATGATGCTGGGGACACATTGGCAGGGCTCGCTTGGCAAACTGACAAAGGCATTCCGCGCCACGCTTACCGGCTGACGGCTGTCGTGTGCTTGTTAACACGCGCGGAGGGTTGTTTCATGCAAGGCTGCGGCGTTTCTGCGGCCATTCCTCCAGCGCCTGCGAGATCGACAATTCTCCTGCACGAGGTAGGATCCCTGCTTCCACGTGGTCAGGTCATTGGCGGAGGAGCACTTTCCGGGCATCGGCTGCCGACCGAACATAGCGGTAGCGGCCGAGGCGAGGTTCAATGACAACCATCGCATGGAAACGTGCGCTCTCGCATAAGACAAGCCGGCGTTTTGATTATCCCAGATCATTCGCGATTTAAATCAAATCCGTCTGTGGATATTGACGATTGCGCGACCCCAGCGCGGGCGGCAACTGAGAGGGTCATATGACAAGCGATTTTTCCGCCGCGCGAGTGCATCTAGATCGAGCGTATCATTATCTGCGTGACGATGACCCGATGAGTCGGAGGGGGCGCGAAGCCTTGGATCTGCTAATTGAGGCGGTTGCCGTCGAGGAGTTCAAGCAGCCGAGCCAAAACGCGGACGTGCTACTGTTTCCGATTGGGCGCCGCTTCTGAGGCGATCTCCATGGTGGCAACCATGAAAATGGTGTGCAAACACTCTCAGAATACTGCCCGTCCAGGCATGAGCCGGGTCGGGCAATCGAATGGGAGTCCGAGCCTGTCGCTCACAACCATCCGAATTGAGCTGCCCTGGCTGCATCGGCGGCAGCTATTCTGGAATGGCCGCCGTCCGGCAGTTCCGCCGCGCCCGCGCCAGGTTCTGGTGATCGACGCCGGGCTGCGGCGGAACCGTTTTGCCAGCCATTCGCCTGCTTTCCTGTCCCAGGACGGCGTCGGCCAAGATTGCGAACGCAAGCTCTGTCCGTGTGCACCGTAGTGGTTGTCCAGACGGTTCTGTTGCAAACTTTTTCGTTACGGGTTGTCTGGCAAGTGACCTCCGACATTTTTTCGGAGGTTTGTGATGTTCAGAGGCCGGCATTTCGACCGATCGGTCATCCTGGTGTGCGTTCGCTGGTATCTGGCATATGGACTGAGCCTGCGCGATTTGAAGGAGATGATGGCCGAGCGTGGCATTAGCGTCGATCATTCGACGATCCATCGCTGGGTTGTTCACTTCTCGCCCTTGCTGCTGGAGCGCTTCAACCGGCGCAAGCGCGCAGCGACCGGCAAATGGCATGTTGATGAAACCTACATCAAGGTCCGAGGGCAGTGGATGTATCTCTACCGCGCTATCGACAGCGTCGGCGACACGGTCGAATTCTATTTCAGCGAACATCGGGATTTGCCGGCGGCCAAGCGTTTCTTCAGGAAAGCGCTGGAGCGCCATGGGCGTCCCGATCGTGTCGTCATCGATGGTAGCCAGACCAACCAGGAGGCGATCGTTTCCTGCGATACGACACATCGATTGCAGGATCGCTGAAGGCGCCGACCGAAGCCGATCCGAATCCGCCAAAGCCAATACTTGAACAACCGGATCGAGCAGGACCATCGGCGGATCAAGCGCCGTGTTCGGCCGATGCTCGGCTTCAAATCTCCCGCAGCCGCAAGCATCATCCTCGACGGCATCGAAATGCTTCACATGATGCGCAAACGACAGGCGAGGTTCGCCTTCAACCCAAATCCGTCATTGGCCGAGCAGTTCGATATCCTCGCCGCCGCATAAGCACCGCCCGCCATCTCTTCTTGCTTCAGTTCAACAAAAATTTGCAACAGAACCAAAATTGCTCCCCCGCCGGCACAGTGCTTCAGCAGGCTTGGGCGGGGGAGCTTGGGACAGCCTGCCGACGCACTGTTGGAGCGGACCATAATTTTGTTTGTGTCCGGCTTGTGGCGGAAATCCATTTTGCCGCGGAACCGTTTGCCGCAGCGGGCCGTAGCCGTTGGACATGAGCCTCACATCTCCGGAGGCAGTTCCTCCCCCCTGGCAACCGCTCTTTTTTTGGAACCACCAGAGTCAACCGGGAGAGATGAGCACGCCGACGAATTGCGCCGGCATGCGCATGCGGGTGTTGTCGCGGCGAGCCGATATCGTGGATACGCAGCGCAAGTCTTAGATGACAGGCTCGTCCGAGCGGGGACGATCTGCTCGTCGCCTTGATTACAGCCACGAAATGCGGGCGAACAATTGCAAGAGGCACAAGCTGGCGGTCGCCATCGTCGTCATGATTTTTCATTCTGCATCTCGATTGGTCTGGTGTTCCAGTTGGGTGGGGTCTGCCTGAGAATGTTGCGAACGAAGAAGTCCAGGAGTTTGCGCTCAGTGTAGATGCCTGGCGCGTTGTGATCGGCACCAGGCA
>NZ_JBVVQJ010000078.1:0-6280 GCF_055811475.1 Mesorhizobium sp. WSM4829 | reverse complement strand
AGCACAAGAAGGAGAACCTGAGGGCACTGGCCGCCTGAGACGCGGCCGCCATGTCCGCCGCTCCGCTAAACACGGGGGCTGCGCGGCGGACACGCCAACGTCACCGCTGAATGCCACGCCATTTTTGCAGAACTTGACGCACACAACTGGACGTTGACTACGGCGCAAAAGCGACGCCCCCCTTGTTCTAGCATTCCACTGCATGGTCCAGACGTCGGGATAGCATCAAAGGTTGACCAGGCCCACCGTAGGACTGTCGACAAACAGCGCGATTTTGCAACCCGTATGCGAGATTCTACACGTGAAAATTTGGCTGAGACTTGGCAGAGCCAAAGGTCACGTGAAAACCATTTAAGATACCGCTGCCGCTGCCCCGGCTGAGGGACGCAATGATGCCACCTACCCGAAGGGAGAGACCGGCAGGCCGGCATAGACGATGGCGAGCGATTTGCGCAGTCGCCTAGCGCATAAGGCCGGCCGCCCGCAGCGCATCCTCAATGATCTTCTTCACGCCAGGCTGGCCCAATTCCGTGTGACGTGGGAACTGATGGATGGCAGTCGGCTGTGGGGGCTTCGTCTTCGCTTCTTTCTATTTGGCGCCGGTGACTGGGGCAGTGGCCGTTGGATACCAGCCAGATGCGTTCGCTGCGACACTCACGCCCGACACCGCCTTCGTTTCTGTCATGGCTGCGAACAACGAGACGGGTGTCGTTCAACCCATTGGAGTTTTGACCGATATCGTCGCCGCCTCGCTCCGGAGGCAATCCTACACATGGACGCCGCGCAGGTTGTTGGTCGAATACCCATCGATCTGACAGACGAGTTCGTCGAAGTCGATCTGCTCTCCCTATCGGCGCATAAATTCCAAGGCCCGAAACGCGTGGGCGCGTTGTACATTAGGGAGGGGTTGCCCTTCGAACCGCTTTTTTATGGTGAACAGGAGGACGGGCGACGGCGCGAACGCTGAACAGCGAAGCAGCCGCCTGACTGGCCGTTGCCGCGAAACAGGCGGCTCGGCGGCTGCGTGTAGCGAGTGGCATCGAAGCGCTTCGAAACAACTTTGAACGGGAGCTGGCAATCCGCCTGCCGCAAGTACGTTTTATTGGGATTCGAGCACCGCGCTTTCCAAATACGTGCTCTTTGACCATCGCGTGGTGTGACGCCGATGCGATTGTCGAGCGCTTGGCGATGCGCGGAATCTGTCTCTCCACAGGTTGCGCCTGCCGCGCTGGCGCCACCGATCCGTCGCATGTGCTGCGACGATGGGGTCAGCTATGAAGATGCTAAGCCTACGCTGCGAGTGAGCCTTTCCACATTTACTCCAAAGGCGGATCTTGAGTTGGCAATGGCCGAAATAGTCGCTGCCGTGAATACGGAGCCACAACGACCGCGCTCGAAGTCTGACAATTCTTCAGCACCAGTTCGCATAGCCGGACGCGAAAGGTTGCGCCTCTAATTTGAAGTTCTGAACGCGAGTAGGTCTGAACACGGATGCCCGGCAGGAGACTGAGCTCGCTGCCGGGCCGGGTACGCCTTGGGAGGTGGCGTAATTCAGCGACTCTCGTGATGGTGGGAACCACTCAGTCCGCGTGTTTTGATGAATAGCATGCATGTACTGTGCCAAGGCAAAAAGCGTATAAACACCCGAGAGTCGGCTTCCTCTACGTTGCGTACTCGACATTGTCGGCTATCGGACAATACCGAACATGCCTCTCGGTTTGGACCGACGCCTGACCAGAGCGCACCCGCAAGGCCGTTCGCTGCCATGTCCGACCGGACCAACTGATGGTGACATGGTACGCTATCTGCGAACTGTTCGCCGGCTGACGCACAGGGCGGACTGTCACTTTTTAAAGAAGGAAATCTCTGTACCCTCCATTCATGAGGGCGCGGCCACGCGAGACGGCGCGGCGAATGCGGTCGCGCAGATGATCGCGAGGATCCCTCCAGTCGGCATGGACGCGCCGTTGACCAACCAGCGCTTCGGCGAGCTCACGATGTGACGCCCCAGCAAGTGAGCCGTCGAGCGCACGAAGAACGAAGGTCAAACGCGGACCGCGTCTTTCCGGCGGAAACAAGCGGGCGGGCAGGTGTTGACCCAGACTTAGAGCATTGAGGCACTCGAGCGCCCTCAGACGGGGCTTCGAAAGCATCGCTGGCCAGATCGCCTCGGTGCGGAGGCAAACAGGGCGCAAGATATCCGCGCCAGAGACGGCGAGCTGGAGCGTATGTTCCGCATTGCGAAGAAGAACATGCTGGCCCTTGTCGGGCGCCAGCAGGACCGTCGCACGACATGGCAACGCCGAGAGTTCGAGCGGCAATGTCGCCGAGGATGCGGACAGCTGTTCTGCAATGACCGGCAGCACATGGACGCACCAGAGCGGAGACCAGAATACGAGCGAATTTCGCCCATAAGACTCGGCGAAACAGGACACCCCAGCGCGACAGGTCACCGGCCAACGCGACCACGTCGAGAAAGGGTTGGTTAGACAGAGTATGGGCCTGCTGGCGCGCAGCGACCAGATCACGCTGGAATGCTGGGTTGCGGCGCAAGAACTCCCAGGCCCACTCGCGCGGCGTCAGACCAGCGGTGTAATCATATGATCTTTCATCGCGCCAATCAGCCTCGTCCGCGCCAGTCACGAGAACTGTAGGCACGACTGTGCTCCCCTGCCCGCCCCCAGGGGGGTCGAAAGTTTATGCCACTTGGCAAAGCACCGGCGCCGGGGCCACCAGACCCCGATGACGCCATTTGGTCGAAGAGTGTGCCATTGGCACCTTGGAGGGCAGAAGGCGCGCGCAAACAGCAAGAACACCGTCGAACCCGCGCAGCGACAGCCAGCGCGGCCTGAGCACGCCAAGGATATCGGTTTCGTACCGGTGATCGGCTCATCCGTCCCGTTCAAGAGGTTCCTTGGAGACGTAGTGGCGTGGCGGTGGATTGCACGCTGCTTGTGGGAAAGTTGTCGTAGCGCCGGCGCTATAAGCTCAGTCATGGAGGTCTCCTCGGGGGAATTTCCGCCATTGGAGGCCAAGTTCCGCGCTATGGCAGCCTGTATAGTTGTACAGGTTAAGCCGACAGCTCAGTGGACCGCAAAACGAACCGGCGAGGCGCGCAGATCGCTTTTTGCCGGTGCTCACGCCGAGCTTTCTTTGCGGACGGTATGGAGATCGAGCGCGGCCGGGGCCCACTAGCGCCTGCTGCAGCTGATTCTTCCAAGCAGACTTGCCCCACGCTGCCTTTGGTGCGGGCGCACAACTCGCAGCGTCAGCCAAAGACCGCCGATCGTTGGCCGTCTCACCGAGATAGGATGCCGAGCCGGAGCTTCCCTGTTCCTGACCCTTATACCTTGCATATCGGACGGCGGCCCGACATCAGCCCAGGTTGCCATAGGGACGAGTCCCATGCGTTCGCCCGAATGCAGCTTGGTGACTTGATCGACAGACTTCAAGAATGCAATCAAGGGAACGGTGCAGGCCAAGATTGCGGCAGGGCTTGGGCACCATCAGGTCGCCCAAGCGGCGCCCAGCCCTTTTCCTGGAATCTCCGGTTTTTTGCCGCTGGACCACAGCCCAGCCACTCCTGCTTGAGTGCTGCACGGTGTCACCGCTCGCGCCGGAGGTTGATCCGGTGATTACGGGGTACGCTCGTTGTCGCATTCGCGACGATGTCTGACATCTGACACAGCGCTGCCAGAGCGATCCCATTGTTCCGTAAGGATTTCCCAGTTGGCACGACGGTTGCGGTCCTATGCGCAAAAGCACTGCGACGCCGCACCGACTGGGAAGAACTCATCCATGATCGCGCTTTTCGAACATGCGGGCGCCGCCGCAAACATTGATCCTTCTCGAGCAGGCGAGAGCCATTGCTCCTTCATTCCTCAGGTCTTTCGGACATGAGCGAATTCGATTTCCGCCCAACGCTGAATGCGCCCGACGATGACCCCCATCTTTGGCTTGAAGATGTAGAAGGCGAACCGGCACTTGCGTGGACCGCCAGCCAGTCGGCAAAGACCCTGAAGCACTTCGCGGGAACGCAGTTCGAGCGCGACCGGGCGGCCCTGACAGCGATTTTCGACCGTCCTGACAAGATTCCCACCATCTGGCGCCGTGGTCAGTACCTCTACAATTTCTGGCAAGATGCCGGAAACCCGCGCGGACAGTGGCGCCGGACCACCCTTGCCGCCTACATGAAGGCGGATCCCCAATGGGAGCTACTGGTCGATCTGGACGCCCTCGCGGCGAGCGACGGAGAAGACTGGGTCTGGGGCGGCGCGTCGATCGAGCCGGAGACGCGCGAAAGAGCCGTCTTGCGCATGTCGCGCGGCGGCAGCGACGCGGTCGTGCATCGCGAATTCGACCTGAGCTCTCTGAGCTTTGTCGCCGACGGTTTCAATCTCCCCGAGGCCAAGGGTGACATTGATTGGCTCGACCCCAACACGCTTCTGCTTTCCAGTGCGCTTGGTCATGGCATGGCCACCCGCTCCGGTTACGCGCGCACCGTGCGACTGTGGAAGCGTGGCGCGGATCCCCTCACCGCGCCGGTAATCTTCGAGACCGGTTCCGAAACCCTGGGTGTGTCTGGCCATCTGGACCGTACCGCCGAGAGCGAGCGCGTGTGGTTCATCGAGCAGCTGGCCTGCTTCGAGCAGATCGTCCGCATTGGCGATGAAAGCGGGCCGAAGATTGAAATCGACCTTCCTAAGGACGCCTGGTGGGGTAACTTCGGCGATTGGCTGGCGGTAAAGCCGCGCACAGCATGGACGGTAGCCGGGACGACCTATCACGCCGACGCGCTGATCGGCATCTCGCTTTCCTCTTTGCTGGCCGGCGAACGCCGTTTCAGTACCCTGTTTGAACCGGACGAGAGGCGCTGTCTGCAGTCATTCTTCTGGAATGACGGGAAGCTCATTATCGCCTACCTGGCGAACCTCGTTCCGAGATTCGAGGTGTTCACGCCGGGCCCGCAGGAATGGACGCGCCGAGCCCTGGACACCGTTCCCGTGCAAGGGACTGTTCACCTCTGGTCACTCGATGCCGCAGATCACGAGACCAATGGGGAGGTTCTGGTCGGGGCTCATGATCCAATCACCCCGCCGCAGCTTTTCCTATTCGATCTCAATGCCGCCCCGCCTGTCAGCGCTTCAGTAATCCTGAAGCGCAGCCCGGAGAATTTCGACGCATCCGGCCTGGTGGTCACGCGCCACGAGGCAGTATCGATCGATGGTGAGATGATTCCCTATACACAGGTCGGTCCGGCGGATGGGAACGGGGATGCCCCGGTTCATCTCAGCGCCTATGGCGGGTTCGGCATATCGCTCCTGCCCTCCTACAACTCCTCGCTCGGCAAGCTGTGGCTCGAGCGCGGCGGCACGTGTGTGGTGGCGAACATCCGCGGGGGCGGCGAGTTCGGCACCCGGTGGCACGATGCCGGGCGGAGGGAGGGCAAGCGTCTCGCCCATGACGATTTCGCCGCCGTTGCCGCCGACCTCGTGCGAAGGGGCATTACGCTGCCGAGGCGGATTGCCGCCGAGGGCGGCTCAAACGGCGGTCTGCTGATCGCCAACATGCTTACCCGCTATCCTGAGCATTTCGGCGCGCTGTTCTGCACGGTTCCGCTTATCGATATGCGCCGCTACACCAAGCTCCTGGCGGGCGCGAGCTGGATCGACGAATATGGCGATCCCGACAAGGCTGACGATTGGGCTTTCCTGAAGGAAATCTCCGCCTATCACGCCGCGACGCCCGGACAGCCCTATCCGCCTATCCTGCTCGCGACCACGAAGCGGGACGACCGCGTCCATCCGGGCCACGCGCGCAAGATGGCGGCAAAGCTGCAGGCCCTTGGCTATCCCGCGTACTTCTACGAGCCCGGCGCGGGCGGCCACGGCTACGGCAAGGACAATCGGGAGCGCGCTGCATTCATCAGTCTTGGCATCCACTTCCTTCGCAGCGCGATCGGCTGGCACGCCGATAGCTTTCATAGACGACCGGGAGCTAGAGAAAGGCGGGCGTCGAATGAGTGAGTAGAGGTCGAGGACTGCGACAAGGTGCAAATAATGCGAGCACGGTTTGCGCAAATGCGCGCCCCGCACGCTGTCGATATCAATCAATACTGCAGGACTATTGCAGTCTACCATTTCTGAAGAGCAAGGAGAAATATCATGGCAACAAATCGAGTGAAGGTGGCGCGGGGAGTAACAGCGGCCGTCGTCTTGATGCTGCTGGCACAGCCGGCTATCGCGACTCCAAAAGCCCCCTGCGCCTCTCCGCCTCCCCC
>NZ_JBVVQJ010000077.1:0-2500 GCF_055811475.1 Mesorhizobium sp. WSM4829 | reverse complement strand
GCTAACGTCCGTCGTGAAAAGGGAAACAACCCTGACCTACAGCTAAGGTCCCCAAGTTATGGCTAAGTGGGAAAGGATGTGAGGATCCCAAAACAACCAGGATGTTGGCTTAGAAGCAGCCATCATTTAAAGAAAGCGTAACAGCTCACTGGTCTAAATAAGGGTCTTTGCGCCGAAAATGTAACGGGGCTCAAGCCATACACCGAAGCTTAGGGTGGCGATAATCCTTCGGGATTACGCTGCGGTAGCGGAGCGTTCTGTAAGCTGATGAAGCCATACCCGTGAGGGGTGGTGGAGGTATCAGAAGTGCGAATGCTGACATGAGTAACGTAAGGGGAGTGAGAGACTCCCCCGCCGAAAGTCCAAGGGTTCCTGCTTAAAGCTAATCTGAGCAGGGTTAGCCGGCCCCTAAGTCGAGGCAGAAATGCGTAGACGATGGGAACCACGTTAATATTCGTGGGCCTGGAGGAAGTGACGGATCATTGAGGTAGTCCAATCTTATCGGATTGAACGGGCTGCTGCGTGGTTCCAGGAAATAGCTCCTCCTTATAGACCGTACCCGAAACCGACACTGGTGGACTGGTAGAGTATACCAAGGCGCTTGAGAGAACTATGCTGAAGGAACTCGGCAAATTGCACGCGTAACTTCGGAAGAAGCGTGACCCTTTTCCACGCAAGTGGAGGAGGGTGGCACAGACCAGGGGGTAGCGACTGTTTATCAAAAACACAGGGCTCTGCGAAGTCGCAAGACGACGTATAGGGTCTGACGCCTGCCCGGTGCTGGAAGGTTAAGAGGAGGGGTGCAAGCTCTGAATCGAAGCCCCAGTAAACGGCGGCCGTAACTATAACGGTCCTAAGGTAGCGAAATTCCTTGTCGGGTAAGTTCCGACCTGCACGAATGGCGTAACGACTTCCCCGCTGTCTCCAGCATAGACTCAGTGAAATTGAATTCCCCGTGAAGATGCGGGGTTCCTGCGGTTAGACGGAAAGACCCCGTGCACCTTTACTATAGCTTTACATTGGCATTCGTAGTGGCATGTGTAGGATAGGTGGTAGGCTTTGAAACCTGGGCGCCAGCTCAGGTGGAGCCACCCTTGAAATACCACCCTTATCACTATGGATGTCTAACCGCGGCCCGTCATCCGGGTCCGGGACAATGTATGGTGGGTAGTTTGACTGGGGCGGTCGCCTCCTAAAGAGTAACGGAGGCGCGCGATGGTGGGCTCAGAACGGTCGGAAATCGTTCGCTGAGTGCAATGGCATAAGCCTGCCTGACTGCGAGACTGACAAGTCGAGCAGAGACGAAAGTCGGTCATAGTGATCCGGTGGTCCCGCGTGGAAGGGCCATCGCTCAACGGATAAAAGGTACGCCGGGGATAACAGGCTGATGACCCCCAAGAGTCCATATCGACGGGGTTGTTTGGCACCTCGATGTCGACTCATCGCATCCTGGGGCTGGAGCAGGTCCCAAGGGTATGGCTGTTCGCCATTTAAAGCGGTACGTGAGTTGGGTTCAGAACGTCGTGAGACAGTTCGGTCCCTATCTGCCGTGGGTGTAGGAATATTGAAAGGATCTGTCCCTAGTACGAGAGGACCGGGATGGACGGATCTCTGGTGGACCTGTTGTGGCGCCAGCCGCATAGCAGGGTAGCTATATCCGGACGGGATAACCGCTGAAGGCATCTAAGCGGGAAACCCACCTTAAAACGAGTATTCCCTGAGAACCGTGGAAGACGACCACGTTGATAGGCCGGGTGTGGAAGAGCGGCAACGCTTGAAGCTTACCGGTACTAATAGTTCGATCGGCTTGATCGTTCTCATTCCCTATGCCCATTTTGGGCGACAATCCTTCGGATTGCGCCGAGATGGTCTGTTCTCACTCACGCTTGTTCCGCCCTGCGGGCGGCGCTACGTGGGTGCGGCGCATCCGCGCCGACGGTCGGTCGACCTTGCGAAGCTTCGCTTCGAAAGGCGCCAAGACCAAAAGAACGGTAAAGGCACACATAAGACCAGCGAACAGCTCAGGAGAGAGCAGAAAATAGGGTCCCCTATTCGCTACTCACTATTGGCTATTCGCTCAAAAAGCTTCTCGAGCAACGTGCGCTTTGCCGACCTGGTGGTTATGGCGGAGCGGCTGCACCCGATCCCATTCCGAACTCGGCCGTGAAACGCTCCAGCGCTGATGGTACTTCGTCTCAAGACGCGGGAGAGTAGGTCGCTGCCAGGTCTGCAAAACGCACGTTGCAAAAAATCCAGTCTTCTCCTTACAAAACAGGCCCGCCAATCGGGAACTCGGGCCGCGCAAGCGGCCCTTTCAGTTGGCGAAAGCTTGTACATAAGTAAAGCGCTGACTTGCTTGAAAAGTTGACGCGGGGTGGAGCAGCCCGGTAGCTCGTCAGGCTCATAACCTGAAGGTCACAGGTTCAAATCCTGTCCCCGCAACCAAATCCTCAAAACGGCCCGCTTCACGCGGGCCGTTTTGCGTTTGCAGCCTGGCGCG
>NZ_JBVVQJ010000076.1:0-7623 GCF_055811475.1 Mesorhizobium sp. WSM4829 | reverse complement strand
TTCAATGAATTTCTGTGCGTTCTGCAGATTTTTGGCGCCCTTCGGGATGGCCCAGCTTTCCCAGGTCAGCTTTGACTGGCTCCGATTAATCTCAATCGGCACGCCTTGGTCGATCATTAAAACGGCTCGTCCGTCGAAGGACTGCGCCAAGTCGACAACCTTATCGTGTAGCATCTGCCCGAGCTCGGCCCCGGTCGTCCACCACTTGCGGGTATGCGGCTTGATCTTCTCCAGGCTGGCGAAGGCTCGGTCTATATCCAAAGGATAGATGGCGTCAGCAGACACACCGTCCGCCAGTAGAGCTTCCTCCCACGGGCCGTACCCGTACACGCCGGATGTCAACGTTCGAACTCCAGGATATTTGCTGACATCCCAAAAATCTGCCCACGTGGTCGGCCTCGGTTTGTCAGCCGGAAACTTCTCGGTATTGTAAACCATACAGTAAGCGTAGACAATCGAGCCAACACTGTACGGAGTATTGGCGAAGTCTAGCATCGCGTCCAATTCATCTTTCCTGTAGATTGAGTAATCAATCTTTTCGAGGTAGCCCTTCTCAGGAGCTAGAACGGATGTGGCTGCGGCCACGGGAACCACGTCGACCGAAACGCTATTGGTCGACACCATTAGCTCAAGCTTGGCCCTTGGTACTTCGTCAGTGATCGGGGTCACTTTGATTCCCGTCTCCACTTCGAATGGTTTTACGTAGACTTCGATACAGGCCTTGGCGTACTCGCCACCATTGAGCGCGACCGTCAACTCGCCCGTGGACTGCGCAGTAGCGCGGCGGGACTGGTAAGACATCGTACCTACCGCGATAGCGGATGCCCCATGGATGAAACGTCTGCGGTTTATCGACGCGCTCATTGGTTTGTTCTCCCTCAGGTTCCCGTCACTGGACAGCTTCCTGTCTTGTTTCGCAGCTCTTCGTACAGCCTTAGTCAAGCGGCGAGTGCCGCCTCGACCAGGTTCACCTAATAGCCGATGCCATAAGGCAGGGCTTCGTCGTTGAAATCGTGTGCCGGGTTGTGCACGGCAGCGGTCGGACAATTGCCAAGGAGAATGTGTGCGCCCGGCCGCGCCGCTAGTAGCTATTCCCGTTTCGATATGATTGATGCCGAATGAAGCCACGAACCGCGCAGACACCCCGGAAAGTCTCCGCGCTGTGCATCCGTTGTTCCCGAATTTTCATGGCCGCTTGGTATATTTTTTTGGGCTGATTGGCACTTGCCTTTTCTCGAATATCATTCACCCGACAGCTTCCGTCAAATGCAGTTTGCATATTGCCGTTATCTAGAAGCGAGATGGAGGCTACTGCATGTAATCCGCTTCCGTCATCGCAACGTGCCAAGTGTGGCCGGCCGAAGGTTGTTAAAACACGTCCAAAATCGGTCTCAATATCGCCAAGCACGGTCTATAGAGCTCGGGCGCTTCTACATCGTCGAAAGTTGCGGGCGCGACGACATCGTCGTGTTCTTTGCATCTGCGCCGCCGCCTGATCGTCAACGCGCTCGAACAGGAGAAGGCCAATGGCAGAGCAGGCCAGATCGCCAATCGGCTCGCCCATTCCGATCTCGTCATCCTTGACGAACTGGGATACTTACCCTTCAGCGCATCCGGCGGGGCGCTGCTGTCCATCTGCTGAGTACCGTCTACGAGCGCACCAGCGTCGTCATCACCACCAATCTCAGCTTCAGCGAATGGCTACCGTCTTTCGACGGCGCTGCTCGATCGCCTGACTCATCATTGCCACATCCTGGAGACCGGAAACGACAGCTTCCGCTTTCAAGAACAGATCGGCCAACACGCCCGCCGTGCAGAAGGGGAAAACCGCTACCTTGACCAAATCCTGAGACCCAAACGATACATGAGACGGGTCACTTCTCGGCGAAAATTCCGGGTCAGATCTTGGCGGAAATTAGCAGTGTGTCGTTCCTGGCAGGCACCATCAGCCGCTTTGCGGTTCTGGCGGCCGGCCGGCCGCCGAGCAGATGCCTAGGCGATTTGCGAAGCCGTCACACGCCCAACGATGCGGTTCGTGCCGATCAAGGCGGCCGAGCAGCAAGCTGCCGGGATGGTGCTGAAGGTTCGCGAACTTCTGATTCGCCAACGCAGCCAGGCCGCCAACGTCTTGAGAGCCCACATGGCGGAATTGGGTATCGCGACAACTGCCGAGATAGTGAGCGTCGTCAAACTCGTGGCCATCATCAATGATGGAAGCGACGACAGAATTCCACCTGCCGCCCGGTTTGCCCTTAACGAACTAGCAGAGCAGATCGAGATACTAACCACCCGCGTCGAGCGGCTCGATCGGGATATCCGTGCCTCGGTCAAAAAGGATGCCGATGCTCGTCGGCTAACAAGCATCCCTGGTGTTGGTCCGCTTATTGCGGCGACGATAAAGCGGTAGTGCAGGATGCAGACAGCTTTCGCACCGGCCGTGACTTTGCCGCCTGGATCGGACTAACACCGAGAGCCAATTCCAGCTGCGGAAAAGAGCGCCTTGGACCGATATCCAACGAGGAAACCGGCAGTTGCGGATGCTACTGATTGTCGGCGCAACTTCGGTCCTTCTGTAACGGGCCTCGATAAGCACGTAGCAGCGCTGCCATGCCGCCTCCGGGATCACCTTGCCGATCGCCGCGACCAGGCCGGCATGATCGTCAGACACGACCAGCTCGACGCCCTTGAGGCCGCGCGCCTTCAAGCCGACGAGAACGTCCCTCCAGGCCGAGCGGCTCTCGCGATTGGCCATCTCCAGGGCCAGGATCTGACGCCGGCCGTCCCAGTCGATGCCAACCGCGATCAGCACCGCCTGGCTCATGACGATGCCGGCTTCGCGCACCTTCTCGTAGCGAGCATCGAGGATGAGGTAGGCAAAAGGCTCTTGAAGCGGGCGCTCGGCAAACGCTTTCAGGCTCTCGTCCAGGCGTTTGTTGATGGCCGAGATCGATGAGGCCGAGAAGGCATGGCCGCACAGCTCTTCCGTGATCGCCTTGACCTTGCGGGTCGAAACGCCCTGCACATACATCTCCGCAAGCGTGGCCACCAAGGCCCGCTCCGAACGCTGGTAACGCTCGAAAAGCTCGGTGGAGAAGCGGCCGGCCCGGTCCTGCGGAACTCGCAGCTCAAGCTTGCCGACACGGGTGACAAGAGTGCGGCCATAATAACCCGAGCGATAGCCGAGCCGCTCCGGTGTGCGCTCGCCTTTCGAAGCACCCAGAGCCTCGTCCATCTCGGCCTCGAGCACCTCCTGCATCACCGCCCGGATCACTTCGTGCAGACCTTGCGGGTCCGAAAGCAGAATGTCTTTGACGGCGGCGCTGGCGGTCTTACTTTCAGTCTTGGTCATGGTGGCGTTCCTTCGCGGGAATCAGGTGACGTTGAACATCACCAGCCTGCCATGACCGCCCCCTCTCAGCGAATTTGCAGAACTCTCAGCACACTACCATCCAATCGCCGGGGTCTCGCTTCTGTACGGTCGGCGCGACGGTCGCCGCCTGATGGGGTTTGAAGAGGATGAGGCCGAGCCAATCTCAAGCCGCGTGGTCGCAATGCCGACGTCCGAAGTTGCGGTCTGACCTGATCCATCGTCCCGGCGACGGGACTTCGCTTCGTGAAGGCCTGGTGTGGTGACCCGCCCCGAAAACCGTGGTTCTCCATTTCTTAAGCGGCTGCCGTCGTCATCTTGGCCGCGACGTTGAAGACAGTTCCGTCGGCGAGCATGCGGTGCAGGATCACCGCAAGCTTGCGCGCCAACGCCACCTTGGCCTTCTTCATCCCGGCCCGCCGGCCGATCCGCATCGCCCAGCTTTTGAGCTCCGTGCAGCCCTTGAGCGGCTTGGTCAGCACGATGTGGGCGGCCTAAATAGAGCGCTGTGCGCACCGCGGCATCGCCGATCTTGCTGATGCGGTCGCTATAATCGGTCTCGCCGGACTGAAACTTCTTGGGGTCAGCCCGAAATGCGCACCCGCCTGCTTCGACGAGCAAAATCGCCCTGGATCATCGATCGTGAAGCATAGGTGACCGCGACGATCGGACCGACCCCCGGCGTCGACATCAAACGCCTGGCCCTGGCGTCCCGGCGCACCAGCGCGCGAACCTGCTTCTCGAAAGCCTGGAACTCGCGCAGTAGCACGGCATGCACAGAAAGCAGCGCCGCGGCCACCATCTTCAGGTTCGCATGGCCGGCCACCAGTTCGTGGATACGCCCGGCCAAGCCGCGCGGTGTGGTCTTGCCGACCTTCAGCCCGAAGCCGCGCACGGCAGCTGGCGGAGCAACATCGGAACGAGGAGCAGGCTCGACAATGCCACAGGGACATTTCACCGATGCGGCGACCGCAGCCTGATGCCGGATGAAGAAGCGCAGTTTGAAGTTATCGCGACAGCGCCTCGTTAGATTAACCGGCGAGCAGCCGCCACGCAGGCTGAATCAAGCGCTGGATCGCCGGGGGTTACGATATCCGCCTAAGCTCCCTCCACGGTTTCCCAGATGATCGGGCAATCGAATGTCGCCGGGTTCGATAGGAGGAGCCGGGCCGTGGCATCGCGGCGTGCCGCCAGGCGGCAGCCCTCCTTCGAGCTTGAGAATCCCGAGGGTGCACCGGCTTTGTGGCGTCACAGAGAAAGCTCGTTTAAAGTCAGTTCCAATTTTCCTGGAGATGCCTCCGCCAATTGCTCTGCTGATCGAGATAGCAATCGATGGGAAGCTCCAGGCCATTCACAAAGACAGTCCTTCGCGACGTAGGCGCGATGTAGTGCCACTCGACATTGTCTTCTTGCCACTGCCGGATCGCCAGCGACGTCAGTTGGGTGCCGTTATCCGAGACGGTCATGAGCGGGCGACCTCGCGCCTCGACGAAAGCGTCGAGTCCCACGCCACCCGCATTCTGGACAACAGAGGTGTACCCCACCAGCGCCAGGCATTCGCTGGTGAAGTCGTCGACGACCACCAGAATCCAGAACCGGCCACCGTCTGCACAGAGCCATTGGCGCACATGTCCCCAGCGTCAGTTTGCGGCCGCGGCGCTTCCTCACCGTCAGCCGTTTCCTCCCGGTAAAACAGGAACAGCATTTTGTGGTTCAGCTCGATGCCTTCCCGCCGCAACAGGATGTGCAGGCGTCGATAGCCGAACCGCCGACGCTGTGCGCCAGTTTCTTAAGCCGTAGGCGGAGGGCCTGCGCGACGTCTCGCCACCGTGTGGGCGCACGCCACCCGCCCACAGAGTCGACTTTCGCACCCGACGTTCAGGAGTCCATCTAAATCTCAAAAATCCGTCGGGGCGCAGTGGTCAGGACCTCCACGCCGGTGTCTGTCACGCGGAATGTCTCGCTAATGACATATCCGAAATCCTCCTCGATCCAGTTGCCCAGCATTAGGTGGAACGTCATGTTGGGCTTCAGTTCTGTCATATCGCCATTCTTGAGGCTCGCCGTCGGCTCGATCCATCCGATCCCGTGAGCGTAGCCGCAACGCGTCTCCTTTTTGAGGCCCTGCTTCTCAATCGTGCGATAGAACGCGTTGGCGACGTCACTGCAGGTCGCTCCCGGTTGAACCGCCTCTAGAGCAGCTTCGAGGCCAGCGACTTGGATCTCATGGACGCGACACAGGCGATCCGACGGTGCACCTATCGAGTACGTGCGCATGAGCCCGGCACAATAGCCATGGCGCACCCCCCCAATTTCGAGATTGATCTGTGAACCAGCGCGAAATACATCCTCACTCCAGCTAATGTGGCAAGTTCCCGTTCGCGGTGAGGAACACAAACTTATTCCCGCGATCCTTGTTCCGGACTTGCCATTCGCGCCGCGTATCAAGGTTCCCGCGATTTCCGCGACCGCGTCGGCTTCACGCACGCCAGGGCGTATCACCTCAGCAGCGCGCAGGATCGCCGCGTCTGAGATTGCGGCCGCTTCTCGCATGACCTCAATCTCGAGGTCAGACTTGATCAGACGGATCCAGGTGACCGCCTTAGTGCAATCCACGATTCTGGCCTCGGGCAGTCGCGTGCTCAACTTTTCTGCCGATTGCGCCGGGAGGCTGTACAACTCGATCCCTATGCTGCGGTTCGCGAGGCCAATTTCTTTCAGGAAATCGATTATCGAGTCGTACCCGTCCTTCTCAGGATTCCCGATGAGCGCTTCAGGGTAGGCGACGATTTTGTCGCGCTCCATGAAGCAATGATGGACGGCTGCCGGTGCATCGCAGCGACGCAAAATGAAAGTCGGTTCCTCCTCCTTCATCGAAACAACCACTGCCTGGGGGACGTAGCCCGAAAGTGCATTGTATCCCGTGAGATAGGTAATGTTATGTTGGTCGGACACGACGAGCGCATCGATATCGCGCCGCGCCATTTCCGACTTCGCCGCGGCAACCCGACGCAGGTATTCACTTCTCGGGAATGCCTGCGATCCTCTGCTAATCGTCATGAATTCAACTCCATCTAGAGGATTTTCGCACCGAAGTCGCGTCGTGGCCTCGCGCTCCTCCGTGACATCTCCTCAAACGACCAGGCGCCGTCTCGACCGGTGGAGGTAGCGGCGCCACTCGGTTGCCTCGTTTTTGGCCGCGTGGCCTTTCAATTAGTCAAGCATCAATCGTTCGGGGCACTCCGTCAAATGAAGTTTGTGTATGATCGTCATCTAGATGCGAGATGGTCGCTATGGCGGCGGAGTGTACACGGGCTTGACAAACGCGTTGGGACGCCCCTCTGCTCAGGACCGGCGAACGACCTCGCCGCCGTCAAGCTCGTCGCAACCTGCATCTGGTGCCAAGCTCGTGAGCTTACAGCCCAGGGTTGCATTTGCCGATATAATGTCCCGGATGATCCCATTTTTTTTCAAAGCGGTGGGTTCGTTCCAGTCCCGAAAGTACGGCTTGCCCGCCGCGAGCCGCAACACGCACCTGCGACAGGGAGTCGATCCACCGTCGCTGCGCTGATCGTCAGCAGCTATCGCGAAGCTCGCCACCCAGATCAGGCTGGCCATGCCGCTCAAGCGCCGGCCAGCAAGACGGGGAAAACGGGCTTCAGTCGCTTCGAGCAGAGACGGTCGGACGCCTCCCACAACACGATCAGAGTCTCTCGAACCTGTTCGTCATAACGGGCGGCATGCCGGCCCCTCGGAAGGCGGCTTCGTCTCGCGACGACCGGACACAATAGCCGGTGACCGCGACAAACTCATCCAAGATCCGCTGCTTGTCGATCCCGCAGCTCGATTGATAACGCTTCAACCAAATCCGCCCGTATTGCCATGCTGATCCGACTTGCCATCTTGCCATCCATCGTCCCCAAGCCAGGATGGCAAATGACGATGCATCCCTTTCGGGACCGCGAATCTATCGGTAACATTCAGCGTGAGGCAGTGCGGGTCAGCTTTTCAATTCGCCTGACAAAACTGGCGTCCTTGAGCATCACAACCCTCCGAAGCTCGTCGAGACACCGCCAGTGACGAAAACGCTGCAACAGATCGTTCAATTATATTTACAGAATCTTTTCAACCGCAGGTCACCGACAATGATAACTTCACCGCCAAGTCTGAGGTCAGGCAGTGATAACAAGCTGATGCCTGCTTACGCTCGGACCACCGCACAGCACGCAACGGAGGGTCAACGCCAATGGCAAGAA
>NZ_JBVVQJ010000075.1:3680-8604 GCF_055811475.1 Mesorhizobium sp. WSM4829 | reverse complement strand
TAGGATCACAACGCATTGAGGTAGATATGCGAAGACAGCCTTGACGACAAAGTCCCCATGTGAGCGGGGTGGGCGGCGAAAGCGACCGGAAAGGCCCGCCGTAGAAGGCAGACCGCATCCGAAGGACCGGAACGAAGAGGAGGACCCGGAGCGGCAAGCGGAGGGTTGCGGGATGCCGCGGCTGGCCTAGAAGGGAGTGCCGCCCACCGCGCGCCACCGGGGAAGGCCACCACAAAATCGACGCCGGCCCGCTGGCCGGCGACCGTCAGCAGCCGACAGGCTGCCGGCGTCAGGGGGGCGAAGCCGGATGGCCGAGACCGCCTGAGCCTGTCGAAGAAAAGCGGGCTCGGTGCACGAGCACCCGGCGCGCGCCTTCAGGCGCGCGGGCGCTCAGGACTCTGGTCCCGAGAGCAGTTGATGCGGTCAAAATGCCCATTTTGCAGCTGTGGAAGACTGAACCTTGGCGTTTGCGCGCACATCGGCGATGCAGCTTCGCAGCCCGGCCGTCTCTACCACCCCGGCTATCACTTCGTCGCCGACCACCAACGCCGGCGTGCCGGTGATGTACAGCTCATTCGCGAGCGCGCGATCGCGTGCGATGGCTTCGGTGATGGCTAGGCCTTCCATATCCCGCTTGAGCTGCTCAACATCGAGGCCGACACGTGCCGCAATGACTAGGGTGGTTCTTTGGTTCACCAAGCCAGGAAAAGCAAAAAGGGCGCGATTAAACGCCTCATATTTTCCCTGTTTGTGGGAGGCGAGCGCCGCACGCGCGGCGAATTCGGAAGCAGGTCCCAGGACCGGGAGCTGTTTACGCACAATCCTCAGATTGGGATCATGCTTGAGGGCTTGCTGGAGAATGAGGTCCATTTCCTTGCACAGCGGGCAGTTGTAGTCGAGGAATGAGGCCAGGGGGACGTCGCCCTGCGGATTGCCGGCGACTGGCGAGGCGAGGTCGTTGAGGAGTGCGTCGCGATGCTGCGGAATGAGTATCCTCAAGTCCGCCGCGAGCAAGGCGTTCATCTCCGAGCCGTTGCAGGTCGTCAACCTATCTGGCTGTCGCCTTAGCGTTCCCAGCACGGACAGGGCGAGGACTAAAAAACCGATTACGGCGACAAGGACGGCGTTTTGCTTTGACATGGGTCGGGCTCCAATCAGCCGTTAACGGGGCAGCAACGGCTGGCCTTTTGGCGTGAAAGTTGGTCGTCGCTTTGGATCGCTTGCCCGGCACTTCCCGCAGTATCGGCAGTCGTGGGGGAGGCTCACAATGTCGATGCCGGCGCCATCTGGCGGTTGCTTTATGACGGCTTCGCTCCAATGGGCTGACTGCAATAGCTGAGCGGCGTTCGCGAGTTGCCAGCCGAGACCACCGGTCATCACGCCGGGCGATCTGCCCTTCAACGAACGCCCGAGCGCCGAAGCACCCGCTCGTGAGAGCCTTTGCCAATCGTCCATCATCCGGCTCGCCTGCTCCTGGCGACAACGAGCCTTCCCACTGCGTTGCCGAGAAAAATGGTCAGCACACGGCACTCCGACACAAAGTGGTCGACGCGAAGAATAAGCGTCGCGCCGGCAGCTGGGGCGGTCGGAACGACAAAGAGCGCCGCAGCCAACGTGAGGAGGCCCGCACCGGTAATGCGAGTTGTTCCCTTCGAAGAGAGCAAGGCGACGAACAGCAGCAGGATCCGACAGCCGATCGACAGATCCGTGTTCGTCGCCTGGGCGAGGAAGAGGGGGGCCAGCGTCATGTAGATATTGGTGCCGTGCAGATTGAATGAATATCCGGCCGGGATGCCGAGGCTCACGACCGAACGCCTGGCGCTCGACCCTTCGACGGGCGCGGCCCTCATCAGAATGCCGACCAGCTTGAACACCGGCGCAAGGAGCGCCTGAAGCAAAGAAAGCACAGGCTTGCCCGTGTCGCCGACCATCGCCAGGGCGATGCCGAACAGCACCGAGAAGAACAGGACCTGCAGGATATCGCCTTCGGCGAAGGCACCAACGATTGACGGCATCAGCAAGCCGGTCACGAACTGCTCGTGGACCTTGGCGGCATAGCCCTTCACGGCCTGAGCATCGAGCGAGGCTGGATCGATGTTGACGCCGGCACCTGGCTGAACGACATTTGCGACAATGAGACCGACAATCAATGCGAGGCTCGAGAAGGTGAGGAAATAGATCATTGCCTTGCCGGCGACCCGGCCGACCTTCTTGAGATCGTTCATGCCGCCGATGCCGGTCGCAATTGTCAGGAAGATGACAGGCGCGATGATGATCTTCACGAGCCTGATGAAAGCATCGCCGAGCGGCTTCAGAGCCTCTCCGGTCGCCGGATAGAAAAAGCCAACAGCGACGCCAAGGGCGACGGCGGCAAGCACCTGAACGTAAAGCCGCGCAATATGGGGCTTACGAGGCCCGGCGTTCGCGCTGTGGACTTGTGGAGCTAACACCGTTTCTCTCCCTGCCGGATCGGGTCGGGCTCTTCCTGCTTCAAGGCCTCTCACTGGCGGCGCTCCGGTCGAACGCTGCTGCCATCTCGGGCGCAAGTGCCGTGCCAAGCAGCGGCGGCGCGATAACGCGCAGGACCTCTCACGCAGTGCCGCATTCGCCGCAGCCGCGTGCCCTCTTAAAAACAAGGGCAGACCGTCGGCGGACATGCGGCCTGGCAGCGGCCGAAAGGTCGTCGAGGCAACCTGTTTGCCTTGGTGGCTGCGATCGGGATCTAGATGGTCGACATCTGGCTATGGCTATGTCCAAGCCATCGCCCAGTCGGCTGAGCTTGTCGGATATCAAACACCGCTGTCGACAGGGGATCGCTACCGCGATCCGTACAGTCTGGCGCTCCACAGATGGAGTAATCGACCGGCCGGGTTACGGCATGGGCCCTGAGCTGCCTCTTCGCGCGCGATCGTCGTTCTGGCCGCACCGCCCGCGAGCCACAATAAGTTTGTCCCGCCCCTTACAATAATTCATCAAGGCGTCTACCTCGGCAATCACCAGATCGGGCGTGATGTCGAACTTGCAGCGGACTTTGACCGGACAGCGCCGCACTTTGTCCAGACCACATCCCCGACATTCAATAACGCTCATAAGCATGCTGACCAGGGGACCACGGAAACCCCAAATTTCCGGTAGATGTGACGCGGTGAAAATTCCGACAGTAGGGCGGCCAAGCTGGGCAGCGACATGCCCAGTACCTGAATTGTTCGACACCACGAGCGCGGCCGAATTTATGAGATGATTGAATTCCAATTCTGACAAGTCGACAGCCGTTCGAATCTCCGCGGCCCCACGGTCGCGAGCTGTCATCGCGACCTCCTCAAGCGCTTCCCGGCTTTCGCCACGGCCGACGAGGATCACCTCACTACGGGTAGAAAGAGCAGCGACAAGTTTGCCAAAGTTTTCGATCGGCCAATCGCGCAGGCTGGAATTCGAAAACGGAGCCACGACGATCGGGGACTTGCCTTCTGTCGAACTCTGTCGGCGGCCCGCTTCACTTTCTGCGTCGAAACAGGCCGCTGCCTTTGCGACCAGAAAGAGGAGGATTTCCGACACATGCTGGAGACGTACCTGCTTACGGTCAACGAACCAATCAAGCCATGTGCGGGGGAATTTGTCGGCGATCCCTATTTTTTGGGCCAGCTTGTAGAAGATGGTTCTGCGCAATTTCAGATCGAATGGCGCTATCGCAATATCGATCTGATGCATTCCGTAAGGATCAACTATCGCCGCACGATGCCTGGCGGGGACTTCGAGCAAAATGGGCCGTGTCTCATCCGGGACACGCATATCAATGGCAAGATCAAACTCGCCGGTCAGCAGCGGCCGTATGTCGGCCGCTTTCTTGCGGGTATCGACCTTCGGGTTGCGAGGAAAGAAGTCAAAAGCAACGTAATCGTCGGCGAGGTTGAACTGTTTTGCAGTGTCGATGTTCCAGCTTCCGACCACCAGCGTAATGTGGGCTTGCGCAAAGCGCTGACGCAGGTCCATCAGGGGCGCTAGAGACATCCAAAAGTCCCCGACACGATCAAGCTTAAGCGCCAAAATTCTCATCTTGGCGCTTGACTGTTCCGACTCCTCCCAGCTGCGGTATATAATTTGATTGGTGTCGCGCTTTGTAAAGTATCCCATTGCCATTCCGAAGGTTATACGTACAATATTGCTTGCCTACTTATGTCTGTGTAGGTTGGATTGCTTCCAGTCTTATCCGCGTTGACAATTTAACGCGGCAAACGACTCTGAGACGACTGGTGGTTTGCAGTGTTCGCGGCTGCGAGTGAAAGAGGAGTTCCGGCGTCAGCCCCGGTCAGTCCGGAAGCTTTGCCGACCAGCGACGGCAATGACGGGCGCAAAGATGGGCTGTCGAATTTCTTTGCGGGAAGAGGCAGGTGCGGACTGGCCTGAATGAGTTAGGCCTAGGTGACGCCGGCCGTTCAACGGTTCTGAGAGGGGAAAGACTCCGCTAACAAAGAGAGGTCGGACAATTCGAAATCGTCGGCCTGCTGCAACTCATTCCCAGGACAATTTCCAGCGCACGTCTGAGCTCATGCAAAGATTTTCCCCTTTCGGGTTCCTTTTCACGCGACAGAGGCAGGGACGGTCGATGCGTGTCCGGTGCTGAGGTCAATGCGAGATTCCGGAAGGTTGAGAAAATCGTTTGTTTCGATGAAGCCCATCCACGCCATGGATGGATGGCTGCCAAAGGTTGCGGCCACAATACAGCGTAGCGGTAGCTAGCCGCTCCGGTGCGCGCTCACTTTCGAAGCGCCCAGCACCATCTCGGCATCGAGCACCTCAGGAAGTACCCGGCAGGGGGGGGGGGGGGGGGGGGGGGGGGGGGGGGGGGGGGGGGGGGGGGCGGCCGGCCGGGGGGGGGGGGGGGCGGGGGGGGGGGCGGGGGGGGGGGGGGGGGGGGGGGGGGGGG
>NZ_JBVVQJ010000075.1:0-3670 GCF_055811475.1 Mesorhizobium sp. WSM4829 | reverse complement strand
GTTAGATAGCCGCGCGGGGGCGCGCACATTTTCTACGCCCCCACAACCTTCTGGGCATCCACCACCTCTGCAAGACCCCGCCCGCGCCGCCAATTGGGGGCCCATTTCCCGCACAGGCGCGACTAGACGCCTCTCCTGTTTCCCCAGAGCAAAACGTGCAACTGCGGCAACACGCGTGCTTCGAACCACCTGTCGTGTGTCACCTTTTCCACAAGCCACTCCATGCGTTTTATTATTCCGTCCAGGTCGACAGGTGCGTCTTCATTGCCAGGGCGCGGTGGCGTGTGATTGCCGGGTTGCAGATAGACCGGAAGGTGCGGAAATCGCGCCGCGGCGTCTTTGGCGTAGGCGTAGTCATTCTCGTCGAAAACAACGAGCTTGAGCACGATTTGCGGCTTCTGCTGCGCCGCTTCTATGCACGCCTGGAATGCAGCCCAATCGGTCCTCATTTCGCTTGACGGCGGCTTTGGGCTGAGAACCAGCACATCAAGATCCGCAAACCAGTCACTGACCACCGAACCCTGGGTTTCCAGCGCAAAACGGTAACCTTCACCATGGCCTCGCTCGATCAGCGCACCGAAGGGCTGAATGGCCGGATTACCGCCTGACAGCGACACCATCACTGGCCGGCCACCGGAAAGCCCAACGACGCCTTGCCACACCGCATCGATTGGCATCATCTCCCATTCGTGGCGGAATTGACTGTCCACCGCATGGAGGCTGTCGCACCAGGAGCACCGGTAGTCACACCCGCCGGTTCTGATGAAGACTGTAGGCAAGCCGATGAGCACTCCCTCGCCCTGGATCGTGGGCCCAAATATCTCGCTCACACGGATTGCGGGACACGTGTCCGTCACGGCCGGTATTCCGCCCAGGTTTTCGGGGTTTCGCTCACCCGCACTGCCGCGGTTTCCGGCAGACGTGCCTTGCACCATTCATAGAAATGTCTGGCCAAGTATTCCGCCGTGACTTGCTCATGTCCCAGCACCTCGTTGAGGTGCCGATGGTCGAGGCTCTCGTCGATATAGCGTTTGAGCGGCGCCAGATCGTGATAATCGCGCACGAAGCCGTGCGCGTCCAGGTCCTTCGCCGAAAGTTCCACTTCGACGATGTAGTTATGCCCGTGCAGGCGCGCGCACTGATGATCCGGCGGCAAAGAGGTGAGCTGGTGCGAGGCCGAGAAGTGGAATTCCTTGGTGATGCGGAACATCAGGCGCTTCTCCTCCGCAGCGCCTCGAGCCAAAAGACAGGGTCTTCGTAGTCGGTAGGATCAGCGTGCCCCGCGAGATGAAACGCCTCGCGCCGCTCCACGCAGGTCCCGCACCGTCCGCAGTGACGCTCGCCGCCCTTGTAACACGACCAGGTCTCCGCAAATGGCGTTCCGTGTCTTGCTCCATCCCGGACGATTTCGCCCTTCGTGAGGTTGACGTAAGGCGTATAAAGGCGAATCTCTGCGTAGCCTTCCAGCGCGCGGTCTTGCATCATCTGGAAAGCTTCGATGAAGGCCGGACGGCAATCTGGATAGATGAAATGGTCCCCACCATGGACGGCCATCGCCACCGCTTCGGCCTTGTGCGCGGTGGCGAGACCGAAGGCAATTGCCAACATGATGGCGTTCCGGTTCGGCACTACCGTGATCTTCATCGTGTCTTCGGCGTAGTGGCCGTCCGGCACGTCGAAATTATCGGTGAGCGCTGAGCCGGAAAGGCCGCGGCCGATTTCGGGGATGTTGATGATCTGGTGCATAGTGTTCAGTCGCTCCGCGCAGAGAGCGGCGAAGCCCAATTCTTTCCTGTGCCGTTGGCCGTAATCGAAAGACAGGAGGCCGGCGAGCTCGTGCTCCGCTGCCACGCTGTGAGCAAGGGAAACGGAGTCCAATCCGCCGGAGCAGATGACGAGAGTCTTCATCGTGGTATCCTTGTTTTGACCGGGTAAGGCTGCGACCGGAGATTTCTCTGCGGTCCCCCTACCCCAGCGAGTCAACTTTGTGAACCCGGTGGAATCTGATCGCTGACGTGCCGTGGCGCACCGGGCACAAACAGCGGGCTCTTTCATGGATGTCCAAACCCAAGCATATGCTCAGAAGGACAGATGCGAAGCGACCTCGAGGCATTGCTGGGAAAGCTGACCTGTCCAAATCTGCGTTACGGATGCTTGCATAGGCCACACGCGAATTGGCGAAGTAACGATGAAGGTACGGAGTTCGTTAGCGGCGGGAGTGCAGAAGCCCAAGTTCAAGGACAGTGCGCGCGCCCCGCTTCAGGATCAGTTCGATCTGGAACACGAATCCGTCGGTGGCCGAGTGGCAAAACCAGTTGAAGGATTGGTCGTGAGCCGGCATCTGTGAACAAGCCGTGTGCGTCGTTGCAATCACTCCTATATTGCGCGCAATAGCCTACATGGCGTTGGATGAACTGGATTTGGCGATTTTCCAGATGGCGGTCGAAAGCGTCCGCTCACTCTCCCTAAGCTTCAACCAAAAAGCCGCAGAGATAGCCACGAGGAGCCACGGTGTCCTGGTTTTCGACGTGCGGGTCGATCGTGACTCGGAGGTCCAGCGGATCGCAGCCATCCGATATCGAGCCGACCAGACGGGCGTGGTCGCGTTGGACAGACAAGGCCTTGTTACCCGCTCTTGCATGGTCAATGGCACTTTCTCACGTTTCATTTCGCCATTGGAGAACTGGGCCAGCATGCCCCTGTCAATGCAGGCCAAGATCGATGTCACCGTCCATGCCGGTCTCTTCCTAGGCGCTTTGCGAAATGCCGGTCATATGCTTGGCAGCTAGCATGACCGGAATGCATCTGTGGATTTCTGGATCCGGATCCGCCTGCGCGTCCGAGCGGCCGGCCACCGAGGTTCCGTGACGCGCGGATGTGTCCGGGGAGAGCGCGACGATCTGCTGCACACGTTCGGATATACCTCACGCGCAGGAGCCGCGCTCCTTAGTTACCTTCTCCTTCACGTTACAGGATTGCGCGAAAATATTCCGCCGGTGCGCCTGCTTGGCGGTTACGCCGCGCTTCTGCAGTTAATTGAGCAGGAAAAGCGCGCAATCAGTGGAGATCCACGAGAACTGGCTTGAGGCGACCCGCTACCTCAACATGGATCATCTGGGCGAGCACAAGAAGGAGAACCTGAGGGCACTGGCCGCCTGAGACGCGGCCGCCATGTCCGCCGCTCCGCTAAACACGGGGCTGCGCGGCGGACACGCCAACGTCACCGCTGAATGCCACGCCATTTTGCTGATGGGGTGGATGCCAGCCTTCTCCGACGGCATCGCAATGTGCCAAAGTTTGTGGTGTTAGCGCCACGCAAAGGAGAGGCAGGCATCCATGGAAAAGGTTACCATCATTGGGATCGATCTGGCAAAGAACGTCTTTCAGCTGCACGGGGCGGCAGCTGATGGATCGGTTGTGTTCCGCAAGAAGCTGTCGCGCCTGCAGTTTTGCAAGTTCATGGCGAGTCAACCGGCATGTGTCGTGGCGATGGAAGCGTGCGGCAGCTCCCACTACTGGGCCCGTCAGATGGCTCGGCTTGGCCATGAGCCAAGACTGATTGCCCCGGCCTATGTCAAACCGTTCGTCAAGCGGCAGAAGATGGGATGGTTGCCGCCCTCCCCAGACGGCATCGCAATGTGCCAAGGTCGTGGTGTTCAACGCCACATGA
>NZ_JBVVQJ010000074.1:0-9323 GCF_055811475.1 Mesorhizobium sp. WSM4829 | reverse complement strand
TATCGTCAAACTTAGTTTTTATATCGTGGGCATCTGCTTTTGAGATGGACTCAGATTTGCGTAAGGCCAAAATCTACGTACCCTTCGGTGAGGGCCGCCTTGTCCGCTGAGGGTTGCGCAATAAGGGCTCATAGTCAGAGATGCCCTGGGCGAAGAGTAGCGCCTTGATCCGAAGACGTGCTCGAGCAAGCGGTGGATCCAAAAGCCGTCGAGACCCGCCTCCTGAATCACGATGATTGGAACGATCTACCCCGTGCGGACCCGCACATTGTCCTTGAGCTGAGAGAACCGCGCCCCCAGTCCAGCGACATCGCCGCTACGAACCGTATGCTTCGACATCTTTTCTCCGCCGCCCGGCGACAGCGATGTAATCAGCCAGGTCGATCGACTAAGTTCCAACGAGACGAAAATCGCGCCAAGATCGGTGCGGATAGCGGTCGGCGCTTGGGGTCGGTCAGTGATAATTTGCATGGTCGCCTCCAGAGTGGGTGTGTCAGCGACCTCACTCTGCCAGAGCGTCGGTCGCTATCCACTCCCCATGGGATCTCTTCTGTCGACCGATAGCACGATCGCGTGGGCCGGCGGATCGACGTAGAGGCCGACGACGTCGCGCAATTTTTCGACGAACTTCGGATCGTTGTAGAGCTTGAACTGCCGCCAGCGGTTTGGCTGCAGCCCGTGCGCCTTCCAGATGGGGCGCACTGCGCTGGCGCTGATGCCGGCAGCCTGCGCCATCATGTCGGCGGTCCAGTGCGTCGTCTAGCCAGGCGGGTCTTGCAACGTCAGTGCCACCACGCGCTCGGCGACTTCAGGTCCGAGTGGGGCAATGCGCGATGCGCCAGCTTCAACTTCTCTGTGTCGCGTTGAAGATCGATGCGCCGCCAGCGCACCTCGCCATCGACGGCGGGGCCGGGTCGATTTCCACGGTTTCGGCCAGCTCTGCCTGCTGGGCAAGCCGAGAGCCGTGTGGGGATTGCCCGGCGGCGGTTAGCCTTCAGCCGCAGGGCCATGGCGTTTATCCGTCGCGCTCGGCGATGACGGTGATCCGCGCGCCATCTTCCTCGGAAAGGAACTTGGCAGCGTGGGAGCCCACATTGCCGAACCCTTGAACGATCACGGATGCGCTTGAGGTCGCGCCGTCCCCCGACAATCCCCGGAGTGCGGGCGTCCCGGAGATAGCTCTGGATGGCGAACTGCACGCCGCGGCCCGTCGCCTCCGTTCGTCCGGCAATCCCGCCTTTGGAGAGCGGTTTTCCGGTCACGCAGGCGCGTACGTTGATCACGTCAGTCGGGTTGGCACGACGGAATTCGTCGGCCATCCAGGCCATTTCCCGCTCGCTTGTCCCCACGTCCGGGGCCGGCACGTTGAGGCCGCGACCGATCAGGCCGCGCTTGGTGAGCGCCTAGGTGAAGCGCCTGGTGATGCGCTCGAGCTCCTGCGGCGTCCATTCGCGTGGGTCGATCTTAAGCGCTCCTCTGCACATCCGCCCCCGCAACCTGACGCCGAAGCGCACCGTATAGGTTGAGTTGCACTGGATGATCCGCTCGGCAAGTCCCTGGGACAGATCGAGGAACGACATGGCTTGGCGGAAAATCTGGCCAACGCTCTCCAGAAACTCGTGGCACAGGCTTCCAGCTGAACCGCGGCTGCCGGGGTCATCACAGGGCGCGCCTCGCCCGAATGACGCGCTGGTGGTGTCTCTACGCGCAACTCAGATATCCTCTTCTAATCTTCTAATTGCTCGACGCTCACAAAAATGAGAGCCATCACGGTGTGACATTGCAGTCTGCATGACATGCCGGATCCACAACGCCCTGCCAGCAGTCAACTCTTTTGTTAAGTTCTGTCTTTGGGACGCTGCGATGCTACGAGTTCCCTTTCCAGCTCAACGCACTTCGAGGGCGGCATTCTGCACATAGGGCGTGAATCAGCGTGAACAGCCGACGAGCGGTGTCTTTGTCGACGCTCACCTTCGATGAGAGACGCTCCCCAGCAGTTCGGCAGCATCATCGTGGATCGCGCGCCGAGTCATTTCGATCGCATCGAGCCTCTCCCGGTCCGGGCCAAGCGATGGCATAGTAGTAGCTTTCGCACATCAAGGCGTAATCCTTGATCAGCCGGCGGAACGGAGCGAGTGACAGAAAATGACTCGCGACGTGCGCTCCCTTTTCGGTAGCGAGGTGCAGCGCCAGGTGTGCGTCCGCTAGTGCGATGCTGAAGCGGTAAGACCCACCGTCATGTCCGGCTGGGCTGAACGTGTTACTTTCCAAGAGGTCGCGGATTGCATTTCTTGTTCACACTCTACTCGCACACCGCTGCTGCCGCCGAAGAGCGCTCAAGCGACACGTGGCAGAGGCGGAAGTTGGCAGCGCCCATCGCTTCTGCTTTGCTCCGCTATGTTCGTTCCACGCACATGGCGACGCCCATGCCGCCGCCGATGGGCCAGCCCCTTCTTGGCGCCGCGGCGGCGCATCTCGAAGACCAGCGTGTGAAGACGCGGGCGCCGGACGCACCGATCGGATGGCCGATTGCGATGGCGCCGCCATTGACGTTGACGATCGAGGGATCCCAACCCATGTCCTTGTTGACGGCGCAGGCCTGCGCGGCAAAGGCCTCGTTGGCCTCGACCAGGTCGAGATCGCCGACCGACCAGCCGGCCTTCTCCAAGGCCTTGCGCGAGGCATAGGTCCGGTGCCCATGATCTGCGGGTCGACGCTAGCGGTCGCCCAGGACACGATGCGTGCCAGCGGGGTGATGCCGCACCTCACCGCTTCCGCTTCGCTCATCAGCAGCGCGCCGGCGGCGCCGTCATTGATGCCGGAGGCGTTGGCGGCGGTCACCGTGCCATCCTTGTCGAAGGCCGGCTTCAGCTTGGTCATGGCGTCGATTGTCGCGCCGTCGCGGATTTATATGGTGTCGCCCTTCTTGCCCTTGAGGGTGACGGCGACGATCTCGTCCTTGAACTTGCCGGCCTTCTGCGCGGCCTCGGCCTTGTTCTGCAAGCCCAGCGCGAACTGGTCCTGATCGTCGCGGGTGATCTGGAGCTGGCGGGCGACGTTCTCGGCGGTGTTGCCCATGTGATAGCCATTGAAGGCGTCCCACTGGCCTTACTTGATCATGGTGTCGATCATCTTGTAGTCGCCCATCTTGACGCCGGCGCGCAGATGTTCGGCATGCGGCGACAGCGACATCGATTCCTGGCCGCCGGCGATGATCACCTTGGCGTCGCCGGTGGCGATCTGCTGCATGCCGAGCGCGATGGCGCGCAGGCCCAAGCCGCAAACCTGGTTGAGGCTCCAGGCAGTGGTTTCCTTGGGCAGGCCGGCAATGATCGAGGCCTGGCGGGCCGGGTTTTGACCTTGGGCGGCGGTCAGCACCTGGCCAAGGATGACCTCGTCGACCTCGGCCGCCTCGACACCGGCACGCGACAAAACTTCCTTGACGACCACGGCGCCGAGCTCATGGGCCGGCGTGGCGGCGAAGCTGCCGTTGAAGGAGCCGACCGCCGTGCGGGCGGCGCTGGCGACGACGATGGAGGTTTTGGTCATAATCGCTCCCTCTGTTTTGGAACTGGCGGCTCCAGCCAGCACACCCGCCTCAGTTGACGATCGTTGCTTCGGTTGCGCCGCGGAGTTCGTTCTCAGCGACGCCATCGGCGCAGTCGACGAGCTTCAGCCCGCCCTCGACCACGTCGAGAAGCCCAAGTTTGTGATGATGCGGTCGACCACCCTTTACCCGTAGCGGCAGGGTGCAGGCCTTCAACAGCTTGGATTCGCCGGCCTTGTTGGTGTGGTCCATGACAACGACGACGCGCTTCACACCGGCAACAAGGTCCATGGCGCCGCCCATGCCCTTGACCAGCTTGCCGGGGATCATCCAGTTGGCGAGGTCGCCTTCTCGGCCACTTCCATGGCGCCTAAGATCGCCATCGCGATCTTGCCGCCGCGGATCATCGCAAAGCTCTGGGCAGAGTCGAAGAAGGCCGAATGTGGCAGTGCCGTTACCGTCTGCTTGCCGGCATTGATGAGGTCGGCGTCGATCTCGTCCTCGGCCGGGAATGGACCGATCCCAAGCGGGCCGTTCTCCGACTGCAGCGTCACGTAAATGCCGTCCGAAATATGATTGGCCACGAGCGTCGGAATGCCGATGCCAAGATTGACATAAGTGCCGTCCTCAAGCTCGCGCGCGGCCCGCGCCGCCATCTGGTTTCTGTCCCAGCCATCTTGCCCCCCTCCCCTTCAAGCCGCAGCACGCGTCGTGCGCTGTTCAATGCGTTTCTCGTGCTTGCCCTCAATCAGGCGATGCACATAGATCCCCGGCAGGTGGATCTGGTCAGGCTCCAGGCTGCCGACGGGCACGATCTCCTCGACTTCGGCGACACAGATCCTGCCGCAGGTGGCAGCCGGCGGGTTGAAGTTGCGCGCTGTCTTGCGGAACACGAGGGTGCCTGAGGCATCTCAGGCTTTCACAATTGACAGGTCGGCGACGATGCCGGTCTCAAGCACATAGGTCTCCCCGTCGAAGACCTTGTGCTCTTTTACCCTGCCACGACGGTGCCCACGCCGGTTTTGGTGTAAAAGCCGGCGATGCCGGCACCGCCGGCACGCATGCGTTCAGCCAGCGTCCCTTGCGGATTGAACTCAAGTTCCAACTCCCCGCTCAGGTACTGGCGCATGAACTCGGCATTCTCGCCGACATAAGAGGAGATATCTTCATGATCTGCTTGGTCTTGAGCAGCACGCCAAGCCCAAAGTCGTAGACGCCGCAATTGTTCGACGCGATCGTCGGCTCCTTCGTACCCGCATGCCGTATGCCATCGATCAACAGCTCGGGAATACCGCAATAGCCCAAATCCGCCCGCGGCAATGAGCATCCCGTCGAATAACAGACCCTCAAGCGCCGATTTCGCGTCACCATGAATCTTATTCATGTAACGCACTCACTGTTTATCGCAGTTTTCATCGTCAGGCGGCTCCTTTTTGCGATAGTCCCAGTGTCCGCTGCTTTCTGCGCGCGAAGTGGCTCGCGAACTAAACGCACATGACGTTAGACGGATTGGCCACTCGCGCACTAGAATCGAGAGTTATTCCCAGGGGCAAAGATTTACGATCGGAGTTCCCTTCCATTGCAGCTCATCCTGGTGAAAGCACTAAAGCGGCTGGTGTGCGACGAGGCGTGGGCGGATAGCCGACTGCCGGCGGAACCGGTCCCTGCCAGGGACGATCATCGACGGCTTGGGCGCACAACTGGCAGACTTTCGTCCGCTTGCGTCCCGAATCAAGTCGCGGCAGCGGCGTTTCGTCACAAAACACCCGCGGCTGCGAGCGGATGAAGGCAAGCAGGCGATCGTAAAGCGGCCTCAGCCACCAGGCGGCCCGTCCGACCCAGCCGCCAAGCGTGCCACGATCGAGATGGATGCCGTAACCCGAGAAGATCTGCGACTGACTATAGAGAGGAAGATGCCAGGCGAACTTGGAGACGACCACATGCGCCACCAGCGCCGTCCTTGCGTCGTTGCCATGCCCCCGTCCATTACTCGCGCTCGCGCCGGCGCCTGGACGACATGGGCCTCGCAGGCCCGGCAGGCGTATTTGGGCCGGATCGTTCGGATCACACGCAGCAGTGCCGGAACGATATCGAGGGCCTCACTGACATCCTCGCCGATGCGATGGAGGGGAAGTCCGCAACGGGAGCAGACTGTGCTCTCCGGCTCGATCACCTCCTCGCAGCGCGGCAGATGCTTCGGCAGGGCACCCATGTTGCGCGATGCCGACCGGTCGATTGTCTCACACGAAAGCCCGATCCCGCATCCCGGGCTCCAGCAGCATTTCCTCGACCAGACGCAGGCTCAAGGGGATCCTCTAGTAGAGCCAGACTGCATGGGCGATGATCTGCGGCGGGAAACCATGGCGCTTGTAGCTGACGGTCGCGGTGTTCATGCCATCGGCTATGCCGCAAATCCCTGAACGCGAGTTAAGTTCCATAACGCCCCGACAGGGGCGCTATGGAACGTCGCTCGCTTGACGAGACATGGAGCATCAAGTTTTCGTAGGTCGCCAACCATCAAACATTTGAGGCTTTTGCGCAACCACATGAAAATATGGACCTTCTCGCCATATGATGGAAGCAGTTGAGCGTCGACGTACAAAACATCACCAAGCTTAGCTTCAGCGGGCAATCGGACATGACTACCGTATAGTAGCTGTGCCCTTTTAAGATAAGCGATATCGGCCGCGATTCGCTGGAGAAGCGAATCGGAATCTTCCGCGAAAGACTGAGTATATTATTTGCGCCTTATATTCAATCCAATCGGCAGCAACTTCCACCCGCAGAAGCTTCATTACATGGTAGAGAAGTTGACCTGGTTGGGATCGTTAAGCGGATCGGTTTGGCCACATTTTCCACGTCTTGACCTTAGTCACATTTTGGCACCTTTAAGGCTCTCTTTTGCTCGCCGCAATGCACCTCTAATCGCCACCACCCCTGCATCTCGCAATTCCATAAGCTCGGCTTGGCCGTTGGCGCCAATACCTTTCAATACTTGTTCGCCATATGCTCGCATCAATTGCCGATCTGGCTGGAAGTCTGGCGGCGCCAGGTACCGCTCCATCTCGTCGGCGAGATCTTCTGCGTAGTCGCCATAAGCGGTTGGGTTTCGCGCCCCAAGAAACAATGCCGATGATGCGCCCATAACAGCCCACCTTAAGGCTGGACCAGAAGCAATAGCCGTGTCGATCGCTTGAAGGTCACCTACTCCTTGAGACACTATGTAAAGAATTTCCCTCAAAACCGCGTATTGAATTCTATTCCCAATGTAACCGGCGATCTCCCGGTCAAGTGAGACCACTTCGCATCCTGTCGATTTGTAAAATTCTGATGCCGTGGCAGCTGCCTGCGAGGCGGCGTCGCCACCCGCAATCTCTACAAGAGGCACGAGGTATGGTGGATTGAAGGGATGACCGATCAGGATGCGCTCTGGATGCCGGACTGCCCTTCTCAAATCGGCGGCCAGGAAACCTGAAGAACTCGAAGCGATGACAACATCAGGCGCCGTGAGAGCATCGATTTCGCCAATCAGTTTAATCTTGGCGTCGACGTTTTCGGTCGCACTTTCTTGAACGAAATCCGTACCCTTAAGGGCTTCCTCCATGTTCGTTGTAAAGTGCACGCGCGTAGGCGAGGCGTCCGGTGCCATTCCCAGCTTGGCAAGGCTCGGCCTTGCCTTGGCTAGGTACTCCCTCAGAACAGTCTCCCGTTCGGCAGCTGGATCATAAACCACGACCTCAAGGCCGGCCCTCATAAAATGCGCGGCCCAACCGGCCCCAATTAGGCCACCTCCAATGCAAGTGACCCTGGCGATCCGGCTCGCAGCGCCTAGTGTTTTTTGCTCAGTCATTAATCTCTCCAGCAACGAAGGATCGCTTCATAAGCGTAGCGCCCCTTCAGGCAACGGCCTCAAGCGTCATCCGGCATATGGCGTAGATAGTGAATTGTCACCGCCCCGCCAAGCACCTCCCTCGATCGAAGCACATGGGCCAGGTTTCGCTCAGCCGCTACGAATTCTGGCAAAGACATGCGTCGGACGAGGCATATCCGAATGCAACTGTAACATGTCCAGAAGGCGCTCATGGACCTTGCTTTGCATGGGGACGCTACGCCCCGTGCCCGCGCTGACA
This sequence comes from Mesorhizobium sp. WSM4829, assembly GCF_055811475.1. Lineage (NCBI taxonomy): Bacteria > Pseudomonadati > Pseudomonadota > Alphaproteobacteria > Hyphomicrobiales > Phyllobacteriaceae > Mesorhizobium > Mesorhizobium sp. WSM4829. Next base: position 1,646 of record NZ_JBVVQJ010000074.1, on the reverse strand, counting down.
TGAATCAGCATCTGCTCGCTCGTAGCAACCGGCTTTTCTATCCCTTGGCGTTTGATCACATGAAAAACATGGAGCCGCTTTTCGTCGGCCCCTAGGACCTGCGTGCTCACCTCGACATGGTTGCCTGCGTGCAGTTCTGTCACATGAGATAGATGTGTCTCAAGTGTATAAAAGTCGCCGTGCGTGGCGCGATATCCTCGATCGACACCCAGATGCCGGCATAGATACTCGTTGCCGCTACCAGAGAGCTGGAGAAAACACCTTTCTGTGATATGTCCGTCGAGGTCCGTCCAAGAAGTGGGAATTTCAATTGATGGCATCTGAAACGGACAAGAGGCATTTGCAAGCATGGGAGGCCGTTCGGCGATCTGATCTTCCAAATGCGCGACTACCTCTCCCGCACCTTGGTTTTGCCTGCGAAGACCCCGCAATATTCGGACGATGCAATCATCACGCGTCTGTTCGATCTTGGTGCCCCCCATGGTCGCCATCTGCTCGTCCGAGTGCATTGCTAGCTTATTCAAGAACTCATCCGTGAGCTCAGGACCATCCGATAGCCGCAACTCGAGCGAACGACACAAGTCCTGCATTGCCTTACGCGCATCCTGCTCGGCACCCGTAATGCGATAGTCTTGAATAGGTCCAAAGACCGGACTGCTCAGCCCGAAGGAAAGACGTACCGAATCGTCAACCTCTTGTGCCGTCGCAACATCATCATGCACCATCCAAAGCGCTTCACGCAGAACGGCCTCCTGCAGGCGCTTAGCAATGAACCCATCGCATTCTTTGCGTATAAGCGGACGCATGCACACAGAGCGATAAATCTCGGCCGCGCGATCTATCGCGCCCGGGTCTGTTAGCTTGCCGCCACACACTTCCACCAGTGGGAGCAAGTATACAGGATTGTAAGGGTGGCCGACCAGCACGCGCTCAGGATGTTGGGCCAGTTCCTGAAGCAGCGATGGGGGCACGCTTGAGGAAGACGACGCGATCAAGGTTTCAGGTGCGGCTGTTCGGCTGGCCTCTGCTAACAACTGCGGCTTGAGGTCCGGCCGCTCTGGCGCGGACTCCTGGACCAGCTCCACGTCTCGAACTGCTTCAATAAGCGAACTTACGAATGTCAACGAGCCCTCACGGGGCAGCGGGTTGAATGTCAAACCACGATATGCGCGACGCGCGGCGGCTAGGGTTGCCTGCACGCGCTCGGCAGCGCGGCGATCTGGGTCGTACAGCCACACATTAACGCCGTGTAAAATGTACTTTGCGGCCCATCCGCTGCCCACAATGCCGCCACCCAGCAGACCAACCCCTCGCGGCAATTTTTCGGAGTTGCTCGATGGCTCATCAAACATTGACGTTGCTTCCTTCACTTGCGCATCAGCAGACAGTCATCTCCTCCAATCCGAATGCTCCCCCAGCGTGTCTTCGGAATGCGAGGTCGGCAAGAAATTATGTGAAATAGGTCGCGCTCCTCGAAGGCACTCTCCCGTTTGGGCAGCTTTTCGCTCTGTCACCGAATAGAGATATCAGAGGACGCCAGCGTCGCGTCGAGTAGAGATGCTGTCAGCCATTGTTGTTTGCCTCGTTGTTGTTTCCAAGCACCAGCAGCGCGTCGGCGATCCATGCGCCTTTGCCTTGCGTGCATA
>NZ_JBVVQJ010000073.1:0-11788 GCF_055811475.1 Mesorhizobium sp. WSM4829 | reverse complement strand
TTGCCAGGCCCGGTCGGCACTGCCTCCACCGCGACCGTGCGCCTGCCTCCTGGTCCGACAATCAATGCCCTGGCGCCCGGGGGGCCCCCCCCCCCCCCCCCCCGGGCGGCCGCAGGCTGGAGCTATCGGATGGCGGCACACTGCCGTTCGACCGGCTGATCCTGGCGACCGGTTCGCGGCCGCGCATGCTGTCGCTGCCGGGTTCGGATTTTGCGGGCGTGGTGTCGCTGCGCTCGCTCGCCGACGCGCGCCTGATCCGCGAATTGAGCGCGCAGAGCGAGGATGTCGTCATCCTCGGCGGCGGCTTCATCGGGCTGGAGATCGCCGCGACGCTCACAGCGGCCGGCCGCAAGGTCATCGTGGTCGAGGCGGTCGACCGGCTGCTCGGCCGGGCGGTGGCGCCGATCATCGCGCGCCATGTGCGGCAGCGGCTGGAAGCGACCGGCGTGCGCATTCTCAGCGGCACCACGATTGCACGGCTCGAAGCCGAGAACGGCCATGTCTCGGCGGCAATCACCGCATCCGGCGAGCGGCTGCCGGCGCAGATGGTCATCATCGGCATCGGCGTCGTGCCGAATGTCGAACTGGCGCAAGCCGCCGGCATCACTATCGCCAACGGCATCCGCGTCGACCAGCAGATGCGCACGTCGGTGCCCGAAATCCTCGCCATCGGCGATGCCGCCTCCTACCGGCACTGGCTCACCGGCGGCGATGTGCGGCTGGAATCGGTGCAGAATGCGACCGACCAGGCGCGTCTTGCAGCACGCACCGTTGTCGGCCATGCGGACGCCTTTGCGGCGGTGCCGTGGTTCTGGTCCGATATCGGTGACATCAAGCTGCAGATGGTCGGCCTGATTTCGGGCGGCGACAGCCATGTCGTGCTGGGCGACGTCAACGAGAACCGGTTCTCCATCTACCACTATGCTGGGAATCGTCTGCTCGGCATCGAATCGGTCAACCGGCCTGGCGACCACATGCTTGGCCGCAAGATGCTCGGCGCCGGCTTTTCGCCGACGCCGCAGACGGTTGCGACGGGACCGGACGGATTGAAGGCGGCGCTCGCCGCTTTCCAGCAGGTAGAGCCCGTCCGCGCCGCCGAATAGGCGCAGCCCTTGCCTTCTCCCCTTGAGGGAGAAGGTGGATCGGCGCGTAGCGCCGAGACGGTTGAGGGGTGCTGGACGGAGTGCTGTCGGTGCCAAGCTGGAGCACCCCTCATCCGGCCGCTTCGCGGCCACCTTCTCCCACAAGGGGAGAAGGGAAGAAAGATCCCCTCAACCGGCGCGGACCTCGCGGATCGAGCTTTCCAGAATGTCGAGCGCTTCGTTCATGACGCCGTCCTGGATGGTGATTGGCGCGAGGAAGCGGATGACGTTGCCGTAGACGCCGCAGGTGAGCAGGATCAGGCCCTTGTCGAGCGCCTTCAGCCGGACCGCATTGGCGATCTCGGCCGACGGCAGGCCCTTCTTCACATCGTTGAACTCGACAGCGTTCATGAAGCCCGGGCCTCTGATATCGACGATCTCCGGCGTGTCGTCGCGGATCGATTGCAGCCGCTGCTTCAGCCGGTTGCCCAGCGTGTTGGCGCGGTCGCAGAGCTTTTCCTCTTCGATCACGTCGAGCACGGCATGCGCCGCGGCAACGCCGATCGGGCTGCCGCCATAGGTGCCGCCGAGCCCGCCGGGGCTGGGCGCATCCATAATCTCGGCGCGGCCGGTGACCGCCGACAGCGGGAAGCCGCCGGCAAGGCTCTTGGCCATGGTGGTGATGTCGGGCGCCACCTCGTGATGATCCATGGCGAACATCTTTCCGGTGCGGGCAAAACCGGTCTGCACCTCGTCGGCAATCAACAGCATGCCGTGCTGGTCGCAGATCTTGCGCAGCGCCGTCATGAAATCGCGCGGCGCCTCGTAAAATCCGCCCTCGCCCTGCACCGGCTCGACGATGATGGCGGCGACGCGGGCCGGATCGACATCGGCCTTGAACAGCCGGTCGAGCGCGGCCAGCGAATCGGCGACCGTGATCCCATGCAGCGCCACCGGGAACGGCGCGTGGAAAACATCGGCCGGCATGGCGCCGAAGCCGACCTTGTAGGGCACAACCTTGCCGGTCAGCGCCATGCCCATGAAGGTGCGGCCATGGAAGCCGCCGGCAAAGGCAATGACCGCCGGACGGCCGGTTGCGTTGCGGGCGATCTTGATGGCGTTCTCCACCGCTTCGGCACCGGTGGTGACGAAAATCGTCTTCTTGTCGAATTTGCCCGGCAGCAAGCCGTTCAGCCGTTCGGCCAGCCTGACATAGCTCTCATAGGGCACCACCTGGTGGCAGGTGTGGGTGAAGCGGTCGAGCTGCGCCTTGACCGCCTCGATCACCTTGGGATGGCGATGGCCGGTGTTGACGACGGCGATGCCGGACGAGAAATCGATGTAGCGCCGGCCTTCGACATCCCAGATTTCCGAGTTCTCGGCGCGGTCGGCATAAATCTGCGTGGTCATGCCGACGCCGCGCGAGATCGACTGGTTCTTGCGTTCGGAAATGGCTGAGTTCTTCATGATGTTCCCTCACCGGGCCGACGCCCGTTCTCGTTTGGTGGTGGTTCAGATTTGTTCTGGCGTTATTTCATGTTTTCCTCAAGTTGGCACCGTCGCCGGGTCATTGGGCCTGCCGCCGCTAAGGTCGCATTCCTTCGCGACGCGGACAGCTGATTTGACTCACGCAGTCCGCACAAACCCCTCGCTCGCCCTCAGCAAATTGCGCGTATAATCCTTGCTGACGCGGCGCTCGACGAGGTCATCAGCGGTGAGGTGCTCGACCGCCTCGCCGTTCTGCATCACCATCAGCCGCTCGCACATATGGGTGATGATGGCGAAGTCGTGGCTGACCATCAGGAAGGTCAGCTTGCGCCGCCGCCGGATGTCTTCCAACAGGTTGAGCACCTCCGCCTGCACGGAAGCGTCGAGCGCCGAGGTCGGCTCGTCGAGCAGCAGGATCGCCGGTTCGAGGATCAGCGCCCGTGCGATCGCCACGCGCTGGCGCTGGCCACCCGACAATTGATGCGAATAGCGGAAGCGGAAGCCGGTGCCGAGCCCGACCTCGTCGAGCGCCTGCTGGATGCGTTTCTCGCCATCGGCAAAGCCGTGGATGGCGAGCGGCTCCTGCAGCAGTCGGTCGACGGTCTGGCGCGGATGCAGCGAGCCGTAGGGGTCCTGGAAGACCATCTGCACCTCGCGATAGAAGGCCTTGTCGCGGCGCTTGCCGAGTTTTTTTCCGTTGACGGTGATGCTGCCCGAAGCGGCCGGCGCGAGGCCGGCGATCGCCCGAAGCAGCGTCGATTTGCCGGAGCCGGATTCGCCGACCAGGCCGAAGGATTCGCCGGATTGCACCTCGAGGCTGATACCCTTCAGCGCGCGAAAGCGGTCGAAGACCACCTCCAGCCTGTCGACAGAAAGTGCTGCCGTCATGCCGCCCACTCCGGCTTGCGGTCGAGCACCGGCAGCGGGTGGCGGTCGGCGCCGATCTTGGGCATGCAGTTGAGCAGGCCGCGCGTATAGGGATGCTGGGCGCGGCCGAGCTCCGACGCCTTGAGCTGCTCGACCACCTTGCCGGCATACATGACGATCACCCGATCGCAGAACGACGAGACCAGGCGCAGATCGTGCGAGATGAAGATCAGGCCCATGCCGCGCTCGCTGACCAGCCTGTCGAGGATGCCGAGCACGTCGAGCTGAACGGTGACGTCGAGCGCCGAGGTCGGCTCGTCGGCGATCATCATCTCCGGCCCGGCAATCAGCATCATGGCGATCATGGCGCGCTGGCCCATGCCGCCCGACACCTCGTGCGGATGCAGGTCGAAGACACGGGCGGGATCGCGGATCTGCACCGCCTCCAGCATGGCGAGCGCCCGGTCGCGGGCCTCCGCCTTGCCGACCTTCTCATGCGTGCGCAGCGTCTCGACAATCTGGCGGCCGATGCTCATCACCGGGTCGAGCGAGTATTTTGGATCCTGGAGGATCATGGCGATGCGCTTGCCGCGCAGCGCCCGGCGGTCGCGGGGCGAGGCCGCGAGCAGGTCGGTGCCGTCGAAGGCAAGTTTCCTGGCCGTGACCTCGGCCTGCGGCGGGGTCAGGCCCATGATGGCGCGGCCGGTCTGCGACTTGCCGGAACCGCTCTCGCCGACGATGCCGAGCCGTTCGCGGCCGAGCGAGAAGGAGACGCCGCGCACCGCCTCGATCCGGCCGGTGCGCGTCGGGAAGGTGACGCGCAGATCGTCGACCTCGAGAAGCGTGCTCATTGGTCACCACTGCGGGGGTCGAGCGCGTCGCGCAGGCCGTCGCCGAGCAAGTTGAAGCCGAGGCTGACGAAGAGGATGGCAAAGCCCGGTGCACCGGCCACCCACCATTGGTCGAGCACGAAGCGGCGGCCCGACGCGATCATCGCGCCCCATTCCGGCAGCGGCGGTTGCGCGCCGAGGCCGAGGAAGCCGAGACCGGCGGCGGTCAGGATGATGCCGGCCATGTCGAGCGTCACCCTGACGATCAGCGAGGAGATGCAGAGCGGCATGATGTGGCGCAGCACGATGCGGAACGGCGAGGCGCCCATCAATTGCACCGCCTTGATGTAATCCGAATTGCGCACGGTGAGCGTTTCGGCACGCGCGATACGGGCGTAGGGCGGCCATGAGGTGACGGCGATAGCGAGCACCGCATTCTCGATGCCGGGGCCGAGTGCGGCGACGAAGGCCAGCGCCAGGATCAGCTTCGGAAAGGCGAGAAAGATGTCGGTGATACGCATCAGGATCGCATCGATCCAGCCGCCGGCATAACCGGCGACGGTGCCGACCAGCAGGCCGATAGGAGCGGCGATGACTGCGACGAGAATGACGACGTAAAGCGTCCATCGCGAGCCGAAGATGACGCGCGAAAGGATGTCGCGGCCAAGGTCGTCAGTGCCAAACCAGTGCTCGGCACTTGGCGCCAGCAGCCGCGAGCCCTTGAGGTCGCCGAATGTCGGCGAATAGGGCGCCAGCACATTGGCAAAGGCGGCGACCACCAGCAAAGCGATGATGATGAGCAGGCCGAGAAACGCCAGCCGGTTGGCTGAAAAGCGCCGCCACGCGACATAGGCGCGGCCGAGCCTGGCCTGCATGCGCGACGCCGGCCGCTCGCTGAGCAGCCAGTCGCGGCGGCTCTGGATTGCTTCAGCGCTCATCGTACCTTGGTCCTTGGGTCGAGCACCCGGTAGAGCAGGTCGGACAGGAGATTGATGCCGATGAACACCGAGCCGATGATGATGGTGCCGCCGAGCACGGCGTTCATGTCGGCGTTCTGCAGGGAATTGGTGATGTAGAGGCCGATACCCGGCCAGGAAAACACGGTCTCGGTGAGCACCGAGCCTTCGAGCAGACCGGCATAGGAGAGCGCGATCACGGTGACCATCGGCACGGCGGCGTTGCGCAGCGCGTGGCCCCAGATGATGCGTGTTTCCGACAGGCCCTTGGCGCGCGCCGCGACGATATATTCCTGGGCAAGCTCGTTCAGCATGAACGATCGCGTCATCCGGCTGATATAGGCGAGCGAGAAATAGCCAAGCAGCGAGGCCGGCAGGATGATGTGGCGGAAGGCATCGCGAAACACATCCCACTGTCGCTGCCACAGCGCATCCAGGAGATAAAAGCCGGTGATCGGGGTGAAGGTGTATTCGTAGACGATATCGAGGCGGCCGGGAAAAGCCACCCATTGCAGCCTGGCGTAGAACAGCACGAGCGCCAGCAGTCCCAGCCAGAAGATCGGCACGGAGTAGCCGACCAAGCCGATGATCCGCACGATCTGGTCGATGATGCTGCCGCGCCGGACCGCGGCCAGCACGCCGAGCGGCACACCAAGCAAAGCACCGATCAGCGTTCCCAGCGTCGCCAGCTCGATCGTCGCCGGAAAGGCGCGGCGGATGTCGGTCATGACAGGATTGGTGGTCAGCACCGAGGTGCCGAAATTGCCGTTCAGGGCATTCTTCACATAGATGTAGAACTGCTCGATCAGGGGCAGGTCGAGCCCCATCTCGCGGCGGGTCCGCTCGACGACATTGGCCGGCGCCCGGTCGCCGAGCACCGCCAGCACCGGGTCGATCGGGATGACCCGGCCGATGAAGAAGGTCACCGCGAGAAGACCGAGATAGGTGGTTATCGCGATGACCAGGAAACGGGCGATCGACGAGGCGACAGCGACAGCGCGGGCGCTGCCGCGCCCTGCGGTCGCTTCGCTTTCAACAGTACTCATGCGGCGCGTCCGCCGGCATCATTCCTTGGTGATCTGGCTGACGAAATTGGTGTCGAAGCTCGGGCCGAGCGCAAAACCCTTGAGGTTCTTGCGCAGGCCGGCCACTTCCAGCTGCTGGTGAACGATGATGAAAGGGCTGGTTTCGAGAATCTTCCTCTGCAGATCCTGATACATTGCGGCGCGTTTGGCCGGATCCTTCTCGAGCAGGGCCGCTTCGGTCTGCTTGGTCAAGTCCGGAATATCCCATGCGTTGCGCCAGGCCAAGGTCTTGGTCTTGCCTTCATCCGAATTGTCGGGGTTGCTGGCGAAGGTCTGGGCGTTGGAGTTCGGATCGAAATAATCCTGGCCCCACTGGCCGATATAGATGTCGTGATTGCGGGCGCGGTATTTGGTCAGCGTCTGCTTGCCGTCGCCGGGAATGATCTCCAGCTTGACGCCGGCCTGGCCGAGCGTCTGCTGGAACGATTCCGCCATGCCGGTCACCGGCTGGGTGTTGCGTACGTCCATGGTGACGCTGAAGCCGTCGGCCATGCCGGACTTGGCGAGCAGTTCCTTGGCCTTGGCGAGGTCGAATTTGAACGGATTTTCGTCCAGCTCGCCAAGCACGCCTTTTGGCAGGAAGGTCTGGTGGATCTCGCCGATGCCCTTGAGGATGGTCGAGCTCAAGGCATCATAGTCGACGAGATATTTGAAGGCCTGGCGAACCTCCGGCTTGGCGAGGTTCGGGTTCTTCTGATTGAGGCTGATGTAGAAGACCGTGCCCTTCGGCGCGCTGGTGGTGGTGAGATCGGCGTTCTTGGCGATGGCGTCGAGGTCGTTCGGCTCGAGATTGCGGGCAACGTCGATGTCGCCGGCCTCCAGCGCCAGGCGCTGGCCCGAGCTTTCCTTCATGTTGCGATAGATGACGCGGGCGAGCTTGGCCTTTTCGCCGTGGTAATTGTCATTGCGCTCCATGACGACGACCTCATTGGCCCGCCATTCGCGCAGCTTGAAGGCGCCGGAGCCGGCATAGCCGGTCTTCAGCCAGGCGTTGCCGAAGTCGTTGTCGTATTTGTAGTCGGCGCTGGGCGTCACCGCGGCAGCATGTTCCTTGACCAGCTTGGCGTCGACGACCGACGCGACCGTTGCCGACAGGCAGTTCAGGACGAAGCTCGGCGCATAGGCCTTGTCGACCGTGAACTGGAACGTCGTGTCATCGACGGCCTTGGCCTTCTCGGTGACGTTGTCGCCATTGATGCCGAACTGGCCGATGATGAAGGCCGGGCTCTTGTCGAGCTTGATGGCGCGCTCGAACGAATAGGCGACATCAGCCGCAGTGATCGGATTGCCCGAGGCAAATTTCAGGCCGGGCTTGAGCTTGAAAGTGTAGGTCAATCCGTCGTCGGAGACAGTCCAGCTTTCGGCGAGATCGCCCTTGACCTTGGAGGTGTCGCTCAAGTCGAGGCGGACAAGCAGGTCGTAGGTGTTGCCGGTGACCTCGGCGGTCGACAGCTCGAACGCCTCGCCCGGATCCATCGAGATGATGTCGTCGATGGCGAAACCCTCGACCAGCGTGTCGGCCGGCGTGACAGCAAGGGCAGGCGCACCGGCCAGAAGCAGCGCGGACATGGCTGCGCCGGCGAGCAGGAAGCGGGAGCGTAGGGCAAACTTTTTCATCATCATTTTTAACTGTTCCCTGTTTTTGTTGACCTGAGTTCCCGGCTCAGGGTTTGGCATTCACTTGACACATCGGCCCGAAAATCGGAATCGATTTTCGGAAAGCACGATGTGTAGTTCAAAGTCTTAGAGCGTCCTTTGCGCGTCCAACGGACGCGCGGCGCTCTAATCGAACGGTGACCCTGAACCGGTCGTCCTGGTGATTTTTATCCAGTTCCGCCTCACCATATCCGGCGGTTTCAGGCGCGGCAACGAGCATTTGCAAAGCTGTTTGTTGGGCCAGGATCAGCCAGACGCCGCCGCCGGAAGCGACACCCGCAGTCGCCCTATTTCAACGCGGTGACCAGGTCGGCGTCGGGAAAACAGGTGGCGGCGCGACCGTTCCTGGCCTGCCATTTGCCGATCGACCGGCGCGTCTTGAAACCGGGCAGGCCGTCGGCGCTGCCGACGTCGTAGCCCTCGGCCTCCAGCGCCCGCTGCAAGGTGGCGATGTCGGTTCTGTGGAGCCCGCCGACCGCACCCCAGCGCCCCGAAAAATTGCTGTCGCCATTGGCGATGCGGTCAGCGCCGTGGCCGATGAACAGGGCGTAGAGATCGCTGGTGTTGTATTGCTTCAGCACGTAGAAATTGGGCGTGACGATGAAGGCTGGACCGCTGCGCCCGGCCGGCATCAGAAGAAAGCCTTCGGCCTTCAATTCGCGCGCCGGGAACGGTCTTGCCGCGATGCGCTTGATGCCCAGATCAGCCCACTCGGAAATCCTCTTGCCCTGGTCCGGGCCTTCGAGCGAACAGGAGACCGCTTCCGGCACCGTCACCTCAAAACCCCAGCCGCGGCCCTTCACCCAGCCATAATGGACGAGGTAGTTGGCGATCGAGGCCAGCGTGTCCGGCACCGAGTTCCAAATGTCGACCCGACCGTCGCCATCGAAGTCGACGGCATGTTTGAGGAACGAACTCGGCATGAACTGCGGCTGGCCGAGTGCGCCGGCCCATGACGATTTCATCGCGCCGACCGGGGCCAGCCCGCGCTCGACGATCTCGAGCGCTGCCATAAGCTCGGTGCGGAAGAAATCCTTCCTGGTCGCCATGAAGGCCTTGGTCCCCAGCACTTCGAAGGCGTCGTAAGGCATTTTCGCCGCGCCAAAGCCGCTCTCGCGGCCCCAGATCGCCAGCAGCACCTCGCCCGGCACGCCGTAGCGTTTCTCGATCGCGGCGATCGTCCTGGCATTGGCTGCCTTGCGCGTGCGCCCACCAGCGGTCACGGCGCGAACCGTCTTTTCGGCGAAATAGGCGCCGGGCGAACCGAACTCCGCCTGATGCTGCTTTTTCGGCGTCGTCGCCTTTTTGCCCGGCATCACCAGGTCGGGCAGTTTGAGGTTCGGTTTGATGCCATCGAAGGCGACGTCGAAGGTTTTTCTCAAGATGCCCTTGGCGTTGGCCTCGGGCCAGAGGTCGTTGTTGAGCCAGGCACGGAACTGGGTGTCGAGTTTTGTGGCGGAGGCGGGAGTGGCGAGCAGGAATGCAGTCAGTGCGGCGAGAAAAAAAGCAGCCAATCTGCAAAGTCCGCGTTCTGTCGCGCCCCCCTCTGTCCTGCCGGACATCTCCCCCACTTGGGGGGAGATTCGCAGCTTTGATTTTGTCGCCAATCTTGCAACATTGAAGGCTGGCGAAAACAGGCGCGACAGCCAATCTCCCCCCTCGTGGGGGAGATGTCCGGCAGGACAGAGGGGGGCGCGACGGAATGCAATCATCTCAATAGGCCCCCCTTCCTCAAAACGCCGTCCGCGAGCGCAGCGCGGCGGCCAGCGTGCCTTCGTCGAGATAGTCGAGTTCGCCGCCGACCGGGACGCCATGCGCCAGCCGCGTCACCTTGATATCGAAGCCGGACAATTGATCGGTGAGATAATGCGCGGTGGTCTGACCCTCGACGGTGGCGTTGACGGCAAGGATCACCTCCTTGACCTCGCCGCCGGCGACGCGGTCGACCAGCGAGCGGATGTTGAGCTGCTCGGGGCCGATGCCGTCGAGCGGCGACAGCGAGCCGCCGAGCACGTGATAGCGGACATTCATGGCGGCCGCCCGCTCCAGCGCCCACAGGTCGGCCACGTCCTCGACGACGATGAGCGTGCCGGCGTCGCGGCGCGGATCGGTGCAGATCATGCAGGGGTCGGACGTATCGACATTGCCGCAGGTCGAGCAGATGCGCACCTTGTCGACCGCCTCGCTCATGGCGGCGGCGAGCGGCGACAGCAACTGCTCCTTCTTCTTGATGAGGTGAAGCGCTGCCCGCCTGGCCGAACGGGGCCCAAGCCCCGGCACCTTGGCCAGGAGCTGGATCAGGCGTTCGATCTCGGGACCGGCGATTCGCTTCGACATCGCATCGGTTTAGGATTTTTCAATTGGTTTTGGAACTCTCCTGCGGCGCGGCTGCTGCGAACAATCGCCCAGGTTTGCGCTGCCCCTCATTGCCCTGCCGGGCATTTCTCCCCGTATAGTGACGGGGCGAAAGACGCCATCTCAAATGATTTGCCAATTTCCGGCGTTGCAGGATGGGTGCCAAGGTTGCGGCCAGATCCCTTCTCCCCGTCACTATCCGGGGAGAAGGTGCCGGCAGGCAGATGAGGGGCGGCGCCGACGTCGACCGTCGATCGCCTAGTAGGCTTCCAGCGGCCTGCCCTGGCCGGCGATCATCGCACCGATGGCATCGGTGTTCTCGGGTGTCGATTCAAACGACATCGTCGGCTCGGCCGGCGCCGCCGAAAATGACGTAGCTGGTTGCGCACCGGCGGTGCTGCCGAAACGGGCGGCGTCCGGCTCCTGCATCGCCACAAAGGTCACCTTCTCCGGCGTTGCCTTCCCTGGAGTAGCCTTTGCCGGTTGCGATGCGACCGCCGTCACATAGGTCACCTTGCTGGGCGCCGCCTTGGCGGCCGGCGCAGCAGAGGCCATGAGCGTCACCCCTGCGGCGCGCGACCGCCGCGGCGTCGCCTGTGCCACCGCGACCGTGGGCTCGTCCGGCAATGGTTTCCAGTTCCGGCCGCGCTTTTCGTAGAAGGCGTTGCCGCCGGCGACCATGGTGTAGTGCATGTTCTTGTAGGGGAAACGCAGACCGGCGGTGTGAAAGAACATCGAGTTCTTCAGCTTGGCCTTGCGCTCGCCCCTGAGCACCGCCTCGGCGGCTTCCTCGACATCGGGCATCGCCTTCGAATTCATCGGCCGTGTCATCACGCCCGGCGCGAACTGGCCGCGTTCGCCGACCACCTCGCAGATGGTGTTGCCGTGCTTGCCGGAGCGCAGCCGGTTCATCACCACCGTGCCGACGGCAATCATGCCGTCGCGGCTCGACCGGTTGGATTCGAAGAACATCGCGCGCTGGAGGCACTCCTTGTCCTTCGCTGTGTGATTGTAGGGCCGGGACCTAGCGGTATCGGTCAGGCTGGCCACGGACAGGCCGTGCGTGGTCTGACTGCAGGCGGCCAAAAACAGCGGAGAGGTGATGACGCCGAGCAGCAACGGCGTCTTCCATCGGGTCACGATCAAAGATATCCCCTCATTCTGTCGCCAGCCCGCCCCTGGTTGCGGCAAGAATGAGACACTTTCGGGCAAAAAGATGGCTAAAGCGTTATTAAGTGAGCAGAGTTGCCGAATGGACACAGCTGGCCGGCAGGTGGTGAATCGCTGCGCTCCCCGGGCTCGCTCGATCGGCACAACCATCAATACAGCTTAGAGGCTGTTGGAAAGTCGCTCCGGCGAGTCATATGGTGGTGATTTCGAGAACCGGAGCGGAGCGGACATTAGAGCGCCGCGCGTCCAATTGGACGCGCAAAGGACGCTCTAACACTTTGCATTTGCGCATGATCCTT
>NZ_JBVVQJ010000072.1:0-12485 GCF_055811475.1 Mesorhizobium sp. WSM4829 | reverse complement strand
GCCATGGCCGCCCCTCGCCTCAGAGTAAGGGCTGCTCTCTCTCCAGAGCTTTTTGCAGAACCTTCAGGACACTATCCGAAAAAGCATGGCGCAGTGCCGGCAAAGGCACAATGTTGTTTCATCCGGAGGGAGGCCTCTCGGTGACAAGCGCCTACTCGGCGCGGAGCGGATCCTCACGCTATGACACCTGTCAGAGAAATCTTTACCCGGACCGGGATGTCGTGAGATTACATGTTCTATAGGGCGTAGGGGAACAGCTATGTTGTTTGAGAATCTAAAGGTGAACCGCGTTGCGGTTCACGAGGTCTTTCGTCGCAACGACGACAAATCTATTCAGCCCCCGGCATATGCTAATAACCTGGAACTACTGAGCGCTGAAGCTATGGGTGCCTTTCGACTTCGCATGACTGACGCACTGTCGGGTCAGAGCCAAAGCCTCCAGATGCGAATCGTCAGGTTTGGTGCAGGCACCTTCGAGCATCAATTGCGTCTGCACAAAAGCTCTATGAAACGACCAGCTAAAGTCAGCTCAACCCGCAGGCCTTGCATCACAGCAACTCGTCCGAGAGTTGGGTCGCAGGTCGCGTTAAATTCGACGTCAATACGGTCGGGCTGCAATGGGCGAAGCCTCGCTGGGTGTACCCTGAGTTTGCCGAGGCATATCGCTATGGCCCCTTTTGTGGCGCAGATTACAGGATGTTCTGCATTCGACATACCGAGGAACAAAGAAGAACCAGTACAGACTGAAAAACCAGTGGCATTGTCGGTTAGAAATGTGGTCCCTGTTCGAAAACGATTCTCTGTGCACTCAATGGAGTCATGAATCCTGAATGCGACGCTCTGACAGTAAGCCTCCAATGTTGAAGGCGCGGGCCAGGAATCGGGCGCACGTATTCCAAGCGCTCCAGCGCATAGCGGACGTCACGTCGCGCAATGTTGTGCGAGGCATCATTTCCCGTAATGACGATGCCCAAGCCTCATTGCCGAATGTCAATCTCCTACGGAAAAACGTTCCCACGGAAGCCCTAGCCAGCGCTACCGACGTGTTGATGGGAAAACAGGGAGCTTATCCATTCCCGAACGTAGGACATACTTATCGGGCACAACTACGCCTACATAATCTAGAAGCAATTAGCTCGCAGCGCGAAATTGCATTCATGTCTGGTCGATTAAATAGCTGGCACAACGAGACCCTTGAAGTACTCGGAGCCATGAAGACTCTCGCTCCACTAACGCGTTCAGACGATGTCGATGCCCTAAATGCACTCGCTTTGTTCGCTGAACGGTGGGGCTCCTCAAATTTCGTGACGAAAAAAGTCGCATACATCGTTGCGACCATCAGCAGACGAACCAGAGTTGCAGGGATCTTTTGCGGAATTTTCTAAAGTACTAGATCACGACAAATACCCATCGCCTCACTATATGTCTATGGAGGCTTTGGATATGAATTTTCCATACTTCGACACGTTGACTTCCAGGATCAGAGTTGCGCTTCGGCTTTTGGACGATGATTTCAGAAAGATTCTCCCGCTCTTCAATGTCTGTCCCACGCCAATCAGCGAAGCCGACATAGGGGCATTCCTCCGAAAATGTCACTCGATGTCATTCGTGGATGAAGTTTTGGGGATGCTAGTTGTTCGCCGACTAGGCAGTGAGTGGCCAACGATCGGTTCATATGTGGAAAAATGGTTAAATCCGAAAATAAGCGGCACAATGGAGGAGGTTGGCGGTACACCATTTGAAACAGAGGAACTCGTGTCGGACGTGGCCCCGCGGTCCGCTGATCTGGCATACTACAGACGCTCCGTGGCGTTTCTTGAATTCGACGAGCCAGCAACTTTCCGAAACTACGCGGACAGGATCATCGGTCCGAGGCTCCTGCCAATAGCTGGCGCTGCCCCAATCTCGGAACCTGATCCGCCTTCCAGACGCGACTTGACTAAACGCCTTTTCGGATTTCGGAAGCACGAGGATTATCGAAAACCGCAGAACAAGGGTTCGTTTCTAAGAACTTTAGATTTTTTACGGTTCATATCGTCGTCATCTTACGAGCCCCTGACTCATTACGAGATAAGATACATATTTGATAATACTACTTCATTAGACATATTATTGAACGAATCCGAGATCGAGAAGCTATACTCTTCAGCAGATGATAAATCACGCCACGTGATAGCTGTCTTGTCGTTGGCGCTACACAAAGCGAAAGCGCATGACGAAGACGTAGATTTTAAGTTTCGTTTCGAGATGGCCCAAACCGTCCTTTCAAGCTTCTCAGGATCAATAGAAGCGTTTATCGACTGGTTGTTGGAAGATACTCCAGAAATAGCCAATTTCTTGCTGCACACGCTGGATAGAACGACGCTCCAAAAAATATATTGGATAGTAAAGTCGCCCGATCAAGCTGATACAACTCGTCAGTACCTACTTCGGGCTGTAGGAAAACGGAAGCAGAAGCTGGAATACTTTGTAGAGGCTGATGCGATAGAGGCCCAGCGCGGCGTAGCAAAATTGAGGAAATACTTTGACGACAGTCGGATATACGTCGATGGTATTGCGATGAAGCGGTGGCTTGAAGATAATCCGAGCGCTTATGCACAGCAATACGAGCGTATTATTGGGCACAGTGTGGATCTTAATAAAGCCAGATCGGACAAGGCGAAGATATCTTTCGAGGACGTCGTTATAGATATAACCGTCGCGGCGGCGTACGACTATATCTTATTTGAGTTCGCTAGAATTGCGTTTGCAGAGTTTTGTCTTAATGGCACATTCGGCATAGAGTCATATTTAGGGAGGCGAATTAGGCATAATACGTTGAGTGGCATGATGAGAGACGGTGTAGAAACTCTCAAAGATGTGGGGCATTTCCATCTTTTGATTTCTGATGATCCTTTTATGCTTGCTTATGATCTTTGGGTAAAAGACTATCGGGCGTTGATAGATAAACTAAGGCGCGAGAACTTGCAGTTCAAGGCGCAGCAACGCCCGCATGGATGGCTCACCGCAGAAATTACGTTAGAAGATCCTACGACGCATGCAAATCTCATAGGCCTCCGACAGCTTGCGGTTGCGGGGGGGGAGCATTGATGTTTTTTATGATTTGATGGTTCGATTTTGTTGGCAACAGATCGAGCCGCAGCTAAAGACCGTCGCGAAGAACATCACAGAAGACATTTTGAATTCGGCACTCGCCGATATTGATAATCGGTTCCACGGGTTCAGCAGTGCGCTGCATAGGCAATTCAGGGCCGAAATTACAGATGCCATCCATGATAGGTTTGCGCGGCTAGGTAGCTGGTTCAGAGAACCTGAGAGCGGCTTTGTCAGTGCTACACCGAGGCAATTAGGTGACTTAGTCCAAATGGAGGCTGTGGGGGTAGGGGGCCATCCTGCGTTGGCATGGTCGGGCGACGCGGAAGATTTAGAACTCGATGGCTTATCGGTCCATCGCGTTTACGACTGCTTGTCGGTGCTCATCCGGAACGGAGTTCACTACGGAGACGAAGATCGGTCAATATCGATCGCGGTGGAACGAAAAGGAATGCCTGTTCCGCATCTTGAAAGACTGCGCTTCTGTGTAGCCTCCGCAATCTCAGACAGCGATAAGAGGTCAGAGCACGTCGATCGCATCAGGGCCAGCCTTGATGCCGAGGATCTTGCTCAGGCTATGGTGCGCGAAGGCTACACAGGAATTAAGAAACTGCGGTTCATAACCAAGCATAGTGAGGGGGCATCCAGCGTTCAATTGAGGGTTCACGGAGAGGTAATTGAGATCGAGTTTACCCTGACGGTCGAGCTTGCCGGAGCGAATGCGTCCTGATGCGAAAGCCATACGATCTTCTTTTGGTTGAAGATGAAGAGCACAAAACTAACGATTTGCTTCGGAGACTAGAGGTCGCAGGATTTGACAAACCGACAGTCGCAACAGGTGTAAGAGACGCGGTTTTGGCAGTGATGCAAAGGCCGTTCGACCTCATCGTTCTAGATATGGCGCTTCCCACATTTGCAAAAGGTGAGGTGGCGAGTGCCGGAGGTGTAGCCCAATCAATGGGGGGTATCGAAGTTCTACGCGCATTAAAATCCAGTGGCGCGAAAGCGAATTTGATTATCGTCACTCAGTACCCGGAAATTCTCATTAATGGGGAGAAGATAAGGTTATCAGCTTTGCCTCGGTTTTTGACTGCGCGCTACGGGCAAACTGTATTGGGGTCAATATTGTATTCATTTAAAACACCGGAATGGGAAAAAAGCTTTGATACAGCGCTTAGGAGATTGACGTGAGAATAGTCGTATTTGAGGATGACGACGATAAATACGCTTCTATAGCAAAGGTGTTGGTAGCGAAAGGGGTGAAGGAAAACGTAATAAAGAGGATAGATAATATAGCGAAGTTCGTCTCTATAGCTAAAGAGGATTTCGATCTGTGTGTTATAGATTTGCTTATGCCTACCGTTCCGAAGGGTGGCGCAAAGAGCTCTGGAATGGAGATTCTCCATATGCTGGACTACGCTGGCAAAAAACGCGTCCCACTTTTAGCAATCACATCGTTTGTCGATGAAGCCGAGAAGTATCGGGATGCGTTCGCGGCTCGTGGATGCATAATTTACGATTTCAACCGCACGGAAACATGGACTGCCGCGTTGGATGTCTTTCTTGCTCAGGCCCGCGATCGTGGTCGATATGATTTTGTGATCTTCACTTCTATCTCTGAGGAGCGCACGGCCTACCTTAGATTGCCGGGTTTCAAGCACGAAAGTTTGCTTCGGTATGGCGTCGATCATTGGGATCTAACTTTGGGTTCCGCCGATGGAACGGTCATATTGTTGCAGCGCATGGGACTTGTGAACGCATCTGTGGAGATTGCGCGGGTCTTGGAGCTGTATGCGCCTCGAATTGTCGCGATGAGTGGTATTTGCGGCGGTGTGGCTGGTAATACTGCTCTCGGACAACTGCTCGTGGCCGAGCGCTGCTGGGAGTATCAGTCCGGCAAGTGGTACGATGATGCATTCAAGGCGGAGCCTTACCATTCAGTCATGCCGGGACGGACCGGGACAGTTTTAGCAAAAATGATCGAGGGCCCTGACGTTGTTACTCAGTTTGAGACTGGCTTTCCTGGAACAGTACGCCCCCGAACTATCACGCAGCCTCGTATTGCACCATTTGCTTCAGGTTCGGCAGTGATCGCTAGCGAAAAGCGGCTTCGCAGTGTTTCCGATCAACACAGGAAAGTCGCTGCGATCGATATGGAAACGTTTGGGCTCTATCGAGCGGTCGAAATGTCGGGGAGAGATGCCCATTCGTGTTGTGCGAAAACCGTCGTTGATATGGCTAACGTAGCAAAAGATGATGAATTGCATTTTTACGGAAGTTACCTGTCGGCAAAATTCACACTAGCGGCTGTTGAGAAGTTGGTCACGGAAAAAAGGCATTAGTCATTTGGTAAGACACTGCCTTAATGGCAGCCTGTTGCGCTGACAATTGGCAGCATACCCCAAATGGCCCCAGAACAGTTCTTTCGTCAACTTGCCGAGCCATCTCGTCCGGTCTGGTGCATGCCACCAGCCGAAAATTCGAATTAAGTTACTACCGAATATCGAGGCAATTTCGCAATCTCCGCATCTCCGCCACCATGGTCTTCAGCGTGACCTCGCCGTAGGTATCGGCAACCGTCCTAGCTGCCTGACCCTGAATTGCATCCAGAATACGGGGAGGGATACCAGCTTCCATGCCCATGGTTTTGAATCGATGTCCCCAGCCGTGGTTGGGAGCCACGTTCGGATCTGCCACGAAGGTCCGCCCGAACACAGCAAGCCGATTTTTCAAGCCGCGCAGAGCCCCCTAACGTTTTCTAACGGATCGACATTCAAGAAGAGGTGACCACTGGGAGCCTCCTGCACAAAGGCGCGAAAACCAAGGTCGACTACCTGCTGATGGAGTGGAACCTCTCGGGCTTCGTTGGTTTTGACCGTTCCAGCGTCTGGCGTGATGCGAATGACCCATGTATCGCCGCGAAGGATAGATCCTGTTTTCGCAACTGGGCCAATTCACCCACGCGAGCTCCTGTGAACGCGCAAAGCCATGGTATCCAATGCTTCGCCGCAAATGTCTTCGGATTTTCCTGCCCTCGCTGATGAGAAGGCGCGCCAGCAAGGATCGTTTCGGCCTCTTCATCAGAAAAGCCCTTCGATCTGTGGCGCGGAGGTTTTCCGACCTTTATGGTCACACCGACTGCCCGGTTATGAGCGACAATTCCGTTGGCAACGCCCCAGCCGAAGACGACTTTCAAAGCGGAGAGATTGCTATCCTTAACCGTTTTGGCGGAAATCATCTTTCCGGTTTTCGGCGACGGTGTGCTCAGTCGGTGATCTTTGAAGGCAATGATATCCTTGGCCGTTTCCAGAAACCGAGCAAGATAGGCGAAAGCGTCTCTGTAGCTTTCATATGTGCTCGGTTTTCTGCCCGCTGCTTTGCTCTCCTTCCACCAGCCGTCCACGAGCCCAGTCAAAGTCGACGGGTCGGACGTCTCCTTTGCCCCCTTCGGAGACCGACTGACAACTGGCTGAGTATCTGCCGAACGATGAGCCCGCCCCGGCTGCTCTCCCAGCTCAAACTCCCCGCGTTCAAGTCTCTGCAGCGTCAAGCTCGCTCGCTGCAGAGCGGCCCCATAGCTCGTGCGGTCTTGTGAACGCTCCAAGGATCATCGCTGAAGCCATTCTTATCAAGGATGTCCTCCGCGCTGCTCACGCATCGCGCTCTCATTGATTTCCAAAAGATATTCTCGATTGGCATTGTCCCCGGGATTGGATCAGCGATGCCTTCCACTCCCGCAACTGGATCGGTTGACGGCAACGGGTACCTTTTCCACATGCCCTCATACAGTTCGGTGTGCCAGTGCAGCTGTTCACTCGGATTGTAATAGAATTTCTCAAACCACTCATCGTGCACAGCTGTGGCAAGAAGGTGCGCCTCACGGTCGGTAATGAGGCGCGGTGTGGGCGCATCTACGCCAGCGGCGGCAGGACCATCCAAGATGCGTCCATTGACCAAGCCGTTTCCTAGCCGAAGCTGCGCCACTCACGCTCGTGTTCCGCAAGGACTTCTGCAAATTTTCGCTTGGCTTCTTCAGGATCCTTCGTTCCAAGGGTCCTGTTGACTTCTTTGCGACCTGTCAACGCGGCTATGTCAGCCGGTACGCGCTTGCGGAACCAGTAGACGCCGGTCTTACGATGTTTGACAGGACGGCTCATAGCAAGGACCATGTGTAAACCTGTGTGTAGCACTCGGGTAGCCCTAAGCCTATAATTTTGCTGGTTTTTCAGCTGCATCAACACCTTAGGAGGGTGATGGTGCCCAGAGGCCGATTAGGCGAAAGTACGTTGCTCGCTCTCAAGCGCTCAATTCCCGGAAGGTATGGGCGACCGCGAAACCCTATAGGGGCAAAGCGCCACATTAAGTCCGCCGTGCCGAAAAGTGCCAACTGCCGGTTGGTAGACGCGACGCACCCGGGCGCGTATGATTTTTTCACGATCCGCGCACCGGGCAAATCCCGACCCACCCCGCGCTCGGTGGTCGCTTGGTCGGCCCGTCGCTCTCCTGTGCGGCGGGTTTTTTCGTTTCCGATGGAACAGTTGGTTGGAGGGGAAGTCCGTCCCTTCGACATCTCTTGTGCAGAAATGCCACAAGAGCTGTTCGGAGAGTTGGATAAGTGTGCAAAGGGTTGGTCCAATTGAAGAGCACGCAATAACCGCAATCCTCAACAGGGCTGACCGTGGGGACAGCGTTTTGATCAAAGCGACATTGAACCATATTCGGCACGCTGCGCCTGATCTGGTCGCATCCAACGACGAGCTAATCGAGGCTATTATAGAAGCAGCTACTGCCCTCGGCCTGTCGGTGGCATCCGATAAGGGCGGGTAGTAGCCGTTCAATCTAGCGCGAGCCGGTTGTCCTCGCCACTTCGCGGTCCCATTGTACGAAATTGGTTGTTGATTTTTACAAGCGGCGTGCCAACAAATGGGTGCTGGGGGGTATGTCCAGGGAGGCCTCAGGTGGACATCGAGACGGACTGCGAGCGGATGGCCGTGGAGCTTGTGCACGAGGCCATCCAGAAGGTCCCGCACGGTGGCGCAGTCTCCGTCAAGGCCGTTATAGCTGCGGTTCGCCAAGATGGCCCTTATCTCGAAATCAGTAACACGGCCCTGGTAGACCTTATCGTGGCGACCGCTCCGGCGTTTGGACGCGCAGTAGCCTTCGACCTTAACGAATGATGCTGTGACAACTCATCCGGCCGCCTCCGGGAACATTCAGCAACCAAATGAGTTGCGTAAAAGCTAAGGCAAACCGTTATGGCTACCCGAGACTGAGGAGGCCCGTAGGGCACTGCCGAGGAGGAAGGGGTATTGCGCCACTTCCGTTAGGTCTCCTCGATACCTGTGCCGGCGCAGCCCCTCTCCGGTCGACCAGCTCAGAAATTTCTACCCAAAATTCCGACCCACTCTAGCTATCCGTCAATGACAACGCTTTGGTTCGCCCCTCCGGTGTTCGTGAAGATTGAACCGGACGCGGCAGGCATGGCTGCAACAATGCGAGGGCAGCCCTTGAGCAGCTCAAGACGTGGACCCGGAGAGGGCCTCAGTGGCACAAGGCGTGGACGCTTTGCCTGTCAGCGCTGGAGGGCGATCCGATTGACCCTCATGTGGTCCGCAAGGCTTTCGTGGCTGCCGCCAAGGAGGCGGAGATGTATCTCTCGCCCGAGTAGGAGGTGTCATGGCTCTATATGGGAAAGACGGGTCATTTATCTATCGAGCTTCGACGGCTCATGTTCGGGAAGATAATGATGCAGCACCTCGCCACGGTTTCGCTTGTCGAACGTGAGGCCACAGACAGGGCAGACTCGAAATGCTCTGCTTCGTCGTTCACAAGGCGGCCCGTGGCGCTTGCCCTTGATCCCGGTTGCGGGGTTGTTGGTTCTATCTCGGCTCACGTTGATTGTCCGAACTGTGATGGGGACGGCCCGACAGCCGCTGCGGGGTAGGCAACCGACCGGCGGGCCTAACTGGTGGGGTGTGGGCGTGTCCGCCGGCTGGGACCAACAATAAGCCGTTTTCGTGCAGAATTGCTAATTTAGTAAATGATCATGATCCGTTCCACTAGCCACCAGATGGGACGGGCCTAGACTCGATTCCGTGCGTAAACGAGTGAGTGCCGGTGCTGGCCGGTTGGAGTTCATTTCTCCGATGATGCCCACCTTGGTGGCCAAGCCGCCCCAAGGAGACGATTGGACTCACGAGGTCAAGTTCGACGGCCACCGCTCTCAAATCCTCATCGACAACAAAGTAACCCCGTTGCTTTGTGTGAGAATGTGTCCTATCTGCGCAATTCACCTCAAGTCATCCTGAATCCTGCATGCTTGTAATATTTATTTTGAAGTTTTTTAGCATATATTTAATGAAAAAATGCTGTTCATTAGCCCGCCATTACATTTAAAAGTGAGTGGGACCAGCGCGGATGGCAGCATGAATCGGGATTTTGACCACTAGCAGGAGAGAATATGCCTTCCATATCTACTCACAGCGCCAACGCAACGGACGCAGAGACGGTCGCCCGTTTCATTCACGCGCTACTCGATGAACTCACTGGCGGGAAAGCGCCCACGCCCGACGTCGTCAGACAAAGCGCGGAGACGGTGCTTGCCGACGCTGGCGTGGTCGCTGTGATCGCAAGTGCAGATGACGAGCCGGTCGGTATCATGGTGCTGAATGAATGCACGGCGATCTATGCAGGAGGCAAGTTCGGCTACATTTCGGAGCTGTATGTTCGACCCGACATGCGCTCCAATGGGATTGCCCCTCATCTGCTTGAGGTCGCCTCGCAGGAAAGCCGTGCTCGTGGTTGGAAGCGACTTGAGGTTGGAGCGCCCGGGCAACCAAAATGGAAGCGCACGCTCGATTTCTATCTGCGGAACGGGTTCGAGGAAGTCGGCCCTCGGCTCTGTCGGATAATCTAGACTCAGAGTGTCTGCTGTGGACTGGCTCAAAGCAACCTGCACGATCTCAGCGGATTGAGGTCCGGCGTGGTCGCTGCCTGCCGCTGCAATCGTACCAGCATCGTCATCGCAAATGTGTGCCTCAGATAATGCAAGGTTCCCGTCACGCCGACCGCCCGGAACGCATCGGCAAAAACCGCCGTCAATCGGGTCACGCTAACGGCGTTTTCCTTGAGTGTTGAGGAACCGAGCCGAGGGCGGCAATCTGCCAACCTACAGGGGCGCTGCATAGACGACCGCACCTGACGTGCACCCGGTTACGCAGCGTATAGCCGCATAACGGATCATTCCTATGAGGGTAGTTTCATGAAATTGTCATGCGAAAGTCTTTAGTGGAGCGGCAGCGTTGCTCGCTGCCTGGCCGGCGATGGCCAGTGCCGCGGTGGTGGGCGAACCGGCGCCCTACAATCCCAATTTCTCTTTCGTTGGCGGCGTCGGCGTCATCGACATCGAGGCCAACGAGCTAGTCTATCAGGCTCCCGGCCGCGGCTCCAAGCGGAGCCACCTTATCTGGGAAAGCACCTCTCCGGTCATTTCAGCCGAGATGACGGCGCGCAGCGAAGCCGGCTGGACCGCCAAGCTTTCCGGTCAGATCGCCTTCAGCGGCGACAGCTACATGGAAGACTATGACTGGAACCCGCGATTCTCGACCAATGATGGCTGGAACGACTGGAGCGACCGTTCGCGCTTTTCCGAGACCGATCTTGATCACTTCTATTCGGCAACCGTCGCGCTCGGCCACGACTTCCAGCTCAGCGACCAACTGCTGATCAACGTCAACGGTGGCTTCAAGTACACCTCGGTCAAGTGGACTGCCTATGGCGGCTCTTGACGTCTCCAGCGATGCCGGCTTCCGGGATTCGGTTGGCGACTACCCAGGAGGCGCAAAGGTCATCAGCTACCAGCAGAAATTGCCGGTCGCCTTCGCCGGCATCGATGCGACCTATGTCCAGAATCGCTGGAACTTCGGCTGAAGGGCGGGATGACCTTCTCGGCCGGCGATACCGATCATCACTGGCTGCGTGACCTGCGCTTCGAGGATGATTTCGAATCGGCGCCGGTTTTGATGGTCGGCGGCAGCGTCGGCTACCAGTACAACGAGCGGACCAGCTTCTTCGTCTCCGGTTCCTACGAAAAGGTGTTCACCGCTCGCGGCGACTACAACTCCTATGACATGTCGACCGGCGTAAAGAGGGACGGCGACGACGACCGGATCGGCGGCGATTTTGCCGCGGCGGCAGTGATGGTCGGCATCAAGACCTCGTTCTGATTGAACGAAACTCGACCGGAACGCCAAACCGATGTCCGCACGGCGCAGCCGAGCTGTCGTTCCGCGGTAGACCGTCTCTGATCTCGCAGCATCGTCCTTGTCCCCGATTGGTATTAGGAGAGAGATGCAAACCGGTGGCCATCGAATAGGCCCATTGCGACAGCTGTGAGTTGATAGCCCTCAATCGTCGGCTTCCAGACAACGTCGAGCCGCACTCAGAACCCGCGTTCAACTTTATCGGACGATCGGTACCAACGGACGTGTTGTTCACCGCCCACTGAGAACGCGTCGCACCGAACATTCACGGCAGCGAGGAAATGGGCCCGATTCTTTCGATGTGATCGAGCGTGAAGCAGGCGACGTCGGCTGAGCAGACCGAGCGGTTCCTCCACCATCTGCATGAACATGCTCCGGAACTTTCAATCGCGGCTGACCTGGCCGGCCGCTTTGCCGCGATGATACGTGGCGATGACGACAAGCAGGCCTCGTCAATGGATAGACGATGCCATGAAAAGCAAACTGGCTTCCCTTGCAGCAGGTCTCAGCCGTGACATTGAGGCTGTCCGGGCGCCAATCACCCAGCCCTGGAGCACGAGCCCGGTCGAAGGCCAGATCAACCGCCTCAAGACGACCAAGCGCCAGATGTACGGGCGCGCCGCCGCCTATCCACTCCTCCGGAGCCGACTTCTGGCAGCCGCTTGACCCAACCGGACAAATGGACACCCGAAAAAGTAGTCCCTGCACCAAATATGCGGAAGAACCCAATTTGGCCTAAGCTTGATGGCGCCCGCGCGCCTGAAGGCGCCTGCCGGGTGCTCGTGAACCGAGCCCGCTTTTTCTTCGGCAGGCTCAGGCGGTCTCGGCCATCCGGCTTCGCCCGCTGGCGCGGGCAGCCTGTCGGCTGCTGACGGTCGCCGGCGGCCGGCGCGGTTTGTCTGTTGGCCTTTCCCGGCGGGGCGCGGTGGGCGGCACTCCCTTCTAGGCCCGCCGCGGCATCCCGCAACCCTTCGCTTCGCTTCGGGTCCTCCTCTTGCGTTCCGGTCCTTCGGATGCGGTCTGCCTTCTACGGCGGGCCTTTCCGGTCGCTTTTGCCGCCCACCCCGCTCACATGGGGACTTTGTCGTCAAGGCTGTCTTCGCATATCTACCTCAATGCGTTGTGATCCTA
>NZ_JBVVQJ010000071.1:0-13032 GCF_055811475.1 Mesorhizobium sp. WSM4829 | reverse complement strand
AGGCAAGCTGGGTTTGGCCGGCCCGAAAGGGGTCAGGGCGGCTCCGCCACATAATCTCGCCCGACGCATAAGAACGGTTATGTGGCGCGCCACATAACCATTCGGATGCGCTCGCGATCCGTTTCGGACCGAGATTGGTCGCATCGGCCAGCACTCCGGCCAACATAGCCGTGACGTTCCTCGGAGTGTCGCCCGTGCGAACATGCGTGAAGCAATCCGCGAAGCCGGTCCATTCGTGCACCTCCCTCAAGAGGTCAGGCACTTCAACCAGCGGAAAAAGTTCGCTGCTCTCGGCATTCAGTTCCTCGGCCGCCGCCGGAACCTCGCCAGCCGTTGGCGTCACGATCAAGGTACCGGCTTCAAGACGAACACCTTCGAGCTTTCGGGACCGTGCCCTATGTCCCAGACGCTTCAGGTTGAGTCGAGCATCTGACGCGCTTCGGCAAGCCACTGCGCGCCGTCACCTTGGACGCCCAACCCGAGACAATCCACCTCTTTCATTGTGGTGAATGTCGACCGCGGCATCAGATGCTCGTCGAGCGGCCGGAACGATCGGCTGCCGTCGACCCAAATGTTAGCAGAGCGAAGCCAGTCTCGCAAAGCCGCGAGCGTCGCAATCTCGTGGGTACGGCGATCAGGCTTTCCCTGTTCGAAGATGAGCCGACGATCAGCCTGGCTGAGGTGGGTGACCGGGACGCGCTCGGGGAGTGCCCGACGGCTCTCCGCATACAGGCTGCTAGGAATTGTGAGGCGGAAAAGAATTAGACGGGCTGAAGGCGGACAAAACCTGTTATAGGTGTCATTCACTTGTTGCTTTACATCATTATTTGTGCCACTGAGTTGCTCCCTGGAGCAAGCGGGTCATTTACACTGAATTGGTGTACTTGACGCGCAGTTCGTTACTTGGCTAATCTTTTGGGGGGCGGCAGGCGGTGGCGGTTAGCGACGAGACCTCGCGCAGACTTCATCCGCGGCTGCGTTGCCTGAAAAACGGGGCGGCGACAGTCAATCTCCTCAGATCCGACATCAGCTCGACGGTAGCTACTGCTCCGAGTTTGTCAGCTGAATCGCTGGGCATCCCCGCGAACCTCGATCTTTGTCAGTTTCGCGAGAGCCTCCCGATCAGTCCGGCAAAGATCCCGGTGCGCGCGCGATTGCCCAAGCGGCCCAAACTTCCGGCAACCCAGCAAGCAGATCAGTCTTACGTCAACGTGTTTGTCGAGCTTTACCGAGACGGTGGCACGGACGATGGGGGAAAGGCTGAACGGGCCGCCACCGACCAAGTCAAGCGTATCGCGCAGGCCGGCCAGGCGAGTGCCAAGGCATCGGACAAGGCGTTGTTGGGCGGCCAGATCCTGGTGCGTCGAAACTTCGTGTCAGCGACCGTGCCAATTACCGCGCTTGCCGAGCTTGAAGCCGATCCGAATGTCGCCTTTGTGCATCCTTCCGAGCCGGTAACGTTCGACCGACCGGTCATCACGCGGCAATTGGCTTCGGCTCCGTCCACGCGCTTTCATGCTGACGCGTCGCTGCGAAAGGCCCACCGCGACGGTGAAGGGGTTATCATCGGCATAATTGATGTCGGCGGTTTTGATTTCGCGCATCCGGATTTTCTCGATGACGCGGGCAAGACACGGTTTCTCTCGATTTGGGACCAAGGCGGAGATTTCCGCGAGCCTCCGTCCAAAAATGGCAAGAGTCAGTTCGACTATGGCAGCGAACTGACCAAAGAGTTGATGGATCGAGCGATTGCCGGGGCGAAGAAGAAGGGCGGATTTCCAGCCACCTTCGCCGAGCGGCAATCGCAGCGATCGGAAGGCTCGCATGCCACGCATGTCGCCAGCATAGCGGCCGGAAACAGCGGCGTGTGCCCCAAGGCGATGATCGCCGCGGTATTGATATCAGTCCCAATGCTCAAGGATCAAACGGAGGAGCGCCGCGCGACCTTCAGTGACTCGTCGCGGATCGTCCATGCCGTTGAATACTTGCTTGAGATTGCTGAGCGTGAAGGCAAAGCAATCTCAATCAATATCAGTCTCGGCACGAACGGCGCCGGGCACGATGGATCGAACGGCGTCTGCCGTTGGATTGACGCGCTGCTCTCGACGCCAGGTCGCGCCATTTCCGTGGCGGCGGGTAACGCCGGCCAGGAGAAAGGCGAGACCGCAGAAGACTTGGGGTTCATCATGGGCCGCATTCATTCAAGCGGCCGTATTGCCTCACGCGGCCTGACTGTCGATCTCGAATGGACGGTCGTCGGCAACGGCATCGAGGACATGTCCGAAAACGAGCTGGAGATCTGGTACGGCGCCCAGGATCGCATCACGGTTATGGTCAAGCCGCCGAGCCTGGGCGCCGACTGGATCACGGTTCGCCCCCGAGAGTATGTCCAGAACCGGCGCCTGGCGAGCGGGACGACGGTGTCGATCTACAACGAGCTCTATCACCCGACCAACGGTAGCAATTACGCGGCCATCTACCTGACACCCAACCTGCAGGCCGACAGCCTCCGAGGGGTCGAGGCGGGGGTTTGGAAGGTAAGGCTCGTTGGTGATGAGATCAGGAACGGGCGCTTCAACTGCTGGATCGAACGGGACGATCCGATCGATATTGGGGTACAGGGCAGCCTGCGGCTCTACCGGTTCCCGTCGTTCTTTTCAGAAGGGTCGAACGTCGACTCGCATTCGATCAGTTCGCTTGCCTGCGCCCATCGCGTCATCGCGGTTGCGAACCTGGATGAAGCGCGACAGCGCATGAACATCTCGAGCAGCCAGGGGCCGACGCGCGATGATCGCGCGAAGCCCGACATTGCAGCGCCTGGAACGGAAATTGTCGCCGCCAAAGGGTTCAGCGAGGACGACAAGCAGTGGATCGGCATGACCGGCACCAGCATGGCCAGTCCCCATGTTGCCGGCGTCGTCGGCCTGATGCTGGCGGTCAACAAAGACCTGACGTCAGCACAGTGTTCGGGCATCCTCCAGCGCACCGCTCGCCCACTTCCGGGCAATTCCTATGAATGGCGCAACGATGCCGGCTTCGGCGTCATCGATCCCGCGGCGGCGATCGATGAAGCGCGGACCTTCAACGAACGCGTCGAGGTGAGGGGCGCCCGATGAAGCTTCATATTTTCCAATCCGACAAGGGCGATTGCCTGCTGCTCGAAGGTGCCGAGGACGGTCGGATCCTGTGCGATGGAGGCATGTCGTCCAGCATGAAGAAGAGCGTTCGCGAAGAGCTCTCCAAGCTCCGCGATCAAGGCGCGAAACTCGACTACGTCTATGTGTCCCATATCGATCAGGACCACATCTCCGGCGTGCTCCAGCTACTGGAGGACGAGCTTGAGTGGCGTCTCTTCGATCATCATAAGGAGAACAGCACGCCGATCCGTGCGCCGAAAGTGCCTCGCCCGCCGGAGATGGGCGGCATCTGGCACAACGCCTTCCGCGACCAGGTCGGGCAGAATTCCGGCGATATCGAGAATCTGCTCGCGGCGGCGGCACCGGCGCTGCTCGCGACCTCGGTGCCGGAACTCGTCGATCTTGGTGCAGAGATGCAACAGATTGCCGTATCGATCCCGGAAGCGATCAAGGTTTCACGGTACGCGTCAGCCGAATTGCTCAACATTCCCGTCAATAAGTTGCCACGGTCGCGGGAGGAACCCAGGCTCCTGATGTATCGAGAGGGGCAGAAATCCTTCAAAGTCGGATCACTGCGTTTTACGATTGTCGGTCCGACGGAGACCGAGTTGGAGGCGTTGAGGGAGGGGTGGAACAATTTTCTGCGCAACGTCGATAATCGCCAGCGCCTGCGAGACCTGCGGGCCGAGATCAGGCGAAAGGTCGACGCCTTTGGTCAGGACGCCTTCAGCCTGAGGGACTGGAACGGGATCGAGGATTTCAAGGGCGTTACGACACCGAACATCGCGTCGCTGATGTTCATGGTCGAAGAGGGCGCCAAGCGTCTTCTTCTGACCGGCGATTCCCAGCAGGACATCATTTTGAAGGGGCTTGAACTCGCGGGCTTTCTCGATGAGGGCTACTGCCATGTCGATGTGCTGAAGGTTCAGCACCATGGCTCGGAACACAACGTCGACGAAGCGTTCTGCAGGAAGGTGTCGGCCGACCACTATGTTTTCTGTGGGAACGGCTCCAGCGGAAACCCTGAGCGAACGGTCATCCAGCAGATTTATGATTCACGGCTCGGCCCCGTGAACAAACGCGCCCTGGCTCCAGAGGCGGAGGACAAACCCTTCACATTCTGGTTCAGCACCACGTCCGACAGTCTCGTGGAGGGCAGTGAAAACTACGAAACATTCGTTGCCGTCGAGGACTTGGCCGCCTCGCTGAGGGATCAATCCGGCGGCTTGCTGTCGTTGGCGTTCAACAAGGACGCCCGGATTGAACTCGAAGTCTAATTTGGCCATGCCGGGCTAGCCGTCGTGAGGGCGCAGCAGTTGGGGGAAGCGAATGGAGCCGACCGAGGTCACTGGTACATATACCTACCGTAGCTTCCTCAATGAACCCAACATCATCGATGATTTCAGCAAGCTGAGGTTTGCGGAAGCGGAGCTCACGCTTGTGGCGAACCTCAACGGGACCGTCGCCGGTGTCTTGTCCTGGCCAACGAACGAGGATGATTCCGAGCGGGCGGTTATGACCGTCGAGTGAGAACTGGTGCGCGAGAGCCACCTCTTGATCCGCCTGCGCGGTGCTGGCGCGAAGGGCTCCGCCATCGAGACGTTCGAAGGCGATGGGCAAGGAACGACGTCTTGGAGGAAAGCTCGGACGAAGTCCGCGATAGTGATGGCGTCGAAGCCGAAATGACGATAGCGGCGGAGTGAAATTCAAATGAAAGCGGCTGACTCTCAGGTGACTCTCACGATAGGTATCGATGCTCGCCGGAATGAACGACCGCGCTTTCCCACTGCAGAACTGAAGCGGCAACTTTCATATTTCGACGCGACAACACCTGACAGAACCACGTTTAAAGGGGTGCCATATCGCTTCGCCGAGCGTGCCGCGAATCTCGCCCCAGCCATTGCCGACAAAGCTGAACGCTACTTCCGGCGCGATGGATCCAATGCGATCACGTGGCATCGGCACAGCAACCATATGTTATCATCACAGTCCTGCTGCCTGAATTTTCTGATGCCCTTGGCTGAGGATTCCGAGAGGCTTTCTTCCTTGGTAGGATACGCGCTTGGAATAGACCCTCCTGAGATGCTCGAGGTGGAGCGAGGCCCGGATGGCGAGCCTTGGTATATCGGCTTCGAATGGGTAGGCACGAGAGACTATCTGAACGAGGCAGGAAGAAAGGGGACCCTCCAGCGGGGCGCCAACTGCACGAGCGCTGACGCTTTCATGCGCTACAGGACAGCCAGCAGGATCGAGGGCCTTTTTGTCGAATGGAAGTATACGGAAAGCTATGGCGCGGCACTCCGGGACGGCTCACGGATAAGGGATGGAGCGGCTGAACCAAGTGGTGGCCATGTCACCAGGCGCGCGCGATACAAGGACCTGATGTTTGCGCCCAACGGCCCTCTTAGAGCCGATCCCAACCTGTCGCTTGACGACTTCTTCTACGAGCCGTTCTATCAGCTTCTGCGCCAGCAGATGTTGGCACATCAGATGGAGAAGAACGGTGACGCCGACATTGTTCGCGTTCTTCACATCTCGCCAACGGGTAATCGGAAGCTTCACGCTGTAACGTCGCCGAAGTTTGCAGGACGCGGCGCATCCGACGCGTTCGAGTTTTTTCGCTCGCTGCTCGTTCATCCTGATCGCTTTGTATCGCGCACCACGGAAGTGCTGTTCCGCAACCTGCTCGCCGAGGCACCAATTGACGACGCTTGGGCGAGCTACATCAAGGAACGCTATGCGTTTGTGAATGATGGAATTTCTCCTGATGGCTAAGACCAAATGCGCGGATGACGCTCGCACCACAGCTGAATTGGCTCTGGCGGCGGACCAATGAGGGCGTTGGATCATAACATTATTAGCTCGAACGGTGCCGCACAGGAGAGTCGACTACGTGAGTTCATCAATGCCTGGCGGGCCGCGCAAACGAAACCAGTGGAGACGCCGGACCGGCTGCAATCTGTCATCCGCAAGCTTACTCCGCATCTCATCCAAGATCGCTCAAAGGTCGAGGTTCAACAACCGGAGCTAAGCCTGGAAGGCCTGACCCATACGCTCGATTTGTTGCAGCCGCTGTTGCGAAGCGCGCGGAGACGCGGTGAGTTGACCGACATCTGGTCGGTCGCAGGCATTGGCCATGACGAAGTTCGCAATTCGCGAGTCCTGGCGTGGCTTCTGAACCCTTCGGGATCGCATGGCTTTGGCGATGCTTTCATACACTCTTTCTGGCAAAAGATTCGAGGTTTCGAATTGGCAGGATTCGAAATGGACAACGTGCGGACAGTTACACGAGAGAACTACCCTATTGCGAACTCCGAACACCGCGTGGATATCGAGATCAGTGGTGCAGATTTCGTCGTCTTTATTGAGGTCAAAGTCTACGCAGGGGAAAGCAAGGCCTCCCAGGTGGCTCAATATCTTGCCCTTGCAAGACAAAAGGCCGCGATCCTTCATCGACCAAACTGCGCTGTGGTCTTCCTATCCGAACTAACTCCGCCCGCAATTAGAGGCATCGTGCCGTGTCGATGGAGGGACGTAGCCAATTCGATCAGAAAAGTAGTCTACCACTCCAATCGGGCGAGCGTGGCAGCCCAATTGGCCACGCAGTTTGCCAACCACATCAGGCTATTCCACTAAGGTGAATGATGACGGACACATCTGAACTCGATCGCCTGCTGATCGACAATCTCACAGATCTCGACGACGCAGCAAAGCGGATCGAAGCACTAGGGGACCGACTCTGGCGGCAGATATGCGAAGCTAGCGAGGAATGGATAGGTCTTCATGGCTGGCGAGGCGAATTTAGCTCCGATGAGCCATGGTTTGCACCCGTCGAATGGTTCAATGAAGATGAGCCTGAAGCTTGGTTTTATCTCGACTTTGGTCCCGACGATCGCGGTGGCAGCGCAGGCAGCGCTCCCTACTTCTGGCTCTCCCGCTACGTTGGCTCGGGTGGGGGACAGCTGTGCCTGTGGCTGGGACAGGAAGCGATCGGGGCCAGGAAATGGAAGCCGCTCGCGCGCGAATTCGCGCATTTGCTATCACCTCACAGTTTCCATCTCAGCGACAGCGGAAACTTCTTTTCCAATTGCACGCTAAATTCCGAGCGAATCGCTTCGGCACTCGCTGACAGTCAACTGGAATTGGCAATGGAGCCGATAGAACAGGTCCTCAAGCGCGCGTCTGATGCGGTTCCGGTCATTGGTAAGCTTCTAACGAAGGCGAGAATGAATTGATGGCCAAATCGCACCGTAACATCGAAGCCCTCACTCACGACGCCGCGCGGTGCTTGGAGGAAGCTCTCCACGAGGCAGGGCGAGGGTGCCAGCCTATTTCCTTGTCCGCTGCCATGAGCCGATTGTAGTGGCCAAGAAAGTCCATCCAGGTATGGCGTGCGGAATGTCTCTGTCCAAAGTGAGGGCGTTTGAACGCGCTGGAGCAGTTGCGTGCGTCAGCGCGGTAAATCGTGTCGGTATGCGCCGCAATGCCGCAATGCAGCCCAGAAAGGCCTTGAGGGTCAAGATTAGGCGCAGCGGCTAAAGTTGAGCCAATGAATTTTTTAGACGATTGTCAGCCTCGGCCGGGTCCGGAAATTCCGGTCCGTATCTACGAGCGGCAGCTATGGGTCGCACTCTGCCGTCTGCCAAGGTGCTTATCCAACGACTGTTGTGTGGCGAAACCGGCCATATCGCGTCGTGTGAGCGTCGCCGTGGCGCTTAGGGTGTCATTCCGCCCCCTACCGGAATCGACCCGGGAAGCTCGGCAAATGAAAGGCGCGCCGGCGGATGCCACTGGTTTCCTTTCTCAGTTGAACTTGATGCTCGCCTGCACGAACATGCCGTAGCGCTCTGCCTGCCAGTCCGCGACCTGCGGGTGGAGGTGGGAGGAGCGACCGGCCGGAGTCTCTTCGAAATGCGAGGCACCTTCAGATGCCACCCTCCAGTAGCGGGCTCCGACGCCGATGTTGAACAAATCCGTGACCTTGTAGTTCAACACCGCCTCGAGTTGGACCCCATGCCCGTCGCCGTCTTCAGGACGGGGGGTGATCCCTGGGCGCAAATGGTGCCGATCTTGGCCGTCTAGTCGCGTGAACAGGAACGCCACGTCGCCAGAAGGCTGAGTCGTTCGGTGAGTTGCGTCTGCCCGGCCAGGCCGAGTCGCAGCGAATGCCAATCGTTGTCGTGGCTGATCACGCCGACATTGGTCGGCAAAGCTGGCGCGCATATCTGCGAGATAGCCGCCTGCTGCGCGCAACCGACAGCGTTGTAGCGCTCGTTCCAGAAGTTATAGCCGACCAAAGCACCGATGCGGTAGCGCGGCGTGTTCCAGAAATAGTATCCCAGATCAGTGGTGAAATAGGTGATGTCGCCGCCGCGCTGATCACTCGAGGTATCCGAATAAGGTTCGACTGTTGGCGGGAAATCCTCGTCGACGGGAGAGCCCTCGCTGACTCCGCCCGCACCGAGGAGGCCCTTGACGAAAATGCCGGTCGTTGTGGGTTGCGTTGAAGAAGACTTCGCTCGAATGCACATCGAGATGGTCGTAAGTGAGCCGAGAGATCAGCAGTGTGCCACTGTCGTCGTAAAGATCCTTCGATGCTTCGCCGGTACTGTACCAGTTGCGTAGCCCAGCCTCGAACGAAAAGACTGGGGCCGCTGCCCCGGCTACAATTGCCGGATCGGCGATCACCGGAACATCGGCAGCGGTAGCGCTCAGTGTCAGCCCACAAAGCGCCAGATATGTCAAAAACAGTCGCCGCATAAGATGTTTCTCCTTCGTGTCCCCGGGTGTCGCTCTCGGGTTCTGTCGCAAATGTTCGATAAGAAGGTCGACGGCTTTGAGCGCTCTTCGGTTTCTGAGAAGCTCAGGATGCAAAAGCCGGCAGTTGGACTGATCGGAAATCCGGCTGTGCACGTACGCGTATCAGCATGCCCTCCACACAGTTCTGTCTCACCTCCACTGTCTCTACCGGCGGAGACGACCTTTGATGGCACTTCCGCAAGAAACTCGTCGTCACGAACGCACCATGCGGGACAATCAGTGATCCGCCATTGCGTCCGCCCCGGTGACAGCAGAATCGTAGCAAAACGCATGCCGAGCTGGCGCGCTGTCTAGCTGCACCGTTTTCTCTATACCGGCAGCCTCGCCCATACGCTTTTTGGTCGGTCTTCCGACATTTTTGCCGAGCTTCCGACGCAAAAAAGGTTTGCGGATTGACACGTTCGTGATCAGGCCCATGCAGCAACGCTAGATCAAACCGTTCCGGAGGGTCGCCAAACTTCTTACCGAACTGGACCAGATCGCACTCCCCAGAGTCCGAGCTGAGTTCTGTCCCGAACGAGGTCCTCGAAATGCTTAGCTCCGCGATGAACCGACGGCCATGTCGCCGCCTGACGTGCTGTCGCTTGGCATTTAAACGTAAGAATGCGCCGGTTTGCTAAGGGTTGGCATTTAAACGTGAGAATCTTGGGCGGTGGATTTTCAAATTAAGTGCATCTGCGATGAAGCTTTCCATTTACGAGTTCGGGCTATCATGCTCTCGGCTGAGTCAGTGAACCGGATCCTATTGTCACCCATCATGTGACCACGCAGCATTCGGAGCATTTCGGGTCCAGCGCGCTCGATGATGGCGATTCCCGCCAGCAGAGCGGGCCGCATGTGAAGCGGCAGCATCGGCTTTGCAGGCGTGGGCAGGTTCTCCTGTTCCGCGCCAATCCGCAATGTTGGCGGTGATACCGGTGCCCGAAACGGAGGCAAGCAGCTTCTGAACCCGCCGGACGACATCTGTGCGGTCGTTTCCGTGCCCAGTCCTGGGTCATAGAAGGAAACTTGATGGCGACCGAACTCTCCGGACCGACACGACACGCCCGATAGAGCTTGTAAACATTGCTCATCCGCTGTTCTGCTCGAACACCACCCTCCTGGCCGGTCCCGTCCGAGAACACCACAATGTTCAAGCTGAATTGCCTCCAGAATCGGTACCTAGTGTAAAAACCGGCTTCCCAGTTATCCCAGATCGTCGCGGACGAACCCGGCTTCAGATCGAAGCGCCGTCAGTCAGCTAATCTGTCGACATAGCAGGCGATAGCACTTGGGTCGACCTGGAGCCGGAACTCATATGCTCGGCCAGCTTCTTGGGATCCGTGAACCGGCTGTGATTCCACAGCAAGGCCATGAAACTTACAGTCATGCGCTCCCAGGCAAGCGCCGCTAGCGCGGTGAGCAGGAAACCGGCCGCCGTGGCGCCTACCGCCGTGGTTTTATCGGCCGAGAACGCGATAGCAGCAGCCGCTGCCAGGAGATGCAACCCAAACCAGGCGGTCACGGCGCTCGCAAGCCATGATGCACGGCTTGGCACAGCAGCCGCGGTTGCCGAGGTGCGCGGCGCTTTCAGCCACCAGCGGGCGATCACGACCGCTGAGATGAGCGCGAGGAGTTCGAACAGCGGAAACAACACGGCAGCCTCTGCGTTAGCCATTTGCTTATGGGTATCCGGCGGCCAGCCGCCGATGATTGCCGACACAGTGAGCACCGGCATCAGAACGACCATATTGCGGGCGACGCGAATGCGCGTGCGCAGCGCCTCCATGGCGTGCACTGCCGCTTCGCTTCCGTTGACGAGGATCTGGATCCGAAGCCAGTCCTCCGGGAAGACGTCTTGAACCAAGCCGCTCCCGACGAGCGCGTTGCGCTCTGCCGTCACCTTCTCCGCGAATTTGAGCCTGACCAGACCGAGCCACTGTTCGAGGATGGTGTCGGTCGAGCGGTCGATGATGACGCCGATCGCGAAGCCAAGCGCGATGGCGACGGCGAGCACATCGGTCGAAAGCCCGAAACCGAGCAGCCCCATGCTGTAAGCCGGGAAGAAGAGCGCCGCCAGCGTGATCAAGCCGGCCAGGACCAGCTCGACTAAAAGCTCGCCGATGCTCATGCGTTGAGCCCTTCTCTAGCGGAACCTTTGCCGCGGTACCTCACACCAATGCGCTGCGCCGTGACGCTCATGCTAGCGCGCCTTCTCCACTAGACCGCCCGCCCGGGCAATCAGCTCGCGCGATTCCGCAAAGGTGATGCGACTGAGCGCTTCCTCTAGCCCGAACCAGCCAAAGTGGCGCCCTTCGCGGTCTTCTCCATCCCCGGTCGCCAACATCAGGAAGAAGGCAATGCGCTGGGGCTGGCCGTAAACGGCCAGCTCGATATCGCCCAGCGGCCGTACGACGCGCGTGCGCACGCCGGCCTCTTCCTCGACCTCGCGCACCGCCGCCTGATCGGGCTGCTCGCCCTCCTCGATGTGACCCTTAGGCAGCACCCATTCGCCCGGCTGACGGCGCGCAGTGACCAGCAGGAACTCGACCGCGCCGTCGCGGGAGCGGAAGACTACGCCGCCGGCATGTGTAAGGGCTTTTGAAGGAGAACGGTCAGTCACCAGGCGGCCTCGAGCATTTCAGTCCGATCTTATCAGAGCCCTAGAACGCGGCAAGGGGATGCGGGAGTATCGTCATTCGGACTCGCAGCTCGGGATGATATCTGTGCCGACTTGCCGGCCGAAGCGCAAATCCGTCCTTCGACCGAGACGTCTCCGGCCATCGCGCTCACCAACCTGCGTATCTCCACAGCCGAACGGACTGAATGAGGTGACCGATATGGCCCTGAACTCAAGGATTCCCCCAGCGTCAACAATAACAGCGTTGGGGCGAGAGACGAAGTATGAAGATCGGCGATATTTGTGTGTATAAGACTATTGCTCACCGGTCAGACTTTGACGTTTGTTTACGCTGGCTTTTTGGCATCGATCGATGCACATTGTCGTATTAGATAGGTCTGCCGAGAGTTTGCGCGGCACACAAAACAGAAACAATCTCACGGCTAGTTTGATTACGGGGGGAAGTTGCGGATACGGCTCTTTTTGATTGCAAGTACCGCAAGTCGAGCCTCGGCATGCTCGACCGTCAGCTCGGCATGGGCGCGATAAGATTGGCTGCGGTTCTCAATGAGGCATTTCAGGTCCGCGGGTGCCCATAGACACGAACAGAAAAGGCACGGTCATTTCGGGAGGGGAATATGGCAGGAGAATTCCAGGTAAGTGGCAAGAACAGTGCCGCACTCTTTTCGCTCAAGTTGCACAGGGGCGACGGGATGGCCCTAATCGCGATGAACTGGAAGAGGGGAAGCCCCCAAAGGAATTTGTGGGCTTTGCTATTGAGTATAAGGAACCGGGAGGTGACCGGTTCTACGCGCTCAAAAATCGCATCGCGTTTCCAGGACTTGGTGGAAAGGTCGACCCAAACCGAATGTCCACCCTAAGGTCACCCATTCAGAAGTTCCGATGGGTTCACTTCCCACGCGCCGAACTCGACGGCGAATTTGTTTATCGCGTCTCGCCTGTCTTTATGAACAAGCAGGATGAATTGAGCTATGGAGAGCAGCAACACGCGGCAATTGAGTTGCGACGAGAGACCTATCCAGGGCAGTTGAACATAAGCTACACGCGGGGCTTCGTGTCCTCCCAAGCGTTTGTCGATCGCTATGAATCTGCTGGAAAAATCTCCACTCTGCTTCCTAGATCAGCGGCGAAGGGGCTGAGTTTTGTTCCTACCCACCCGAAGGCGACCGCTGCCTTGGCATGGATGGGATTTGAGGCGCGTCACGCGATTCTCGAGGCGCTCGATCAGGCGATTGCCGCAGGAACTGAGGTTAGGGTCGTGGCGTACGATCTGAGCGAGCCAGACGTGGTCTCGCGGTTTGAAAAGCTTGGCAGCAAACTCAAGATCATTATTGATGACAGCGCCGAACATAAAAAGTCCGGATCGGGCGAAAACCAAGCAGAAGATGGGATGGTTGCCGCCCTCCCCAGACGGCATCGCAATGTGCCAAGGTCGTGGTGTTCAACGCCACATGA
>NZ_JBVVQJ010000070.1:0-14266 GCF_055811475.1 Mesorhizobium sp. WSM4829 | reverse complement strand
CCGAGGTCGCCCGCATCGCCAGCGAGGGCGTCACATCGGGCGAGCTGGAGAAGGCCAAGGATCGTTTCGTCCGCTCGATGATCTTCGCCCGCGACAAGCAGGATTCGATGGCCAACATCTACGGCGCGACGCTCGCCACCGGCGGCAACGTCAGGGATGTCGAGGAATGGCCGGGCCGCATCCGCAAGGTCACCGCCGAGGAAGTCAGGCAGGTTGCGGCGCGCTATCTCAATCTCAACCATTCGACATCAGGCTATCTCTTGCCGCAGACACAGGCAGGGAATTGATCGATGAGAGATCAGCATAGCCGCGCGTTTTGCCTTCTCCCCTTGTGGGAGAAGGTGGATTGGCGCGCAGCGCCAAGACGGTTGAGGGGTGTTGGACGGAGTGCTGTCGGTACCAAGCTGGAGCACCCCTCATCCGACCGAGCTTCGCTCGGCCACCTTCTCCCACAAGGGGAGAAGGGAAGGTCGCGCATAGCCCCTTTAGTTACCCTGCTCCTCTCCCTCGTCTTCCTCGTCCTGCCGGCGCTTTCCGCTCGTGCGGCCATGAGCATCCAGGAGGTGACGTCTTCAAAGGGCATCACCGCCTGGCTGGTGGAGGACTATTCCGTGCCGCTCGTCGCCATCCGCTTTGCCTTCGACGGCGGCACGACGCAGGATCCCGCTGGAAAGGTGGGCCTTGCCAATCTGATGAGCGGCCTGTTCGACGAGGGCGCCGGCAATCTCGACAGCGAGGCCTTCCAGATCAAGCTCGACGACGTCGGCGCCGAGATGAGCTTCGAAGCGGCGCGCGACGGCATCTATGGCTCGATGCGCATGCTTGCCGAGCAGCGCGACGCGGCGTTCGACCTGTTGCGGCTGGCGGTCACCGAGCCGCGTTTCGACCAGGCGCCAATCGACCGAATTCGCGCGCAAGTGCTGTCCGGCATCATCGCCAACGAGCTTGACCCGGACACGCTCGCCCAGCGCAAATGGCTGGAGGCACTATACGGCGCCCATCCCTATGCGCGGCCTGAAGAGGGCACCAGGCAAAGCATCGCCACCATCACGCCGGACGATCTCATCGCCTTTCACAAGGCGAATTTTGCTCGTGATGGCCTGCATGTGGCGGTGGTCGGTGCCATCGATGCCGAGACGTTGAAGAAAAAGCTCGATCTGGTCTTCGGCGGCCTGCCACAGCATCAGGCGCTTAGCGCGGTCGCCGATGTCGATCCGAAACTCAACCAGCAGCTCGAAGTCAATTACGATCAGCCCCAGACGTCGCTGCAACTCGCCTATCCCGGCGTCGAGCGGAGTGCGCCGGATTTCTTCGCTGCGGTTCTGATGAACGAGATCCTCGGCGGCAGCGCCTTCACCTCGCGGCTGTTCGAAGAGGTGCGTGAAAAACGCGGTCTGGCCTACAGCGTCAGTTCCGACCTGGTCGACCACCAGCACGCCAACGCCCTGGCCATCACCACGGCGACCCGCGCGGACCGGGCGGCCGAGACTTTGGTTGTCGTGCGCGAGGTGGTGAAGCGCATGGCCCAGGAAGGGCCGACCGAAGCAGAACTGGCGGCGACCAAGAAATACTTGATCGGCGCCTACGCCATCAACAATCTGAACTCCTCCGCCGCCATCGCCGCGACGCTGCTCGAGCTGCAGCTCGACAAGCTCGGCAGCGACTATATGCAGCGCCGCGCCGCCCTCATCAACGCGGTGACGCTGGATCAGGTCAAGGCGGCGGCGAAAAAGCTGCTTTCCGCCGAGCCGGCCGTCATGGTCGTCGGGCCGAAGCACGGCGAGGCCAAGGAGGAATGAGCCCAAATGGGGGGCAGGGCCAAATGAGGGGCAGAGGATGAGCCCGAGCTTCGGCATCGCCTTCGGCGGCGGCGGCGCGCGCGGGCTGGCGCATATCCATGTCATCGAGGTGCTGGACGAGCTGGGTATCAGGCCGGTCGCCATATCAGGCTCATCGATCGGCGCCATCATGGGCGCCGGCATGGCTTCGGGCATGGCCGGCAGCGACATTCACCACTACATGCGCTCGATCCTCGGCCGCCGCGCCGAGGTGGCGGCGCGCATGTGGCGGGCGCGGCCAGGCACCTTTGCCGAGGCGCTGCAGGGCGGGCTGGGTGTCACCCAGTTCAATGTCGAGCGCATCCTCAAGGCATTCATGCCCGACGCCATACCCGAAAGCTTCGCCGAGCTGAAAATACCGTTGAAGGTGACGGCAACGGATTTCTTCGGCCACAAGCTCGCCGTGCTGAGCGACGGCGACCTGCATTCAGCGCTTGCCGCCTCGGCAGCTATTCCCGCGGTATTCCGACCGGTGATGCGCGACGGCAGGCTGCTGATCGACGGCGGCATCTACAATCCGGTGCCGTTCGACCTGATCGAGGACGACGCCGACATCATCATCGCCGTCGACGTCGTTGGCGCGCCGGCCAAAGGCGGGCGCAAATACCCGACCTCCGTCGACCTGATGTTCGGTGCCACGCAATTGATGATGCAGTCGATCATCGCCGCCAAGCTGAGGCAATGCCAGCCGGACATACTGGTCAGGCCGGCGGTGTCGAAATACCGCGTGCTCGATTTCATGAAGATCGACGCCTTGATGGCCGAAACGGCTGATATCAAAGACGAGCTGAAGCGGGAGATCGAGAAGGCGGTGGAGGCGCGGGCCAAGGTCGACACGAGCAAGCGCCCCAAGCAGGTTGGGGGCGTGGCGCGAAAAGTTTGACGCCTGGTGGCCTCAATCGAACGAGCGCAGGCGCTGAACATTTTCCGCCGGACCGGAACCGTTTGGCTGATCGCTTCCCGGTCCGGCACTGGACCCGGCCAAGCCGGAACTGATCAAGACCATCCGCGGCGCTGGATACCTGTATCCAAAGCGGTGAATGAGGTGTGGTTCAGCGACCGGGCTGCCCGGCGGGCGGAACGATCTGCATGACAAGGCGCATCAGATCGGCCTGGCGGGAGACGCCGGTCTTCTGGAAGATATTGTCGAGATGCGTCTTGGCGGTCGTGCCGGCAATGTGAAGGCTGGCGCCGGTCTCGGCCAGGGTGTGCCCGGCGACAAGGCTGGCGAGCACGCGGGTTTCGGCCAGCGTGAGTCCAAAGGCTGTCGCCAGCATGTCGGCGGCGACATGCTCGTCCGGTGCATTGCCGATGAACACCGCGGCAACCGCCGCGGGCGCCATGCCGGCGACGCGCAGATCGCCGCCGGCAATCGGCAGCACACGGGCGAAGACCGGCGGCAGGGCAGGTTCGGTGAGGAGGACGGCAAGCCCTGTCTTGCCGATGCCTGCCTCGTCCTGAGCCGCAGCCAGGATGGCGCTGTGAAGCTCCCTTGAAGCCGACGGGATCTTCGCTTGCAGAATGCCCCGGACATCCTGGATCGAGCCGCCGCTCCGCAGCCTGCGCTTGGCCGAGCGGTTGGCGTGCAGGATGGCGCCACGTTCATTGGTCAGGACCACAGCGCATGTGAGCGCATCGAGCGCCTCGGCCATCCGTCCGCGCTCGATCGTGCTGATATCCAGCATGTTGCCGATCATCACCGAACGGCGCACATGCGGCAGCAACAGTCCGCCAAACTTGATTTCACGCTCGGTGATAAGGCCTTGCCGCTCATGCCGGGCAACGGCGAAGCCGGCAAGGCGGGTAGGGGTGCGGATCAGGAAAAACGACAGGACGTCGACCAGGCCTTGCGGCTTCAGCCACTCCTGAAAATATCGCGAGGTCTCCAGGTCGGTTGCAGGGACATGGCGCGAGACCACATGCGGCACATCGAGCGAAGGCCATTTCGAGAGATGTTCGAGCAGCCGGGCATGGGTCTCGGGGATATGTTTGGC
Organism: Mesorhizobium sp. WSM4829; assembly: GCF_055811475.1. Lineage (NCBI taxonomy): Bacteria > Pseudomonadati > Pseudomonadota > Alphaproteobacteria > Hyphomicrobiales > Phyllobacteriaceae > Mesorhizobium > Mesorhizobium sp. WSM4829. Next base: position 10,434 of record NZ_JBVVQJ010000070.1, on the reverse strand, counting down.
CTGTTGCTCCAGCCAGTATGGCTCTATTCCCACGGCCCTGTGGATCAGCAGCCGGTCGTGACTGAGGTCGTCAAGGTGCAGCACCGCTGTCTGGGCGTCGAGCGCATCCCTGATCCCGGCAAGCGCGTACTCCCACCGCCCCGGGTCGAACGCGCAATCGTAGATCGAGCCGATCAGCTTCGACAGTTCATGATGCGACAATGCCTTGGCCATCGACGGCCCCCCGCATGTCAACAGCGCGTCCGACGCGGAAGGCCGCGCGCTCTCACAGGTGCTCTCGCCCCTCCGAATTTTAGCGATCGCTTAAATTCCGATTATCTCCCCCAAACAGGGGATGCGCAAGCAATCGGGTGGTGAGATGTTTGCGCCTCAGAAGAACGTCACACTTAACCGTGACAACCAGTGGGGGTTCAGCGCGTTCTCGGCTGGCGGACCTTCGCCACTGTGAGGTAGCCGGGGGCACTAATCAAGAAATCTGCCTGCGTGCGCCGACTATCACGGCGCGCGAGCATCTATTGCTGAAACCTTGAGCCGGGCTTGTCCCGGACAATTCGGGATGGAGCAGCATTATGTACAGATACATTGCTTTTGCAGCACTTTGCATGGCGGCGACGCCCGCGCATGCCGGCGAGCTTGGAGCCATGAAGGCTGAAAGCATCGATCTCGCCGGCTTCCTTGGTGTCGTCTATTATACGCCTCAGGAGGACGGCTATCGGGTGGTCACCACAATCGCGCAGGGCGAGGCTGGCTTGCCGGTGCGCTTCGTGGCGACACTGACCGAGAACCAGATAGTCGCGGTCTCCGTGCCGGGCAAGCTGGGCGAGTCGGACCAGATCATCGAGATATCGCGTGTCGGCGGCAAGCTTGTCGTCAGCCCGCATCCGATAGACGGGATCGTGGTTTCTACCCCGAAGCTCGCCGTCGACTGATCCAGGGTTGAGTGATCCAACATCGAGTGGCCCAACATCGAGTGATCCGGGGGCATGCGCGTTGCGGTGGCGCTGGATGAGCCTGCAACATGGGCGACAGACGATGTCTCCATGGTTCGTCCTGGCTGTTGTTGTCTTTACCGTTGCCGCCGGCTCCGCCGCGTCTTCGCAGGCTGAGCTGGCCCCTGGCAAGTTCTACGAGGCTGTCGGCAACAAGGTCGATGCGCGAACCTATAACGGTTTTCGTCGCTACCATGGCAGCTGCAATCACTGCCATGGCCCCGACGGCATGGGCTCGACCTTCGCCTCGGCGCTTGTCGACCGGCTGCCCGGCATCGAGGTCTTTCGGCGCAATGTTCGCGACGGCGTGCGCAGCGGCGCTTCGGTGATGAAGGGCTTCGCCGACGATCCCAATGTCGCTCCTTACATCGATGACATCTACGCCTATTTGCAGGCCCGCGCCGACGGTGCGCTTGGCCGGGGTCGGCCCGAGAGGCTTGAAAATTAATGCATGTCGCGCAAAAGCATGCCCTCGGGCCTGACCCGAGGGTGTGCAGCGGTTTTGCGATAACGACATGCATAAAACAACAACCTAAAGCGCGTCCCTTGAGCCGGTCGCACGCGACGCGCTTTGGTGCCATTGCCTGCCGATCGCAGGCGCTTCACCAAAGGACAGCGAGACGGTCGTCGCCGAGCGCCACATGTGTGCCGAAAGGTGAGCACTCGCGCTCAAGCATGCCAGCGAGCCAGGCGGCATGTTCGCGCAGGGCGCGGTTTAGCCGGAACCTGGCGAGCTGGAACGGCACCAGCTCGAGCGAAACAAGCGTACCGCCCGGTACGGCGAGCCGCGGCAGGTACATCAGCGCAAGCTCACCACGAAAGCTTTCGTTGCCGGTGATTCCTTCATAGTCGGTGAGGAAGTCGCCGCATCCGTAGAGGATCAGCCGGCCGTGATGGATTTCGATCGGCTTGGGATGGTGGGAGGAGTGCCCATGCACGACATCGAAACCTGCAACATCGATGAGAGCATGGGCAAGCGCGCGTTCTTCCGCCGGGACTTGGTAGCCCCAGTTGCCGCCCCAGTGGATCGAGGCCACCGCGAGGTCGCCAGGCTGTTTTATGGCTTGCACGGATCGGGCGATCTGCTCGAGCGACCGGGCCGAGAGATCCGCCAGCAAATTGACGCCTGGCTTGTAAGCTCCGGCTGCCCATGAAGCTGGAACGCCGCTGGTCTCGAGCGCAAAGCCGAAGACCAGCACGCGGCCCCCGCCGGCCGGTTCAATGACGGCAGGCGCCGCCGCCTCGTCCGCGTCAAGCCCGGCCCCGGCACAGGAGAGGCCGGCAAGTCGCAGCGTATCGAGGGTCTCGACGAGGCCAGGCTCATCCCAGTCGAGCACATGGTTGTTGGCGAGCACGCAGCAGTCTATCCGTGCCGCCGCCAGGCAGCCGATGTTTGCCGGGTTCAACTTGTAGTTGATCTCCTTGGGCGCCAGGGACAGGCTGGTGGTGATGCTGGTCTCGAGATTGACGATCCGCGCGTCGGGCGCTTCACGATCCAATTCGCTGAGCGCATCGCCCCAGACATACGCCTCGTCGACCCTTCTCGGGATCGGGCCGTTGACGCGTTCGGCAAGCTCGACATAGGTCGTCGCCGATTTGACATAGCGCTCGCCAAGGTGCGGATCGCCGGGACTGGCGAGGATTTGGTCGATGCCGCGCCCGAGCATCACGTCGCCGCACAGGAACAGTTTTGCGCTGCTTCGGACGGCGGCATTGTTGGCGATCTGCGGCATTGGATCTGGATCTCCTTCCTCGCCAACCTCCAGTGAGGCAGATGAGCGCCGAGGGCCGAAGCTGCCGATCTCCCCCCTTGAGGGGGAGATGGCCGGCAGGCCAGAGGGGGTCGTCTCACGTAATGCGCCAACCTCCACTGTCGCAAGAGAGGGGGTGCGCCCGGTCGAACCGACCCCCTCTACCCTGCCGGGCATCTCCCCCTCAAGGGGGGAGATTGGCCGTCATCGGCGCTTTCGCCAATCACCAGCGTTGCAGGATGAGGCGCCGAGGCCGCTCGCCCGGATCAGACCGAGATCGGTCTCAGCCCCACTTCATCTCGCCGGTGGCGACCTTGGAGCCGATGTCGAGCGCCACGCCCATGCCGAGGCCGGGGAAGCGGGCTTCCATGGCGCCCTTGAGCGCGGCCGCGTCCTTAGCCTTGGCCAGTTCTTCCTCGAAGGCGATGAGATAGGTTTTGGTGTGCTCGACGCCCGAAAGGTCGGTGGCGGCCCGCGGCGTCATGTGGCCGGGCACGACGATTTCAGGCTTGCTGGCCGCGATCTTTTCGAGATTGGCGAGCCAGGCGGCGCGCTGTTCCTTGCTCGACGTGTCGGCGGTCCAGACATGCACGCCGGAAAAAATCATCACCCCGCCGAACACCGCATTCAGCGACGGCACCGAGAGATAGCGCCGATTGGCAAGGCCTTCGGCATCGACGATCTCGATGGTCTCGCCATCGACGGTGAGCGTCTTGCCGTCGAAGACTTCGGGGATGACAACATCGGCGAGCGCCTGCGGGCCATTCTCCTTGAGCTGCGGCCCCCAGACGGCGATTTTCTTGTCGACGCTGCCATTGATGGCGGCCACCGTTTCGGCAGCGGAGATCACCCGTGCCTGCGGAAAAACCTGCTTGATCGGCTGGAGGCCGAAATAATAGTCCGGGTCGGACTGGCTGACATAGATGGTGGTGAGCGTCTTGCCGGTCGCCTTGATCGCCTCGACCACGGCGCGGCCGTCGGAATAGGTGAAACCGCCGTCGATCAGCAGCGCCTCGGAGGCGCCGGTGATCAGCACCGGGGCGCGAAAGAAGCCGTTTTCGCCGGCCGGAAAATGTTTCCAGGAAAGCCCGCCAGCCGCGTGGCCAAGCCCGGCGGGAGCGAAGACGGCAGCGGCGCCGGCGGCGAGGGTGGTTTTCATGATGGCTCTCCGTGTGAACATGGATCTCTCCTGGGCTTGAGAATGCGGAATTCGGGCGGGCGCATCTTCCGGCGCAGCCTCGATGCCGGGAAGATGGCAGAGGCGGAATGCGTATTGAAGGCCAACAAAATAGACGTAATGTATGCCATTGTCTGACAATGGGCTCGCATTAGCCATGAACCACGCATGAACCTGAACCGGCTGGCCTATTTCGCCGCGGTGGTCGACACCGGCTCGTTCACGCGGGCCGCCGAGCGGCTGGGCATCACCAAGGCGGTCGTCAGCCAGCAGGTGGCGCGGCTGGAGCGCGATGTCGGAACGACGCTGCTGATCCGCACGACGCGGCGCGTCCATCCGACCGAAGCCGGCCGGACATTCCATGCGCGGTGCCTAAAAATTCTGCAGCAGGCCGAGGATGCCTTCGACGAACTCGCGCAGGCCGCCGCCGAGCCGACCGGCACGCTGCGCATCGCTGCGCCCAACGATTACGGCACCTCGGCGGTGGTGCCGGTGGTCGCCGCCTTCAGCGCGCGCTATCCCGCCTGCCGGGTGGAGCTGACGCTGGGCGATGAGACGATCGACCTGGCCTCCGGGGGATTGGACGTGGCGATCCGCGTCGGCTGGCTGGCCGATTCCAGCCTGCAGGCACGACGGATCGGCATCTTTCGGCAATTCATGGTGTGCGGCGCCGAGTTTGCCGGGCGCTTCAAGGCCGACGTCCCGCAAGACTTGGCCGGGCTGCCCTTCGTCGCCAACATGGCGCTGCGCGAACCGCTGCTATGGCAATTTTCGCGCGGCGACGATGAGCATGAGGCTGTGCGCATGCAGGCAACGATCGCCATCGACGCGACGCCGGCAGTGCTGGCGGCCGTCCGCGCCGGTGCCGGCCTGTCGGTGCTGCCGGATTTTTTGGTGCGGGATGAGTTGGCCACGGGGCGGCTCGTCCAGGTCCTGCCCGAGTGGCGGCTGCCCTCCGGAGGCATCTACACAGTCTACCCCGCCGCACGGTTTCGCCCGCCCAAGGTGACCAGGTTTGTCGAGATGCTGGTCGCGGCTGAGCAGAAGGCAGAGTAAGGCGGGCAGGGGCGCCGATGACGGCCAATCTCCCCCCTTGAGGGGGAGATGCCCGGCAGGGTAGAGGGGGTCGGTCCGACCGGGCGCGGCCCCCTCTCTTGCGACAGTGGAGGTTGGCGCATTACGTGAGACGACCCCCTCTGGCCTGCCGGCCATCTCCCCCCTCAAGGGGGGAGAGGGGCTGTCATCGGCGCCTTCGCCAATCACCAGCGTTGCAAATGCCAGTCAATGTGATCGGCAGGATAGGAAGTGGGTGCAAATCAGGAAGAACGTGGCCTTCGGACGTGCCCTTTCACAACGCTGCCGAGCTCTAACTTTATCCTTTTACCCGGCAGCGTCTCGGAGTATAATTAGTCTTCACTAAAATAAAGGTTTGAAAACGGAAAACCTTCCGTCTTTGGGCGGAGGGACCTATGGGAGGCTCGCATGCTTAGCGGTTTCGGCAAGGCCTGCGCGGTAATCCTTTTTTCAGGGAACTGCGCTTTCGCCCAATCGGATTTGATAGAACCAGAGGCTGGAAAGTGGAAGACATGGGTAATCACGTCTGGCGAGGACTTCCGAGTCCCGCCGCCGCCTGACGCCTCCGCCGCAGCAGCCGAATTGGCGCAGATGCGGGATCTCTTGGCGCAAAAGGATCCGGCTGCCGCCGACAAAATCACCTTCTGGGACGCCGGCTCGCCTGGATACCGATGGGTCGATCTGGTCAACAATCGCCTTCTCGAGAACCAGCAGATTCCAAATGCGCACCGCCTCTACTCCTATTTGACGATGGCGATGTATGACGCCACCATCGCTGCGTGGGACGCGAAGTACTTCTACAATCGGCCGCGCCCGAGCGAGGCGGATGCGACACTGGCGACTGCGCTGCCGCCGCCGCGGAGTCCCTCCTATCCATCCGAGCATGCCGCAGCCGCCGGAGCTGCCGCGACCGTTCTTTCTTATTTCTTTCCCGAAGAGACATCGTCGTTCAAGGCAATGGCCGAAGAAGCGGCACAGTCGCGCGTCCTTGCCGGTGTCCAGTTCCCAAGCGATTCTTCCGCCGGCCTGGAGTTGGGGCGCAGGGTCGCAGAGCAGGTGATTGCGCGGGCAAAGGCCGATGGCTCCGATGCAAAGTGGAGCGGCACTGTTCCGACCGGGCCGTGCATGTGGGTCGGGAACAAACCCGCCAATGTAAACATGCCAAACTGGAAGCCGATCGTGCTGGCTGCACCCGATGAATTCAGGCCGCCGGCGCCGCCCGACTGCCAGTCCCCGGCCGTAAAGGCCGAGATGGATGCAATTCGACAGTTTGAACGAAAATTCCCTAACAGCTACAAAGCGTTCTACTGGCAAAGCCCATCCGGCCTGTTCACCGACTGGTATGACTATGCCAGCAAGTGGATGTTCGAGGACAAGACGGATACGAACCCGCCGCGTGCGGCGCGGGCTTACGCGATGCTCGCAACGGTCTATTACGACGCCTACATTGCAAGCAACGACGGGAAGTACGCCTATTGGTATCTGCGGCCCAACATGCTTGACGCGAGCATCACTCCCCTGTTCGCAGTGCCAGCCCATCCCAGTTATCCGTCGAACCACTCCACGCTCTCGACTGCCCGATGCGAGGTCCTGGCATACCTGTTTCCCAGCCATGCGGAATTCATCCGCAAAGTTGGCAAAGAGGCCGGCGATTCGCGCGTCTGGGCCGGCATCCACTATGAGATGGACAACAAGGCCGGTGCCGCACTCGGCAAAGCGGTCGCGGAGAAATTCATCGAGCGGGCGAGAAAGGACGGAGCTGACTAGCGGAAGGAGAGGACACCTGCTCGACCCGTTCGAAACCTTCTTTGCCGATCGCCGGTCGAGGCCAAAGGGTAGAACGGAACTTTGTTCGCCACGTATCAGAAAGTTGCAGGCGCCACGCCCCTTCATCTTCTGACGCTTTGTGGACCTGAGACGCAACAGGGCTTCCAAGTTGCCGTTCCCCTGCGCCCCGATCTATAGACCCGCTTCGGAGTCGACTCGTGACATTGGCTGCGTCCGGCGCAAAACGTCAGCAGGTGGCGCAATCGAGGCGACCCGTGCTTTTAACCGCTCTGCACGCGGAAGAAGCCGTTGGAGGACTAGGTTGGGTGGGAAGCAGTCCCTCAATGCGATGAGCACGAATGACCGCGATGCGGACTAAGCAGACGAAGAATGGAGCCCGGCGCCCCTGCAATGGGCGCCGGCCTCACCACACTCGCACTCCGAAAATCTCCGAAACGTGTTGCGGCCGAGCGCTACAAGAGCGATAATTAGTGCCCGAACGGAATGACGCAGACGGTTTCGCTTGCCGCGGGGCTGGTAGCGGCCCGGGACGGTCAAATCAGGGAATTCGCCATGCACAATGTCTCTCGGCGAAATGCCATTCGCTTCGTTCTGGCGGTCACAGCCGCCCTGTTTGCGACCTCGATGCCCTCTTTTGCCACGGAAGCGGTTCCGCTGGCGATCAAGGGTTATGACCCGGTCGCCTATTTCACCATCGGAAGCCCCACGCGCGGGCTGCCGGAGATCGAGTACGAATGGGATGAGCACCGCTACCTCTTCGCGAACGCCGAGCATCGCGAGCTTTTCAAGGCCGCTCCTGTTCGCTACGCGCCAGAGTTCGGAAATTTTTGTGCAATGGCGCTGGCCCTGGGCGAGCTCGACGAGGCCAACCCGGAGAATTGGCTGATCAGCGACGGAAAGCTTTATATTTTCGGCAAACCGGCCCCGATGGGACCCGCGCTCTTCCAGCAGGACCTTGCTGCGAACATCGCGAAGGCCAACCAGAACCGCGCGCTACTTCAAGGACATTAGCGGTTCATTCTCTCGGCCGGTGGCAGGTCGCCTGTGACGGGGTAGAGGCGGGCCTTGCGGAATCCGTCGCGCAGATGTTCGAGATCGCCAGAGCTTAGAAACTTGGTTCCGAACTCCTGCGGGTCGAAGGTTGGGTCGATGCGGCGTATCATCGTCACGACACGCGCGGCGTCCTCCGCTCGATCGACTTGTGCATAGGCGGCCGCCAGCAGGATACGGCTGAAGTTCGCGCCTGCGGTTGTTCGAAGACTAAGTTCCGCCTGTTCGATCGCCGCGTCGTAACGCCGTTTCAGATAGTAGGCCAGGCTCAGCGCAAAGCGATCGATCGCATTGAGATCGGGGTCGATACGCTGCGCCTGCTCCAAGGCCTCGATCGCCGCATCCGTCTGTCCCAGCCACAACAGGATGGTGCCGCGCCCGGCGAGGCCGTGAGCATCGTTCGGATTGATCGCAATGGCGCGCTCGATCTCAACCTCTGCCTGGTTGTATCTCTGACGAAAGAGGTGGATGTGGCCGAGAGTGATGCGCGCGCGCACGTCGGAATCATCAAGGCTCAGCGCCTTGATTGCCAGTTCCTCGGCACGGCTCAGGAAGGCGGTTGGCGATTCCGCCCAGCCCATCGAGCTGGCAATGTGATAGGTTTCGGCAAGTGCCGCATATGCAGCAGCGTAGTTCGGGTCAAGCTCGATGGCGCGTCTGAGCAGGGCGCGCGCCTCCACATTGTTTGCATGCGTCGGGCTCTGCAATGCCGGCCTGGCGCGCAGCACGTAATCATAGGCTGCGAGATTTTCGGTTGGCTTCGCGAACACCCGATTTTGTTCGATCTGGGTCACGCGAATCGCCAGGACTCTGACGATGCGAGTGACAATGTTGTCCTGCAGCGCGAACACGTCCGCCAGCGCCTCCTCGAAGCGTGCAGACCAAATCACCCGTCCCTGCCTTGTGTCGACGAGTTGCGCGATGACCCGCACGCGGTCGCCGGTCTGGCGGACGCTGCCTTCGACCAGATAGCTGACGGCGAGACCGCGGCCGATCTCCTCCGGGCTTGCGGGCTTTCCCTTGTAGGGGAAAACAGCGTTCCACGACATCACGGTCAGCGCGGAGAACCGACCCAGTGCGTTGATGATATCCTGCGTCAATCCATCCGCGAAATACTGACGAGCCGAATCGTCGCTCTGGTTCAGGAACGGGAGAATGGCGATCGCGGGTTTCGTGCTGACTTCAGCACTTTTTGTGAATTGATCGCCAGAGCGCAGAATGCTGAGAAATTTCCACTCAGAGCCAAGACCGGCCCACAGCGCGCCTACAATAAGCAAAATCATCAGAGCCAGAGCGGCGAACAATCCCCGGCGCCAGCCGGCGGGCGCCGGAGCGGCCGTGGCGTCGAGCCGCACGCGAAAGGCGCGCACCGGCCGAGCGATGTTCTTGAGCTTCTGTTCGCCGATATCCTCAAAGGCAATGTCGAGCTTGCCTTGCACGTCTTCCTGCACGCGGCCCGAGACGCAGATGCCGCCAGGCTCCGCGAGCCCCTCCAAGCGAGCCGCCACGTTGACGCCATCCCCGAAAATGTCGTCATCCTCGATGATGATGTCGCCGACATTGATGCCGACGCGGAACTCGATACGTTGTCCTGCCGGCACCGCGACATTGCGTTCCGCCATGCCGCGCTGGATCTCGACGGCGCAGCGCACGGCCTCGACCACACTCGCGAACTCGATCAGCATCCCATCGCCGGTGGTCTTGACAATCCGCCCGCGGTGTTCGTTGATCTTTCGGTCGACCAGAGCACGCCGATGCGCCTTCAGCTGGGCGAGCGTACCTTCCTCGTCGTTGCCCATCAGCCGGCTGTAGCCGGAGATGTCGGCCGCTAGAATGGCCGTAAGTCGCCGCTCTACATGCTCGGTTGACAATCCGACTCTCCCCCGTGCGCTTCGGCCACCTTTTTCCGATAGCTCTGGGCTAAGCACTACGGAACCTAGGGCTCCGTAGTGCTTAGCCCAAGGAGCCCTCAATCGAAGGCGAGCGTCGCGCCCACCGTTGGGGCGGTGGAACCGCGAACGCTATGACCTGCTCGGCCACACCCTCACCGATCTTTTGGCCCGCAACCACATCGGAGCGAAAATGGACCCCGGCCCACATGCGCGCGTCGGCCGCCTGCTTGGCCGTCACGCTCCATCAGCGCGGAGTAGCCCACCACATCGGCAGCAAGAATGGCAGCAAGCTTCGATCCACGACGGCGTTCTTTAAGACCACCTATGCCCAAGGAATGCACCATAGCAGAAGTCGGAGGCATTGTATCGCCGCAAGGCCCTTTGCTGTGCATGGACCGGAAGGTCTGGAATGGGCTCAATAGAGCCGTTTATCGCCTGCACCGCAGATGACCGCTTGGGGTCGGTTTCGGACGATAAGCGAAGGTCCGCTCCCGAAAAGCGTCGGGAATGTCTGGAAATGGCGCAATCGAGGCGACCCGTGCTTTTAACCGCTCTGCACGCGGAAGAAGCCGTTGGAGGACTAGGTTGGGTGGAAACTTGCCGTATGCGCGCCTGTCGGAATGACGTGATTGCGGCAGGAGCGGACGTCGCCCCGCCTATGCGGCTTGCTCACTCTAGCGTCGGGGCGGTCCGCAGACCGTTGAATCGAAATC
>NZ_JBVVQJ010000069.1:0-14301 GCF_055811475.1 Mesorhizobium sp. WSM4829 | reverse complement strand
GATTTCGATTCAACGGTCTGCGGACCGCCCCGACGCTAGAGTGAGCAAGCCGCATAGGCGGGGCGACGTCCGCTCCTTGCCGCAATCACGTCGTTCCGACAGGCGCGCATACGGCAAGTTTCCACCCAACCTAGTTTAGTCCTCCAACGGCTTCTTCCGCGTGCAGAGCGGTTAAAAGCACGGGTCGCCTCGATTGCGCCATATCGCGACATCCATGGAGCTTCTCAAAAGCTCCCCTTCGCGCAACGGCTCGAATCGGACCCCCTTGCGGAAGTTCCCGCGTCGAGACCGATGGGGAAGGTGCTGCCCCAAAGCGGCCATTTGAGGATAGCGTGACTGCGTGGTTCTTGATATCCACGAGCACCCGCTCCGGCAGGGACTGCGTCGCAACTCTGTCAGGGGTCCAGGTTCGCAATGCTGCCAAAGACATCATGAACCTGCGCCGCCAGCATGTCCGTGGCGGGCTGACGCGACTCACGCGCCTTGAGCATTAGGTAACGGCACTCTGGCAGTTCGGGCAGGCCCTCATCTGCCCTTACGATCCTTAGCCCCTCGGGCAGACGATCGTCGGCGAGCGTGTTCGTCACCGCGAGCCCAGCCTGCGCGGCGGCCATCATTCCCTGCGTCGTCGCCGAGGTCGAAACGACGCGATAGCCGCGTCCCGCCTGCTCGAGCGCCCGGATCACCATGCCATGCCACAGGCACTCGTTGAACTCGGACGGACGCCAGGGGCAGTCGGCAGGCGCAATCGACAGCGGCAGCGGATCGCGCAGATGCTGGCGGTGAATGTCCGACGTGATCCACTTCACCGAGCTGTGCCAGATCTCCGCAGCCGGCCACTGCCGGGGCTCCAGTCCCTCCCTCAGCAACGCCAGGTCGAGCTCGGCGTTCTTCAGTTTCAGGGACAGGAAGCAGGACGCCGCCACCTCGACCTCCACCTCGACCGCCGGCGCGGCCTGCGAGAAGCCATCGAGGATTCGCGGCAGGTAGCGCGCCGACAATTCCGCGGGAATGCCCAACCGGACGGTGCCGTGCACCGGTGCGGCGCGCATCGACCGCATGATGTCGTCGTTGAGCGCCAGCAGTTCCCGCGCCCGTCCGAGCAGGTAGTGCCCCTCCGAGTTGAGCTCCACGCTGCCGCCCTTGTCGCGCACGATCACTGTCTGCCCGAGAACCCCTTCGAGCCTCTGCATCTGTAGGGAGATTGCCGACTGCGTGCGCCCTACGCGGGCGGCCGCGCGGGTGAAGCTCTTCTCCTCTGCGATGGCGACGAAGCTTCGCAGCAGATCGAGGTCAAAACCCACCGGCATGCCCATAGTCATGAGCGTCGCTCATTGCCGGCATTTGCGCAACTCGTTTCCCTTCCCGCATGAGGCGCGGCATCCTCGACTTAACGAAGAGGTTGTTCGAAATGCCCAAGGATCATGGCGCGCTGATTGTATTGCGAAACTCCTTGCAGCCATTGCTGGAGGTAATCTCAAATTCGTTGCGGCGCGGGATCAAGCGTGTCAGCGACAGCCGCGAGGCTGCCCGATACGAGGGTGTGGTTGCGAAACTTCCGCCACACCTGCGCTACGATATCGGTGATCTCGACTGCGTACTGCCGCCCGTGTCCCGTCGGCAATTTCAACATTCATACCAGGAGGCGTTAGAGGTAAAGTGGCAGCGGAGTATCTGACGGGTTCAAGCGCATGTTCGGCTGAGCTGTAATCACGCTGAACGTCCGGATTTGGCGCGTTTCCCCGTTCAAGGGACGAATGGGAACTTCGTCTCTCCACCCTGAGCTGCCCTACGCGTCGGGTAGCAAGCGTCAGGCTTTCACCACTAGGCGCCGCCTCCGGCGGCTTACCGCCGCGATGCGACCGCGGTGATCGGCGCGATCGTTGGCAATGGATCGGGTCCGACAAGGTCTTGGCGACGATCGTCGACACGACCTTCAACTATTGGTCCGACCGGCTCGACGCCGCTATCGTGCTCTCATCGCTGTTGTCGTTCGGGTTCATCATGACGGTCGTCGCCGCCGAGCGATGGTCCGTTCGATATTTTTGACCGGTTGGCTCCCGGGGATGGCCGCTTGGCGTCGCGCGGCGGACTTCGCTGTATCGCGCAGGCGAGGGCTGGCCTTCCCTGCGCCGGCCTGTAGTATGACAGTGCTTGCAGGGGAGGAGCTCGAGCGTGGGGTTGGGTCGGAATTTCCGTCGTTGGGGGACGTTGGCCTTCATCGCCGTCATGGTGCTTTCGCCGCAGGCGGCGCCGGCCGACACCATTACGCCAGACCGGATCGCGGCAGCCCTGTCGAAGCTCGAGGCGCTCGCCGAAGGCGTCGTCGCGGATGGTGGGGTGCCTGGTCTCGCCATCGGCGTCGTTCATGACGACAAGGTGGTCTTTCTCAGAGGGTTCGGGCGTCGCGAGGCCGGCAAGCCGGAGACCGTCGACGCCGACACGGTGTTCCAGATCGCCTCCCTCTCCAAGCCGGTCTCGGCAACGATCGTGGCGGCGCTGGTCAGCGAGGGCATCGTTTCCTGGGATGCGAAAATAGTCGATCTCGATCCGGCCTTCCGGCTCGCCGAGCCCTATCCGACCAGCGAACTCACGGTCCGCGACCTGTTTTCGCACCGCAGCGGACTTCCCGGCACCGCCGGAGACGATCTCGAGGACATTGGCTACGATCGCGCGGAGATCCTGCGTCGTCTGCGGTTCGTGTCGCCATCGTCGAGCTTTCGCGCCGGCTACTCCTACAGCAATTTCGGACTGACCGAGGGTGCCACCGCGGCCGCGAAGCCGACGGGCAAGCCTTGGGAGGAGATCGCCGAGGAGAAGCTCTACCGTCCGCTTGGAATGGCCTCGACCAGTTCCCGTCATGCGGACTTCATCAAGCAGGCCAATCGCGCCGCGCTCCACGTCAAGATCGACGGCATCTGGGCCGCGAAGGTAAAGCGCGATCCGGATGCGCAGGCGCCCGCGGGCGGTGTCAGCTCCACGGCGCGCGATCTCTCGCAATGGGTGCGCCTCGTGCTCGGCAATGGGGTCTATGCCGGCGAGACGCTCATTAAGGCCGATGCGCTGGACCAGACGCATGTTCCGCTGATGGAACGGGGCAAGAACCCCGTCTCAGGCGGCACGTCCTTCTACGGCCTCGGCTGGAATGTCGAATTCGGCCGTCACGGCCTGAGCTGGGGCCATGCCGGCGCCTTCAGCGTCGGCGCCCGCACCCTAGTGACGCTCTTCCCGGAGGAGAAGCTTGGCATCGTCATCGTCGCCAATGCCTTTTCGACAGGCGTGCCGGAAGGCCTGTCCGAGAGCTTCGCCGATCTCGCCTTTGACGGAAGGGTCGAGAAGGACTGGGTCAAGGCATGGGACGATGCCTATGCGAGCCTGTTCGGCCCGGCAATCGCGGCGGCCAAGGCCACCTATGCCGCGCCACCGTCTCCGGCAAGTCCGGCCCGGCCGGCCAGCGCCTATGCGGGCCGTTACTCCAACGATTTCATCGGCGATGCGGTCGTGTCGACTGCGGGGGACGCTCTTGCGCTCAAGGTCGGGCCAGCCGGCGCCCGGTCCTATTCGTTGAAGCATTTCGACGGCGACCTCTTCCTGACCTTCCCGGACGCCGAGACGCCGGACAGGCCCTCGGGCGTAGGCTTCGACATCGGCCCCGACGGCAAGGCGTCGGCCATGACCATAGAGTTTCTCGACGATAACAATCTCGGCACGCTGCAGCGCGTCGGTGATTAGTTCCCCTGCGCCTTCGTCATTCTGGGGCGGAGCAAGGAGCGAAGCGACGCGGCGCAGACCCTGGGATCCATCCCGTTACCTTGGAGCGCTGCTGCGGTGCAGAACCTTTGATGGCGGAGCGAGGCGCCCCCCTCTGTCCTGCCGGACATCTCCCCCACAAGGGGGGAGATCGGCTGTCGCGACCACTTTCGCCAATCCTCAACGTTGCAGAAAAGGCGCTGCAGGCGAAGCTGCCAATCTCCCCCCAAGTGGGGGAGATGTCCGGCAGGACAGAGGGGGGCGCGAAGGATCGCTACGGAGCGCTTTTACTCTGAGCCGTGACAGGCCGGGGCTTGGCCGTGAAACTATCCTCCCGCCAGTCTCGGCAGCAGGAATATCTCAGCGCCCTGCGGCAATTCCTTCGACCAGGTGTCGCGATAGATAACCCCGTCTATGGCGACTGCGATGCCGCGGTCGATGTAGGGCTCGAAGCCGGGATACTGCTCAGCCAGCTTCCTGAACAGCTCCCGAATATCCTTCGCCTCGATCTCGAGCTTGCTCTTGCCTCCGGCGATTGCGCCGAGCGATCCCCAGAGCGTTACTTCGACCATCGGCCTCCCCGTTCCGCCTCGATCGCCGCGAGAATCCGCGGCGGCGACATCGGGATATGCGTCATCCGCACGCCCGCGGCGTTCGACACCGCATTGGCGATCGCCGCCAGCGGCGGCACGATCGAAGTCTCGCCGACGCCTCGCACCCCGTAAGGATGGTTGGGATTGGGGATCTCGAGGATCTGCGTGTCGATCATCGGCAGGTCGGAGCAGACCGGGATACGGTAGTCGAGGAAGCCGGGGTTCTGCAGCCGCCCGTCCTTGCCGTAGACGTACTCTTCGTTGAGCGCCCAGCCGATGCCTTGCGCGGCACCCCCCTGGTACTGCCCCTCGACATAGGTCGGGTGCACCGCCTTGCCGGCATCCTGCACGACCGTGTAGCGCAGCACCCTCGTGGCGCCGGTCTCCGGATCGACCTCGATATCGCAGATATGGGTGGCGAAGGAGACGCCGGCGCCGTCGGCGACGAGCTCGCTGTGGCCGGCGATCGGCCCGCCGGTCTTTCCTGACCCGGCCGCGATCTCCCTGAGGGACAGCGCCGCAAGGTTGCCGTACTTCTCGCCCTTGGCGATGGCGTGGCCGTTTTCCCAGACCACGTCGTCGACGGGAATGTCCCACATCTGCGCGGCGCGTTCGCGCAGGACCTTGATGGCGTTGCGGGCGGCCGAGATCGTCGCCATCGAGGAGGAGAAGGTGCCGCGGCTGCCGTCCGTCATGTCGTTGTAGCCGAGGCTGGAGGTGTCGGCGACCACCGCCTTGACCTGCTCATAGGCGATGCCGAGTTCCTCCGCCGCCACCAGCGACAGCGACGCGCGGGAACCACCCACATCGACCGTGCCGACGGCAAGCGAGACCGAGCCGTCCATGCCGATGTTGAGGTCGGTGCAGGTCTGGCCGCCGAAGTTGAACCAGAAGCCGCAAGCCATGCCGCGGCCCTGGTTCTTGCCCAGCGGCGCCTGCATGTGCGGATGGTTCTTCGCCGCTTCCAGGGTCGGGCCGATGCCGATCGGGCCGTAAACCGGGCCGTAGGACGATCGGGTGCCTTCCTGGGCGGCGTTCCTGATCCGGAACTCGACCGGATCCATGCCGATCTCCTTGGCCAGCTCGTCGACGGCACTTTCCACTGCAAACGCCGCCATCGGCGCCGACGGCGCGCGATAGGCCGCCGTCTTCGGCCGGTTGACCAGCACTTCGTAGCCGACCGTCCTGACGTTAGCGAGATTGTAGCAGGCGAACGCGGTCATGGCGCCGAGCTCGGCCCACATGCCGGCATAGGGGCCGCAGGAATAGCGCAGCGTCGCCTCGGCCGCGGTGATCGTGCCGTCCTTGCGGGCGCCGATCCTGACGTCGATCGAGGTGGCACTGGTCGGCCCGGAGGCGCGGAACACCTCGTCGCGCGTCATCACCAGCTTGACCGGCCGGCCGGCCTTGCGCGACAGCGCCAGCGCCACCGGCTCGGCCCAGACGTGGGTCTTGCCGCCGAAACCGCCGCCGATCTCCGACGAGGTGACGCGCAGCTTGGAGGCTTCCATGCCAAGCAGCTGAGCGCAGTGCTGGCGGTAGACGAAATGGCCTTGCGTGCAGACCCAGAGGTCGGCGGTGCCGTCGGAACTGACGCTCGCCACGCAGGCATGCGGCTCGATATAGCCCTGGTGCGTCTGCTCGGTCTTGAAGGAGCGTTCGACGACGTAATCGGCCTGGCCAAATCCCGCATGGATGTCGCCATGGCCGTACTGGCTGCGTTTGGTGACGTTGGACGGCTTGACGGGCTTTTGCTCAAGGCCCTCGGTGAAGATGGTGTCGTCGAGCACGGGCGCCGAGTGCTTCATCGCCTCGTCGACATCGGTCACATGCGGCAGCACTTCATAGTCGACCTCGATCAGCTTCAGCGCCTGCCTTGCCGTGCGGGCGTCGACCGCGGCGACCGCGGCCACCGCATGGCCGTCATAGAGCGCCTTCTTGCGCGCCATGCAGTTGTCGAGGACGTCGTATAGGGCGGCATCGCCGTCGGTGAGGTCGGGCAGGTCGGCCGCGGTGATCACCGCCTTCACGCCGTTGAGCTTCTCCGCCTTCGAGGTGTCGATCTTCCTGATCGTGGCGTGCGCGTGCGGGCTTCTCAGGACACGCCCGACCAACTGGCCGGCCATGTTGAAATCCGCGCCATAGCGCGCGCGGCCCGTTACCTTGTCGACGCCGTCGGGGCGGATGGGACGCGTGCCGACGGAGGCGAAATTGCGTCCGGAATAGCGCGGATCGAAGTTCATCGTCAGGCTCCCTTCATCACGCTTGCGGCGTCCTGGACGGCGCGCACGATCTTGTCATAGCCGGTGCAGCGGCAGAGGTTCCCGGCGAGCCCGAAGCGGATTTCCTCCTCGGTCGGGTCGGGGTTCTTGGCCAGCAGGTCTTTCGCCGCGATCAGGAAGCCCGGCGTGCAGACGCCGCATTGCAGCGCTGCGTGTTCGAGGAACTTCTGCTGCAGCGGATGCAGCCTGTCGCCGTGCGCCATGCCCTCGATGGTTTCGACGCGCCGGCCCTCGGTCTCCGCCCCAAGCACCAGGCACGAGCAAACCAGCCGGTCGTCGAGGATGATGCTGCAGGCGCCGCAGTCGCCGGTGCCGCAGCCTTCCTTGGCGCCGGTCAGCCCGAGGCGGTCGCGCAGCACGTCGAGCAGCGTCTCGTCCGGGTGGCAAAGGTACTCGACATTGTCGCCGTTGATCGTCGTTGAGACTGCAATTGCGGCCATCACTTGCCTCCTGCACGCGCATAGGCGGTCGTGGCGGCCCGCCTGGCCAGCACACCCGCAACTTTTCTTCTGAACTCGACCGTGCCCCGCTTGTCGTCGATGGGGCGGCAGGCCCCCGAGGAGACCTTGGCGAGCCGCTCAAGTGCTGCTTCATCAAGTTTCCTGCCGATGAGGGCCTCGGCCGCCTCTTCCACCAGCAGCACCGTCGGCGCCACGGCACCCAGCGCCACGCGGGCCGATTTGACGACACCTTGCTCGTCGAGCGTCAGGTTCACCCCGGCGCTGACCACGGCGATGTCCATCTCCGTGCGTGGAATGAAACGCAGATAGGCATCGCCGGAGCGCGGCGCGCGCCTGTCGAGCAGGATCGCCTCGATGATTTCTCCCTTGGCGAGCGACGTCTTGCCAGGCCCGGTCGGCACTGCCTCCACCGCGACCGTGCGCCTGCCTCCTGGTCCGACAATCAATGCCCTGGCGCCGGCGGCCACCAGCGCCGGCACGCTGTCGGCCGCCGGCGAGGCGTTGCAAAGATTGCCGACGATCGTGCAGCGACCCTGCACCTGTTTAGAGCCAATCAGCTTGGCCGCTTCGACGACGCCCGGCCATTCCCGGTTCAAGGCCGCGCTCTCTCCCATCAGGGCGCAGGACACCGCGGCACCGATGCTGAAGCCTTCCGCCGTTTCCCTGATCTCGCCCAGTCCGTCGATTGCCTTGATGTCGACGATCAGGTCGGGCTCGATAAAGCCGCCTTTCATCCTCACCAGGAGGTCGCTGCCTCCGGCGAGAATGGCGGCGGTGCCGGGCGAACCGGCCAACTGGCCAACGGCATCTTCCATTGAAAGCGGACGTATGTAGCGCATCGTCTCCCCTTGATCATCGCAATTCTGTCGGCCCGTTATAGAGCCTTGGATCGGAATGGTCATCCGGTTCTGCATGAGCAGCGATTAGGCCAGGCCGCGGCGGGGCGGCGGGCCGCTTGCCGGCGCGTTCTCAACTCAGGGCGCCGGCTTGAACTGGAGCAATTTGAAACAATCGCCGCTTCCCGACTTCAACTGCGTCAGGAAGCGTTTCGACCGATCGATCCATTCCTGGTGCGACCTGGAATCGGCCTCGATCTCGTCGACCGGTCCAAGCTTGACGAAGCTGCGCCCCTGGCTGAAAAGCCAGCACGCACGGCCGAGAAGTCTCCTGCTGCGCTGGCGCAAGAGATCGGCATCATAAAAGATGTCGAGCACCTCCTGCTTGATCTTTGCCTCCTTTTCAGGATTTGCGATCGCAACCGCGATCGAGTCTCCGCCGATCGCATCCTGCAGGTCCTTGTAGTCGAGGGCGAGCTGAGTGGTGGCATATTTGATCTCGCTCTCATCCTGGACGATGTTGAACCACAGCGCGGGATTGAGTTCGTTGACGACGAACGATGCTTCGAAATCGCGCGATAGGTTCAGGATCTCGAACGCTTGAACTTCAACGTCGCGCTCAACCAGAAGGATCTCGGCGACCTGCTTGCCGAGTTCCGCCCCGTGCGCGCTGATCGCGGCATTCGTTCCACCGAGTTCCGGGCTGATATAAGGACCGCCATCATCGAGCAGCGCATCGAATTCGCCAAGGTATTCGACGACGGCGGCGCCGCGAGCAATGCGCGCCGCCAATTTGGCGAGAACCAGCTGGAGCTCCGTTTCGCGTTTGCGCTGCTCCTGATAATTCTGCTGAAAAAAGAAGATGAACAGAGAAACGCCAATACCGATCAGGATCACGCCGAGCTGGGAAAAGATGTTGCGATAATATTCCAGCAGCTTTTCACGATGGCGTATGTCGTGGCGGACATTGTGCGCCACACGAGCATTGACGATCAGCGATAGGATCAGCAGCCCGGCACCGACCAGGATAAGGCTGCCGATGAGGAAATAGCCTTGGCCTGAGTTGAAATCCATTCTTTTGCCGCGTCCCTGAAGCTCCGAACGCGCACACTAATACCATTCCGTTTCAACGCCTACGGGCGACCCCCAATGCGCGCGCTCGCCTAATACTTTAGTTGTAATCTGCCGCGTGTTTGATATCGTGACAGTGGGAGGAATTCAGATGGCCGTGGAGTGCAAATCCGCGCCCTATATGGGCGTCTTTTCAACCATTGAACTGGATCTCTTGAGGGGTGTGGTTCGGGAAACTTTGCGCTCCGGCGAAGCGGAGCTCGACAACGAGGACGCCGAAAGGATCGCGCGCGTGGTCATCGCAACCTACAAGGACGGCGCCTCGGGTCGCGAGGAATTGCTTGAAGCCGCCCGGATTGCCGCCAGGCGCTGCGCCCTCGACCATTTTTACGATCGAGCAGTCGGCTTGTTCGCATAGGATTTCGCATCTGGAGGCCGGCCGGCAGCGACGCTTTCAGACTCAGGACCACTTCCTCTGTGTAAATGCTCTACGCAGAAAGGCCCAGCCTGAACTTGTCCGTATCTTTCACCCTGCCTCGCCTCGCAGCCAGGTGGTTCGTCAGCCGATTTTCTTCGATCGGCTGTGACAGGAAAAACCCCTGAGCGCTGTGACAACGCTCGGCGATCAGGAAATCGAGCTGCGCTTCGTTTTCCACCCCCTCTGCCAGAACGGTCAAGCCGAGGGAATTGGCCAGTGCTATAATGCCTCGAACGACGTTCTGTTTTTTCTTCGACGCTTCCAGACCGCTCAAGAACGATCGGTCGATCTTCAACCGATCCAGGTTGAAATCGGCAAGGTAGCCGAAACTTGAATAGCCGGATCCAAAATCGTCGAGTGCCAGACCGACGCCGATATTTCGAATTTCCGTCAGCATGTTCAAGGCGTTGCGGCTGTTCTGGATAAGCACCCCCTCCGTTATTTCCAGTTGCAGGCGCGAGGGCGGCAGTCCTGTTTGTTGCAGCACCAGAACAAGGTGGGCGAAGTACGCATCGTTCTGAAGGCTTTTGCCCGAAAGATTGACCGAGCAAACGAAATCATCGGCAGATAGTGGCGCCCATCGGGCTGCCTGCAGGCAAGCCTTGCTCAGCACGACCTTGTCGACTTCCAGTATCAGGTCGCTTCGTTCGGCAATTGGAATGAATGACATCGGCAGACGAATCGCTCCCGAAGCGGGGTCGCGCCAGCGCACGAGCGCCTCGGCGCCGATCATGCGGCCGGTTGCCAGCTCGAACTGGGGTTGCCAAACCAGAAAGAACTCGTCGCAGTTAAGCGCACGCTTGATCCCAGCTTCTTCGCCGAGCTGCATATCGAACTGATTGAGGATTGCAGGCGAGAACGTCACGAAGCCAGAACGTCCTTCCGCTTTGGCGACATAAAGAGCGCTGTCTGCGTTGCGCAACAGGGTGGAAATATCCGAACCATGTTCGGGGAAACACGCCATGCCGATACTGGCTCCCATCCGCACGTGGTGGCCCGCGAGTTCGGCAAACCGGTTCAATTGCTCGCGAAGCCGATCGCCGAGCGCATCGGCTGCCGCGTGCCGGTCCCCGATCGCCATGACGGCGAACTCGTCGCCACCCAAACGGATGGCGACAACTTCGTCGGGCCGTTCGACCGATTGCAGGATTTCGGCGACGGCTTTCAGCAGCAGATCACCGATGTGATGACCGAACGTATCGTTCACGCCCTTGAAATGATCCAAGTCTATCAGGAAAAGGCGGAGTTGCTTGCCGGCCAGCCTTGCCCGGTCCAGCATCACGTCCCTGTTGGCTGACATCCAGGCACGGTTCTTCAATTCCGTCGTCGCGTCGCGCCAGGCCAGAAACTCCAGTTTCCTTATCGTTTCCCGACGGCCGATAAGCAATACGGCAGTTCCGATCGCCAGCAGCGACAAGACCGCCAGAGCGAATGCAATCTGGTAGTTGAATCTCTTCAGGCTTTTTTCCGCCGAATAGAGATCGACGTTGATCTCATCTCCATATTTGTAATATTCGTCGTTCATTCTCGCTACGAGATGCTCGAGTTCCAGCCCCATTTCCTTCAATATATTTTCATCGAGAGGCGGCCCGGCCGCAATCATGGCATCAAGCCGTGTCACCGCGTCAACGACACGCGGAACGATACTTGCGTAGGCGGGAATCTCGCTCGCTGTCCCGGTGCCGTCGATCCGCTTGAAACGGATGTAGACCAGGTCGTTCGCCGCCGATAACTGCTCAAGGCTGTCTGCTGAGCCGGGGGCTGCCTGGGCGAGCGATGTCATGTCTTTGAGGTGGGTTACATCGCGTATCGCAATGTGGAACTCGCGGATGGCGAAAAAGCCGAACCGCGGCAGCGAATATTCGATCTTGCTGAGGCTGAGAAACAGTACGGTGATCAGGACGGCAGAGCTGGCTGCTGCAGCCGCAATGGCGGTCCCGTAGGTGACGGGAACGCGCCAGCCTCTCGATCCAAAGCGTGCCATTCGAGCCACGCCGGAACTCGATCAGCCGCCAGGCTCGAGCGTCTTGATCAGCCAGACCCACCGGGGTTTGTGGATTGGCGTATCGAAGGCCGGGTGGTCGTTGAGCGGATAGACCAGCCGGGTCGGACCTTGCGTGCGTCGGGTCAGCAATTTTCCGTTCTGGCGGGTGGCAAGCAGGAGAGGACCTTCCGTCCAATCTTGGCGCGGAATTATCTGCACATATTCGTCCACCGCCCGCAGAACAACGGAATCCTCGCCTTCCAATCCAACGAGCTTGAGCACATCGCGGAACAGGACGCCTTCAAATGTAAGCTGCCCCTTTTCAAATGGACTTGCGGTGGTGACCCGGTAGAGACCGAGCTTTTCCAGCTGTCGCAACGTGACTGGGACCGACTTGCCGTTGTTCTGAACATTGAAGGCCACAGTGTCTGGCGATTCCGGGAGATCAACGGGCTCCAACGCCCCGGCCGGCAGGATGCAAAACGCCAGGACTGCCAGCATGATCAGACTGCGCTTAAGCGATGAACGTCCTGTGTTGAGCAAGGATGACATGCGCAATCCTTTTCTTGTCGATGGGCCAGCACCCAACCGTCGCCTGACCTTCATTCGGGCAGGCGGGTTTAACATTGCCATGAATGTCTGATTTTTCCGTTAGCCCTGTTCGGCCGGGAAGAGACGCGCAACGGCGAAACTGCCGATCTCCCCCCTCGTGGGGGAGATGCCAAGTGGGGGCAAAGAGGGCAGGCCAGAGGGGGCGTGAAGGATCGCGGCCTCATTCCAGCCTGGGTTCCTCGCCACCACAGCTCGATGCCAGCGCGTAGGCGATCCGTAAGCGGGCATCTGCCAGCCTTCCCTCGACATCCAAGCGAGGGGAGGCCGATGTCGAAGCTCCATGCCAACCTTGTTCTTCTGTTTGCCGCAGCTCTGTGGGGCTTCGGCAATATCCCGCAAAAGACTATTCTCGACCATCTCGACCCGTTGAGCGCGGTCGGCATGCGCTGCCTGATCGGCGGGCTTATGGTCCTGCCGCTGATCGCCACCGAACCCCGACAGCCGGCAGGCGGCCTCTATCGCGCCAGCCTGGCAAGGGTAAGCGCGTTGTTTGCGGTCGCGGTCGTTTTTCAGCAGATCGGCTATCTCGGCACGTCAGTGACCAATGCCAGCTTTCTGGTCAGCACGTCGACGGTGATGACGCCGATTGCGGCGCGGCTGCTGATCGGCGAGCGATTGACGACGACCGTTGGGCTCGCCGCCGGCCTGTCGGTGGTCGGCGCGCTGCTCCTGTCCGGCGGCATCGCGAGCTTCAACCGCGGCGATGCGGCGATCATGCTGTCGGCGGTCTGCTTTGCGCTGTGGATGGTCGAACTCGGCCGCCATGCGCAAACCTACGGACGTCCGTTCACCGCCATGGCGACGCAATGCCTCGGCGCGGCGGTGGTCACCCTGCCGTTCGGCCTGTTGCACGGCAATCTGTCGCCTGCCACCGTGATCGACGCCTGGCCGCAATTGCTTGTGCTTGGCGTGTTCTCGACCGCCGTCGGCTTCAGCATCCAGACCGTCGCCCAGCGCTTCACCTCGGCCAGTCACGCGGCGGTGATGCTTAGCGCCGAAAGTGGGTTCGGCGCGTTGGGTGCCGCGCTTTTCATGGGCGAGCGGACGTCGTCGGCAGGCGTGCTCGGCGCGACGATCATGCTCGGCGCCGTCCTCTACCTCGCCACGTCCGGCGGCAAAACTGCCAAAGCCGGCGCCTGAGGAACCCGAACCGGTGTCTCGCTGGAGGCATTGAAATCGCTCGTCAAACAGGCCTGGGCGGGGGCGCGGGTGACGCTTCGCTCTGTGCAACACCCCTTGGCAGGAAACGGGTGGTTTGCACGCGCCGATTCACCCATCTGATTGCAGAAGCCGATGAAGCCAGAGGAGGCAGAGCCATGACCATACACACGGTTCCAGAAGCAGCGGTCCGATCGGCGGAAGCGCGCGTCGCCGGATATGACTGGCAGGCACTGGCCGAGGAGATGAGCGGCTATGGCTGCGCGGTGATGGAAAAGCTGCTGACACAGCAAGAATGCCGGGAGATCGCCGGGCTCTATCCCGACGAAAGCCATTTCCACAGCCATGTCCACATGGCGCGGCACGGCTTCGGCAAGGGCGAGTACCGCTACTTCCGCTATCCCCTGCCAGAGCTGATCGGCGGCTTGCGCACCGCACTCTATCCGCGCCTTGCCGCCGTCGCCAACGACTGGAACGAGCGCATGGGCATAGCCCAGCGCTACCCGGACGAACACGCCGCGTTCCTCAAGCAATGCCACGAGCAGGGCCAGACGCGGCCGACGCCGCTCCTGCTCCAGTATGGCCCTGGCGACTTCAACTGCCTGCATCAGGATCTCTACGGCGATCTTGCCTTCCCGCTGCAGGTGGCAATCCTGCTGTCGGAACCGGATAAGGATTTCACCGGCGGCGAGTTCGTGCTGACCGAACAGCGCCCGCGCATGCAGAGCCGCGCCGAGGTGGTGCCGCTGCGCCAGGGCGATGCAGTCGCCTTCGCGGTCCACAATCGTCCGGTGCAGGGCAGCAAAGGCAGCTACCGCGTCAATCTCAGGCACGGCGTCAGCCGGCTTCGCTCCGGCCTGCGCCATACCGTCGGCATTATCTTCCACGACGCGAAATAGGGCTGTCCCTGCGTGAGGCGACCAGCAACTTCGTGCCAAGGGGATCAGTTGTCGGAGTCGGCGCCGCCCCTCATCGCCCTGCCGGGCACTTCTCCCCGTTTAGTGACCTATCGGATTCACACATCGAGCGTGGCTCCGTACTTGATGGCTTGGAACTCTGCGAGGCCGATGCGCATC
>NZ_JBVVQJ010000068.1:0-14613 GCF_055811475.1 Mesorhizobium sp. WSM4829 | reverse complement strand
ATGGGCGGCTTATTCATTCCATCGCGTTTATGCCGCAAATCGCTGACGGCGAGTTAAGTTGATAACGCCACCGCCGCGCATGGGTCGCCGCTCATGCAGAGCCTGTTCGAGCGCATCGAGGACAACGCCGGCATGCGCCGTTCGGCTCACCCGCCAGCCGACGATGCGGCGAGCAAAGGCGTCAAATTCGAGGGCGACATAGACGAAGCCGCTCCAGGTGGCCACGTAGGTAAAATCCGAAAGCCACAGCATGTTCGGCGCCGGCGCGTGGAACTGGCGGTTAACGTGATCGAGCGGGCAAGGCGCGGTGTGATCGCTCTTCGTGGCCTTCACTGGCTTGCCGCGAATCGCCCCCTCTAGCCCATCTGCCGCATCAGCCGCGCTACCGTGCAGCGGGCGACATCGAAGCCTTCCCGCCTAAGTTGCCGCCACACCTGACGCACGCCATAGACGCCGAAGTTCTCATCAAACACCCGCCGCACCTCTCCCTTCAAGGCTTCGTCCCGCTTCGCCCGCGCCGACAGCCGGGAGGGATCGCCACGCCTGGCCGCATGGTCGTGATAGGTGGATGGGGCGATCGGCAGCACACGGCAGATCGGCTCGACCCCGTAGACATCCCGGTGATCATCGATGAAGGCGATCATCGCCTGAATGGGCGGTCGAGCTCCGCCTGGGCAAAATATGCGGAAGCCTTGCGTAGGATCTCATTGGCCTGGCGCAGCTCGCGGTTCTCCCGCTCCAGCGCCTTCAGCTTCTCAGCAACCTCGGTGGGAAGGCCGGCCCGCACGCCGCTGTTCACCTCCGCCTTCTTGACCCATTCGTTGAGCGTCTGCGCCGTGCAGCCGATCTTGGCCGCCATCGACGATATCGCCGCCCAACGCGACGGGTGTTCTCCCCCTCGTGATCCAAAACCATCCGAACCGCGCCGGCCCGGACCCCAGCTGAAAATCGATTTGTCGTATTGCTCATTATGGCTCCTACTTCTCAAGGGTGGGAGCCTCGGGCAATCCCGGCGCGGTTCACTATCGCATCTTGGTAATCATCATACGGAGGACCCCTAAGTCTACAACAACACGCGTGCAATCTGGATCGTCAATAATTTCGAAGCCGACCATTACTCCGGTAATCCAATGGAAATTAACGAACACTTGCCTCTCCGTTAACGGTCAGTCCGGGGGACTTAATGATTTATCACAAAGCCTTTTGACCATGAGGCGAATGGAGGCCAACTTGAGGAAGGCGAGCGCCCCGGTGCGATTTCGACATCGACCTGGGCGACCCTTTTGGAACTCCGGCCTCATGGTGGGGTAGCTCCGCACGCCACGGTCTGTGGGGAACCTGGGTGGGCGACCGCCTCCGTCGTTTCCAGAGAGTTGGTGGAACGATTCCACTCCTCTGCCTGAGAGCAGATCCCAATCCACCCGCCCATGGGACCTGACAGTCGTGGCCGGTCGAACTTTTCCGGCTCATGCCGCTGCGCAGCAAAAGCGCGCACGGCAGGGATGCCGCCGAGGCTCATATCCAGCCGGCTCAGCACCGACAGCCGCTCGTGCGACGTCAGCCAGGTGTCTCATTTGATTTCCAGCCTATTCAGATAGCGTTCCAAGTGCCAAGTCGGGTCATCATCAGACGATTCATCCTCGATATATGCTTCGCTCGAATACGCATCACCACTTCCTTCGCTGTCGCTATCGTCGCTCACGGACTTCGAGAGATATAGCCCCGGTTTGTTTGCTCGCTGCCATTTACCGTCGTTATTCTTCGTCCACAGGTCGGGATGCTGCGTCGGGTCAAGGACCCACCGATTTTCACCCACGTTAACAAAGCCCATCTGCTCCAGACGGTCTTCCATCTCTGGCAAAGCGGGACATGACATGATCAGCGGCCGTTCGCCGTCGAGTCGAAGTTGATGTTCGAGCAGAATATCGCCCGCGTTCTCGACTAGGGGATGCGTAACGCGAAGGTCTACAATGGATGTAATGCGTTTTCGCCCGGGAAATTGATGCCGCCACGGTTCGTTTTTGATGCTAAATCCGCCTTCTGTTCTTAACAGCCCAGCGCACGTTTCGCCCAACTCATAGCTAAAATAGCGCGCCCTGGCGGTATCATCGCTGGTGTGACCGGAGCAACCTGCTAGTACTGCCGTGCGATCGGCTTTTAAGGAGACAAAAGGCGAAAACTCTTGTGGATTTTCGGCGATGTATCTGATTTTACCGGAAGAAAAGGCCATCGCTTTACTCTCGAATGAAGACGCATCGATCTCTTCGATAGGAGGTTGGGAAGCAAGCGAGTACGGTCGCGTTGGCACCGCAAGCGAACTATCATCTGGGTCCAGCGCCGATTGGGACGGCATACCTGTCAAGTTCTCTATCCACCATAGTTCCCGGGCAAGATGACCCTCTTCGGCAGCGCCATGGGCCAACGGCCGTCCTGTGTTGTCCATTTCGATCTCTCCGGATAGGAACGCAAGGAAGCTTCCATGGTATATCGGCGAGGGGCGCGCCTCCCGTCATGCATATTGTATATGGTACTATCTCAGGGATGCTGTACCGTCGTTTACGTTTATCCAGTGAAGTGATGATTTGGCCCCTCCTATTGCCTCGTGTCGCTTGACACAAACTGGCGGATCAACCGCAAACCGCGCTCGCAGACGGAAATGCCGGATCGGATTTGCGCACGGCCAGGAGAACCGGCGATCGGAGAGCAAAAGCGCTCCCATCAGAAAGGCAACGCCAGCCGCGGCCGGATTCCCGGCCCCATCAAGACGGCGGGTTCTGTCGCAAACGGAATGGCAATCCATATCCGGCACGAAGGCCTCTCGTTCGGGGAACGCGCTTGCTATGTTCAAAGGCGGTCATTTCGACCGATCAGTGATCTTGCTGTGCGTGCGCTAGTCTAGGTGGGCTCGGGTAGCAGATGTCGAGCGGCCGGTCTGCCCTTCGGCAACACTGACGCGCCGACGAGAACGCGTTATGCCTTTGCATCAAGTCCGAGCTGAACGCGCTTCGCATGCAGGATTGCCTTAAGGACATCGATTCCAAACTTGAGGCTTTCCGCTTCAGCCTCAATCGAGATACCTGTCGTGACGGTGCCCATGGCTTCCTTGAGCGCGACCTGCTCGAGATCGTCAAACCACTGCTGACCTCCACCTTCCTGATTTTTTGATAGTTTCTCAATCGCCACCCAAAGTGCGGATTGAACTGCTATCAGGGCAGCACCGAGTTTTCGTTCGTCTGCGCAGGAGATAGACACAACAGGTCCCGATTCTTCGTTCATGGCATTGTTCCTTGTGCTCGGATGAAAATCGGTCGAACCTGGCTCTCAAATTGCGGCCGGCGTTGATCAGCGTTCAACATCGACAGAGAAGACCGGGCTGCTCGTGTGCTGGCCTCCACGAGTGTACTCTCGGTGAAAAGAGGCTAAGCTACGCTCCCGTCTTCCTGCACTTTCGATATAGCCGATGCCCGAAACGGGCGATCGCCGAAGCTTCCAGGGCATTGCGTCGAACGGGATCGCAGCCGTGGTAGACGTCGCTCATGGGAGGCCCTCCGACAGGTTGAGGTTGACGGCTTTGCCGGCGGCAAGAAGCATTGCAGGTACGGGCGAGTCGAAGGTCGGGGGAATGATCCGCTCACCCGGGCCAGTTATGATCAACAGTTCAAGGCATAACGCACAGGTGTCGGGTGATCCGGCCAGGCGCTGGCCGCTCCACTCGCGGGTGGCGGCGCAGGGAAAGGCGAACTCACGTCGCCATGACCCGTGTCTGGCTGGAGGCGATGATCGGCGGCCCGCCGGGAATTTGTTCTGCCGAGAGACAAAGAGCGGCAAGCGGATTGATGAGGATTGGCTGACCATTGGCCAAGACCCGCGTAGCGGCGGCGAGCCACCGTGTGGTCACACAGGGCTGCGGTTTACCGTTCGGAAGCGTGAAGACGCAGCCGGCAACGAGGCCTTGGTCAGTCAAGACCGCCGCGGGCATGCCCGAGACGGAGACGCGCAGCGAGGCAGCCGATATATTGAGGCTGCCGCCGTGGGGGCAAGTCGCGGCCGTTCCTTTGTGAAGGACAGGACTAGGCATCAGGTCACCACAAGCGCTTCGTCGTTGATGATGACCGAAGGACCCGACACCTTGATCGAGGCTCGCTGAGCGTTCATGAGAGTGATGCCGGCTGCGCTGATTTCGATTGCCTGGGGGCCGCTTGCGCCCATTACTGAGAGGCGAATCTTGTCAGGTGTCACCTCGATACTGCTACCAAACGTCGCCGCAGCTGAGGCGGAGGTCAGGAGGTATTGCTTCGCGACGTCGATGGCATAGATGTTTCCAACCTGAACGTTGTGGTCTCTCTGCGCTTTCAGAAAGACCTCCTCACAACCCTGCCTATCCTCGAACCGTAGCTCATTGTAATCCGCAATTGTACCTCGATCGGTGTGCGTTCGGAATGTGGAGCGGGACTTGTTGACCGGTAGGTTTTCAGGAGGCAGGTTGGACCCGTTGTAAACGACCCCGGTTACGAGGGGACGGTCAGGGTCACCGTGGAGGAAGTCCACTACGATCTCTTGGCCGATCCTTGGAATTAGAAGGCAGCCGAAGCCCTTGCCGGCCCAGTTCTGGGCTACCCTGATCCAGCAGGAGCTGTTTTCGTCCTTGTTGCTCTCGCTGTCCCAGAAGAAATGGACCTTGATGCGGCCGTACTGATCGGTCGTGATTGTCTCGCCTCTTGGGCCCACCACGACCGCCGTTTGCGGTCCTTTGATCACCGGCACCGGTGTGCGGCGCTGGGAACGATACTGAGTGCTCGCGGGGATGATCTCCACCGTGCTGTGATAAAGGAAGCACTCAGCGTGCTGGTCGGTGGTGACCGCGCCCGTTGGACGGTCTCCCACTTCCCCCAAAACCGTGAATTCGTTCCCGACGGCCAGAAAGCGCTGGGTACCCTTTGGGCGCGCACCCAAATCGCCGTAATGGAAGGGGTTTGCAGCCTTAAAGACTACTCCCGTTTTGATTTGGCGAGCCGTAGTTTCAATACGCGCCCGATAGGCGTTACAAGCAAGCTCTTCTGCGCGGATCGTGGCGTAGAAGTCGCCATCCCTTTTTGCCTTGTAGCCTCCAGGATAGATGAATGTCTCCTGTACAGCTGAGCAAACGTCCGTAGTTGCCGTCTCCGATTCCACGACAGCGGCGCCAGAAAGACGGCTACCGGCACCCACTGTGCTCTTTCCAGGAGGAATGCCGCCGATCCGCACGGAAGGGGTGCGCGCGACAGCGGTGAGTTCTGCCATTGGCTTCTCATCGTCGTAGTCCTTGAGAATGACCTTGTTCGACTGGAGGGACACGACTTCGTTCCAATGCAAGATAACATCATCTCGATAAAGACTTCGGGCGGGCCTGAGATTGTGGTGGGTCTCCACAGCCTCAGGCTTGCATGTCTCGTGGCTCGAAAGGTTGTCGACCAGCACCAGATCGTGTCGATTCTCCCCATGTTCAAAATAGTAGTAGAGACCATCCTGCTCCATTAGGCGGCTGACGAAGGCCAAATCTGTCTCGTTGTACTGTACGCAGAAGGTGCGGTTTGGAAACCGCCCAATCGTCCGATTCTTGAAATTGCCTTTGTGCTCCTGAAAAATTTTGGTGATGATCTCAATGCTGGTTTTATCCTGAAAAATTCGGCTGTTGGTACGATATTCGAGCAGCGAAAGCCAAGGCCGCAACTCCGCCACGTAATTGAGGTGCTCCGTGTCGTCCAGGCCGACATACTCGAGTCGAGTGATGAGGCCGTTGAAGAAGCGCGTTCCCGCGTCCTTCAGCTTAAGGCCGACCGTCAAAAATTGTCCGGGAATGTTGGCGAAGTTCTGAACCGGATTGGGTGTGGCGAGCTTCACCTCATAGAGAAAAGGCTCCCCCAGCCGTTCGGTGCCTCTTAGCCTTCGAAAAATGATTTCGTTCGGCTGGAGTGCGGCCGAGGTAACTGCGGCAAATCGATTGTGCTTCAGGAGATTTTCAATTGTAGGCTGGACCATGGGGACTTCCGCGGTTGAGCTGCAAGAGCGCCGTACTACCTTTTTGTCTTGGCTCAAGAGACGCGGACGGAGCGCCGCCAACGAGAACCATGGAGGGGCGCCTGCCGGGAATCAATGATGAGCCGCCTGTCCGTCGGGCGCCCACCGCCGCTCTCCGGGGAGGGAATCTGGAGCCGCATATTAATGACGCCCCGCTGCTCATCCGGCTCTGCCACATCGGCGGGCTGGAGGTGCTTACTTGGCGTCAAAGCGTTCTCGAAAGTCACACGATGCGCGAGGATGGCTTGATCAACGGCGAAACCGCGTAAAAACTTCCAGAGATCCGGCTGTGCAGCGCCACTGGGCGGGTCTTGAAACAGCTCAACAAAAATACTGTCGCGCAGGTTGCGGAATGCTGAACACCTTTTGATTGTACTTGCATAGCAGAGTACATCGAGATCGCTAATAAGATTCATGCGGCCCATTATAGTCGACCCTCTCAGATTGCTTCGGAAAGTTCGGGACGGCGGCCGTTCGGCAGAGCTCGATCGGCGCCGTAGTCAGGTCGTCGGCATCACGTCGCGTCTTGCGCTCGCCGATCCAACTCGTCCAGCCGAGCCTACCGCTATGTCCCAGCCGGAGTTTCGGCACTTCTTCTTGTCGCAGGATCAGATTGACCTCCCAATCCAGTTCATCTCCCAGGTAGTTTCGGATAATCTCGGCCAAAGTTCTGAGGTCGGACGTGCCTGGCAAAAGCCGCTCGTACTGAGCCAAACCGAGCGGGCCGATAATGATGCGGAAGCGATGATGGTAGACTTTGATCCTGCCGCCGACAGCGGCTGTGCTGCCAAGGGTGGCAGTGCCTGCGTCGCGGCCGAGGAGGCAGAGCGCGCCCAGCGGCAACTGAACCCATTTGGGGATAAATTCACGGATTTCGACCGGGGCCACAAAGAAGCTGTTGAGAATAGCGACTAGCCCTTCGGCATTGCGCGCGTGCGAGGCAAGACGGCCAGTGAAGTGAAATTTCGCCAGATCGGGCATGGCGTCCCGGCCATGCAAAGATGTCATGCCAAAACCCGCGAGCGAGCCGAGCTGCAGGGCAAAGCGGTCTTCTTGTGGCCTGTCATGGCTAACGGTCGGCTCGCTCTCCGCCCAGGCACGGAAGAAGAGCGAGGCTAGGCGATGATGAAAGATATCGGCAAACCGAACCAGCGTCTCGTCGCCGGCATTGCGCTGCCTTAAAAGCGCGTACTCCGTCAGATGCAAAGGCAGCGGACCGTTGGGCCCGAATAGGCCAAAGGCGTAGGTGGAAATACTGGCGGGATGGTTCTCTCCAGCCTCAGCCACGCGCGCGATAGACCGGGTCGGAAAGGCCAGCGCGGGCTGCTGTCCAATCCGCACCCGATCGAAGCGCGGCCCGCTTGATTCCCCAAGCCTGGGGCGATCTGAGCAGATTGCATCGATGACACGCATAATCTGAAAGAAATCGTAGGCATGCGGCTCGGCCGCTACTGCACTCACAAAGTGTGCGAGAGAGCGAGGCATCAGAGGATCGTCCGGCGACCAACCGTCGGCGGCCATCGCATAACTTTTCCGCGTTGCAACGTCGAGACGGCCATCTCGGTGAAGCTGTTGATTGAAACATATTTGGCGAAGAACTGGTTGAGCACGGAGGCGAGGGGAAAAATGCCAACGCCTTCGAAAGCCGCTTCGTCCAGCACGAGGCTGATTTCGATTCCACGTGCGACTGCAGCTTGTCCTCCGCCCGGCAGCCGCCGAACTATCGTTCGCGACTGGACTCCGCGTATGCCGTCGATCTGCCGCGACGCGAAAGCATCCTTGGGATCGACGTATAGGCGCAAGATTTCTCGCAACGCTTCTGCGCCCCCATGGCCCTCATTGTCGGAATTCGTGATCGACAGATAATTCAGCGACAGATGGCTGATCAGCTTCCAGGCGACATCGCCGGTGGCGAAGGATTGGCGCGGCCTCGTCGGCAACGACAGACATCGCGTGGCGGTGACCGGAGCTCCGATTTCGAGAGTGAAGTCTGTCTCTTTATAACCGATCGGCAATAGCAGCGGCAGATGCCTGTTCGAGCAAAGGCACCGCACCGACAACTGCCGGGGATTCGCCGAATTATGAGCCGCCCGGCGGTCGACAAGTGAGATGAAAGTCTCGGTGCCGCCATAGTCAGTACTGGCACCCTTGAGGCGCTGGTGCTGCGACCGCAGGCGATGCTCTCGTCTGACTGTATAATAGCTGGAGTGCTGCACCTCCCGTTCATCGGCGCTGATGCTGTAAAATGGAGAAAACTGAATGGTTTCGCTGCTCTCTCCTTCGCCGCTCATCTCGAGAATCGACTGAACCTCGAAGTCGAGCGGCCTCATTCGATCTACAACCAGATGATGCTCGTAGTTCTTGTCGCTCAAATGAATGCGATCCGCCTGGCGTTCGAAAAGATTAATAGCCGGCGTCGCGAACAGGGCGATATTCTGAGTTCCGAGGTGACGTTCCAACCGAGGCTCGGCACGGTCGAGCACGAATACGATCTCAAGGCTCTCTGTCGTCGACAGCGCCACGGCGTTGGCTAGCCCGCCGAGCTCGATGAACAAGGTTCGTTCCGCAAGCGCGAAATACTCTTGAAGCAAACGATACCCGTCGAAGGAGCGGGGAACCTCCGGCAGGAGAGCGGAGTCGGGCTCTAGACAGCACTGCCGCAGTTCGTTGAGCGGGATTTTCTCCTGCCAGGGGGGCGGCGGGTTGGCGGGCCGGGCGACAATTGCGCAGGCATTGCCGATAAGCTGTTCGGCGACTGTCGCACCAATGCCATCAGGCCCGGCGAGGTAGAGTGTCAGGGCCCTCAGCGCGAGATTTCTGAACGGCATGCCATTGGTTGTCCGAAGGCGCAGTCGCAGCGCGGCCTTCGCATTTTGCCGGGGCGGAAGATTCAGGGCCGAAATTTGCGCCGGCGTCGTGTAGTAATCTACGGCACTCACCGCAATCGGCCAGAGGTGGACATCGTGCGCCGTACGGAACTCGCAATGGGTGATCGCATCCGAAGCGAGTTGGCCCAGCAGCTTGGTTCCGCGCGGCACCAGATATCCGTGCTCAAACCGTCCGGTCAGTGGATCCGGCCCGAATTGGACAATCGTCATCGACGGGATGGGCGCCAGAAAATGCGGATAGACCAATTCCAGCAGGTGCTGCGTGAAGTCCGGGAAACGAGCTTGCAGCTTCAATTGGACCCGCGCCGCCAGGAAGGCGAAGCCTTCCAGCAGCCTCTCGACATAAGGGTCGGCGACCCCGGCTGCTTCCATTCCCAGTCGGCCGGCCACCTTTGGGAATGCGCGGGCAAACTCAGCTCCCATCTCCCGCATATACGCAAGCTCATCATTATATAACCGTAGGAGCTTTGGGTCCATCAGCTTATCTCCGCACCTAGATCGGCAACGCGGACCATCTTGCGTTCCTGGTCAAGCTCGGTTCGGATCACAATCCGCAGCGGCACTGGCTTTGCCAGGAGGTCGGCCTCGATCCTAAAGCCAAGAGAACCGTTGCGGTCGGCGTCAGTGAGGGGTGTGACCTTGACACTGTCGGCAAGGAGCCGAGGTTCAAAACGTTGCAAGCTGTCGGCAATCTCCTGTCCCAGGGCGGCTGCGTCGATGCCATCGACGAGGTGCCCGGCAAAGGGGCGGATACCGTAATTGAGCGTGCTGGCTGCCACGTGGGGGTAGGACTGGAGGTCTACGGTCGCAGCCAACTGGTTTGCGTTAAACAGCCACGACACGTCGCGCAGGATCAGTGCTTGCACTTGGCGCAGCGACAAGCTGGAAATTTTCGACGATTCGGACGCGCTGCGCGGCTCGTCATCCGTTAGCCGGTCGAGAAGGGATGGCTGGATCAGGTCCCGCCTGGCAGTGATAACCACGTTCAATCTCCACATGTCGAGCAAGGATCCGGGACCCGAATGCATGGCGAGCCCCAGAACGGGCGCTGATCTGCAAGCTGTCAGGCGACGAGCTTGTTGAAGTCAGTACTGTTGGCGATTTGGTTCCAGCTACCCTCACCAGCCTTGGTAAGAGCACCCTTCTCGTCCTGCGCGTAGTAGACGGCCTTGCAGGCGCCGAATCGGAAGGTGAGCGTCTCCTCCGGAGCTTCTTCAGCATAGGACCACTCGATCTTCTCGATCGCAAGCATATTAAAGATCCAGTTTAAGAACAGGTTCGACCCGGCCGTCGCCAGCCCGGCGCCCGTCGACTTGAATAGCTTCAGTTCGACGCCATTGAAATGGGCGCCGCGGCCACATGCCACGTACAGGGCAGCAGAGGCGTTATCCACGTGCTTCTTGATGGTGAAGGCCTCAAATTCCGCCTTACCTGACCCGGCGCCTGTGGTTTGAGGGCCGATATTGAGCTTGTTCTCCATCGAGAAACTCCATTGGTCGCTAAGCGTGATACCGTTCTTCAGGATAATGGATTCGCCCAACGGCCGGATGCCGTCCTTGGACGCTTGGGTGAAAATCATAACTGCATCGAATGCCATTCCAAATTCCTCTATCTGGCGGTTTCGGATCGGGGGCCGGAATGGTCCCGAAGTGACGTGGTATGAAGACGGACTCTATGCTTGTGGCGGCGTAAGGGCTCAGCCCTTGCGGGCCGCGGGCAGCCGTGACACCAGCCTCAGTGAGATGGTAAGGCCCTCGAGCTGATAGTGTGGTCGCAAATAGAATATGGCGGTGTAATAGCCGGGATTATCTTCGACGTCCTCGACCTTGACCTCTGCTGACGAAAGCGGCTGTTGCGCCTTGCTTTCTTCGCTCCCCAGCTCGGGCGAGGGGTGGACATAGCCTTGGATCCATTGGTTAAGCCACTCCTCGACCTCATGCCGTCCTTTGAACGCGCCAATCTTGTCGCGGACCATGCACTTCAAGTAGTGGGCAAAGCGGCAGGTCGCAAAAATATAGGGTAGCCTGGCGCTGAGCTCTGCATTCGCCGAGGCATCCGGGTCTGCGTATCTGATTGGCTTGTTGACGGTCTGGGCACCGAGGAATACGCCCAGCTGCGTGTTCTTCCGATGCAACAATGGCAGAAGGCCGCTCTTAGAGAGCTCCGACTCGCGCCGATCGCTGATCGCAATCTCCGTTGGGCACTTGAGGTCGACGCCACCGTCATCGCTGGGGAAGGTGTGCACCGGCAAGTGCTCAACCAAGCCACCCGATTCGAAACCACGGATTCTGGACAGCCAGCCGTAGAGTTTGAACGACCGCGTGATGTTCACACCCATGGCATAGGCCGCATTCGTCCATAGATACTTTGCGCTGTCGCTGCCATCGGTGTCCTCTTCGAACGCAAATTCATCAACTGGATTGGTCTTAGCGCCGTAGGGCAGCCGCCCGAGCACGCGCGGGAGTGTTAACGCCACATACCGGGAGTCCTCGCTCTCGCGAAAAGCCCGCCAGGCGGCGTGCTCAGGCGTTAGGAAGATCTTCGTGATGTCGCGAGGATTAGCAAGTTCACGCCAAGAATCCATCTGCAGCAAATGCGGTGAGGCCGCTGAGATAAACGGGGAATGGCTTGCCGCAGCAATTTGCGCAATCCCCGTCAGTAGATCAATGTCCTGCGGACTATGGTCGAAGTAGTAGTCCGCAACCAAGCAGCCAAAGGGGTCCCCGCCAATCTGCCCGTATTCCTCTTCGTAGACCTTCTTGAACAGAGGACTCTGATCCCAGGCGATTCCTTTGTACTTTCGCAGCGTCCGAGACAGTTCTGTCTTCGAAATAGAAAGAACGCGGATCTTCAACGTCTCGTCCGTCTCGGTGTTGAACGTAAGGTGATGCAAGCCCCGCCAAGCCGACTCCAGCGCCTGAAAGTCCTGATGATGGAGTATCTCGTTGATTTGTTCCGATAGTTTGTCGTCGATCGATGCTATGATTGACTGGATCGTTTCAACGGCATCATCACTGATCAGCGGTGTGTGGCGAAGGGCTTGCTCAGCCAGCGTTTTGACCGCATTCTCCACTGCGTTGCGGGCCTGATCCGAATGCGTTTTGAACTCGCGTTGCAGCAGAATGACGAAATCCTCGGAATCGAGAACCGGGGCCTGCACCTCGGCAGGTATTGAGTTTACGAAGGTCACAATCAATCCTCCTTCGTCTCTGGGAAGGAGGTCAATGGTGCTTCCGCCGGTTCATCAGCCACGTCGTCCTTCGGTACGCCACTGAGGCTACTTAGCAGCGCTGGATTGCCGAGGAAGTGGGCGATCAGTTCCTCTGCACCCATCTTGCCGTCCATGTAAGCTAGCAGATTGGAGAGCTGCATGCGGGCCTGCAACAGCGCGTTTAGGCTTCCCACCTTGCGCGCCACGGCTGCCGGCGAGAAATCGTCCATACACTCGAAGGTCACGTCGACAGCCAGTTGGCCCTCGCCGGTCAAACGGTTGGGGACCCGCATGGCCACCCTGGGTTTTAGCGATCTGAGCCGGTCATCGAAATTATCGATGTCGATCTCCATCATCTTACGCTCGCCCACTGGGGGCAGCGGCTCGGCGGGGTTGCCGGTGAGATCAGACATGACTCCCACCACGAAGGGAAGTTCCACCTTTTTTTGCGAGCCATAGGTCTCTAGGTCATATTCGATCTGGACCCGAGGGGGGCGATTTCGGTTGATGAATTTCTGACTGCTTGTCTTTGCCATTCTTCGGTTTGTCCTCATGTTAAGCTTCGAGATTCCGAGGTCATGCACCCGAGTCGGCCGCCAGGCCCGCGATCGAGCGGTATTGAGCAGCCCCATCCGGCGCGAGTTCCTCGAGCAAAGCCATAAAGTCCTTGGATACAAGTCGCTTCGCCCGGTCGAGCAAGGCTGGCACGGGGCTGGCCGGCTCGTTCACTTGATACCAGCGGCAGATACCGTCGAGTATGCTGATGACATCGTTACGGCCGCGAATCTCTTCCGGATTGCGCACCTCGGCTCCTTTATGCAGCGGCTGCGTAACCCTTTCGGATTGAGGGATTTTCAGGTGGCGACTTACCATGTCCTTGCCCTGGCGGAGCACCGAAATGAGGGGCTCGAATCGGACAGCGTCGATCATATCGACGTGATCGTTCATTATGGCGTCTAGGCCGATCGCAGCCGTAAGGCTGGCGTCGAGATCCGCCCCGAGTTGACAGAGGAGAGCGGGGTCGGTGTCGCCGAAGGCGAGGTCGATCGTCGCTAA
Organism: Mesorhizobium sp. WSM4829; assembly: GCF_055811475.1. Taxonomy (NCBI): domain Bacteria; kingdom Pseudomonadati; phylum Pseudomonadota; class Alphaproteobacteria; order Hyphomicrobiales; family Phyllobacteriaceae; genus Mesorhizobium; species Mesorhizobium sp. WSM4829. The sequence continues at coordinate 1,401 of NZ_JBVVQJ010000068.1, read as the reverse complement.
ATCGATCTCGCTCGATTGAGATCGCTGCGTCTCCATCCAATCGCGCAGCGTAAAGGTGCCAAACTGCCTGGACGCGGTGAGGGGAACCTGGCAAACTTCCGCGATAAGCCCGGAGGGATTGCAGAGATTTGCCAAGGCGTTAAGGCGCACCGTCTGATCGCCACAGTCTTCTACGTCTGGCCGCGGATGCAGCTCAGGCCAATGGGATTCCACATACCCAGCGAGCAGCTCCAGGCCGTCGCGAAGACCGGGGTAGCCGAATTGGCTGAGAGCGGAGCGGGTGAGCAGGACACCGACGCGCAAGTCTTTTGTGCGGGTAGCGAGCTCCAGGCCAAGCTGCCAGACTTGGCGCCAATCGGGAGCCTCCGCGGCTATGACGGAATCTCCCATCTGCCGAGCGGGCTTGCCCTGGGCCGCCATCTCGAGTTCGAGAAAACTCAGATCGTAATCGAGAGCATCACCGCACGGATTGCCGTCGCTGACCGGCTTCACCAAATGATCAACATCGAGCATCGCCAATTTGCTGTTGCCTGTTAGTTCGCGCCGCCCGAAGGTCAGACCGGGTTAAGATGTTTTGTGTCTTTTAGGCGATGACTACGGCTCATGGGCCATGCTAAATTGATATGCAGGCATGGTGAGAGCGAGCCTGCATTCCTGTCGCTAATGATTGCATACCTACCCAACTGCGCATGTAAATGGACCCCTTCAGATGCAAATAGCGCAGGAAGGCGCGCACCACCCCAAACATCGCCTTGCCGCTGTCGCCGGAGCCATCGAGAGCATGTCGCTCGACATAGCGGATGACGATCTCCGGGGTGAGCGCTGCAAACCCATCTGCGCCAGCCGGACAGACCTCCTGCAGAAACCGGCGTGACAGCAGCTCGTGGCTTTCCACCGTCGAGGCGGCCAGCCCTCCCTCATTCGTGAGGTAAGCCGCGAACACATCAACAATCTGCTCGTACTCCGTACGCTCAATCGGAGGGGCGGTTGGTATCAAACCTTCTTGCCGGAACGCGGCAAGCAAGCGCCGGAGCGCCGATCGGTCGCCCGAATCGATGCTCCAGTGTTTGGAACGGTGCTCAAGAAACCGCTCAACATGAACTTCGCTTAAATCCTGGAGATCGTGCCCGTTGCCGACATGCCAGTCTCTCAGCTCACGAAATAGGCTGAGTGATCGCCAGGTGCATTGCCGACCGAAGCCTTCGTCCGACAATCTGCCCGCATAAACGCGTGCAAACTTGCCATGGGGGCCGTGAATCGCTTCCGAGCGTGCTGCTTTGCAGGTACTCATTCGCGTTCATGTGTCCTCTCCTTCGCGCCAATCGCGACGGAGAGAGCCTAAGCTATGCCGATCCAGCTACCGCTACGTTGAGGAAAGTGTTGGTAAAAACTCGCTCGCTC
>NZ_JBVVQJ010000067.1:0-17450 GCF_055811475.1 Mesorhizobium sp. WSM4829 | reverse complement strand
AGAGAAGCTGCGCTTCGCCATCCGTGAAGGCGGCCGCACCGTCGGTGCCGGCATCGTCGTCACCATCAAAGAGTAATCGACGCCGGCATTTGTCGGATCGACAGGGAAGGGCGGTCTTCGGGCCGCCCTATTCAGTTTACTGGGTCCGCGCAGAAAAAATCTTGCGCGGTCGTTTCAAAGCTGTTGCACGCACCACCGCCGCAACTATTATAGGTTGCATCGAGGGGGGCTTTTGCCAAGCGTGGTTTGGGGACGCCGTTTAAGGAGTATGGCCGCGTGGTGGCGCGGGCTGGTTCGCTTGGTGCCGGTGGTCGCAATGGCGATGGCTGCCTTTGCGGCGAAGGCCGAGGATGTCTTCCCGAAATGGTCCGATCCGGAGGCTTGGACCGATGGTTTCTCCGAGATGCGGTTCATCGTCGTGCGCAGCAGCGCCACCGGCTGCGAGCCAAACTGTCCGGAATGGATTTCTGCCGAAGGCGCAATCGAGGCAGGTACGCCAGCTAAACTCAAGCGTATATTGAAGACACTCGGCCGCCGCCAACTGCCGATTATCGTCAATTCCCCCGGCGGCAATGTCGGCGCGGCGCTCCAACTCGGCCGAATAATCCGAAAGAATAAGCTCGATATCGCAATTGGCACGACCAGTTTTACAGAATGCTGGCCAGGCGCAGTGGGATGCCCGGCCGACGACGGCAAGGGCGCTGCACATTTCGGCGTCGCTTCTGACGGCGGCGCCATGTGTAATTCCGCCTGTCCACTGATGTTCGCTGGAGGCGTCCGCCGGGTGGCCGGTGGCTGGGCCTATCTGGGTGTTCATCAGATCACCACCACCTATTTCCCCAGCACAAAGCACTATCGAACCACCTATCGCGTAGTGCGGGGCAAAAAATACCGGGTCACTACAGAAACCGTCACTCAAGGCGAAAGCCACAAGACCTATGAAATGAGCAAGGCGCTCGCAAGGAAGCTATCGGCCTATCTCCGGGAGATGGGAGTGGGACAGGGCGTTCTTGACGTAATGAAAGCCACGCCTGCCAGTGATATGCGGCAGATCGTCCTCAATGATATGATGGCGACGAAATTGGTCACCAGCATGGACACTGTAGATCTGCTGACCAGCTCAAGCATGTGCTCGCTCGACAAGTCGGCACCGACTTGCCGCCAACTACCGGCGAATGCCAAGCCGGCCGAGGTGGCAGCAATCGAGCCGAAGGCCGGACCTTCTCAACCGGCTCAAGTGCCACTTTCTCAGCCCGCCAAGGCGGCTCCTCAGCCGATTGAGGCAGCGCCAGGGAACGAGGCGCCGGACAAGGGCTTCATACTCGTTCGCGGCAGCAATCCGATGTGCGAGCCCCACTGTCCGGAATGGATGTGGGTTCTGCCGCTCGGGGCAGTGCCAGGGAACGGGGCACCCGAGATGAGCTTCGTCGTGGTTCGTGGCAGCAATTCGTCCTGCAATCCCGACTGTCCGGAATGGATATCGGCCCAAGGCGTAATCACGAGCCAGACCCCGCAGAAGCTGCGCCATTTCCTCGCCACGCTTGGCAACCGGCGGCTGCCCATAGTGGTTAGCTCGCGAGGTGGCGACTTATTTGGCGCCTTGGCGGCCGGGAGGATTATCCACGAGAGGAGGCTCGACGTCGCCGTTGCTCGCACCGTTTTCGTTGGCTGCGACCCGGGAGAGTGGAGTTGCCTGGCCAAAGACGGTGCATATGCCGGAGTGGCCAGCGATGCGAAAGGCGACTGCGATTCGGCCTGCGCGCTGATGCTGGCGGGCGGCGTCAGGCGGCTTGTCGGTTCATGGGCGCTGCTCAGCCTGGGCCTGATGGGACAAAACCAGCTGATCAAGACTTACCTTGACGAGATGGCAATCAACCCTGATCTGTTCATGGCGCTTCAGCGCATTCCGGTCGAGCACCAACTCGAACCTGACACGATGCTGAAGCTTGGCCTGACGACGGGTCCTCATTCCGTGGACGAACTGACCGGCGCCACCATTTGCAAGTCGCTGCCGAAGCCCGACAATTGCAGGGTCACGCCGTCAACCAACGCCGAAGCCGCGGCGCCCCCGAGGCTGTAGCTTCGCGTCGGCCAATAATCGGCGTCGGCGTTGCCGGCCGATATCCGATGCAAAGGGCGGTCCTCGGGCTGCCCTTTTTGCTTATTCGCGTACACCCGGCTTGCCTTTTTAGGTACGGCCGGCGCTTGCGCCATCGTCGCAAAACGCTGTTGCAAGCCGGCAAAGCTGAACTACTATAGGTCGCATTGCGGGGGGCTTCCCGAATGGTTTCGTGGCACCGTCTGAATGGCCAGGCATGGTGGATGCTTGGGATGATCTTGCTGGCGTCGTTCCTGGTCATGGGACACGCTGCCTTCGCGGCGAATACCAAAAAATCCGCGCCGGATCTTGGTCCGACGATGCGGTTTGTCGTCGTCCGCAGCAGCGCGCCTGGTTGCGAACCGACCTGCCCGGAATGGATATCGGCTGAAGGCTCGATAGAGGCCGGCACGCCGGCCCTGTTCAAGCGCACGCTCAAGGGGCTTGGTGGCCGAAAACTGCCCGTTGTCGTGGATTCTCCCGGCGGCAACGTCGAAGCGGCGCTGGCGCTTGGCCGGCTGCTGCGCAAGAACAAGCTCGATATCGCGGTCGGCAAAACCCGGTTCACCGGTTGCCAGCCCGATGCCAGGGACTGCAAGCAAAACGACGGCAAGGGCGCTCGCTACTTCGGCAATGCCTATGCCGACGGCGCCATCTGCAATTCCGCCTGTCCGCTGATGTTTGCCGGCGGCATCAAGCGCGTCGTCGGGCAATGGGCCTTTCTCGGCGTGCATCAGATCACCACGACCTACATCCGCACGAAATTGCAGTACCGGACCACTTATCGCGTGGTCGGAGGCAAGAAGAAGATCCTCAGCAAGAAGATCGTCGGCCGCAAGAACGCCGGCAGCTACAAGACCTACGAGATGAGCAAGTCGGTGGAGAAAAGACTGGCTGCCTATCTGAACGAAATGGGCGTCGGCCAGGCCGTGCTCGAGACGATGAAGAACACGCCGGCCAGCAGCATCCAGCAGCTGGCTCCCTACGACATGCTGCAGGCGAAGCTGGTGACCAGCCTGGATGCCGTCGACCTGCTGATCGCGCCAACCCTGTGCAACACCGATCCGGTGGCCGCGAACTGCAGGGAAATACCGGCGCCGGCCGGCGACGTGGTGGCGTACGCCAAACCCGCTCCCCCCGCTCCGGTCGAACCTGAAACCGGGCAGCCGGCCGATGTTGGCGATATGCGCTTCGTCCTGGTTCGCGGCAGAAGTTTTCTCTGCGATCCCAATTGTCCCGAATGGATCTCGGCGGAAGGCACGATCAGCGCTCAAACGCCGGAACGGCTGCGCCAACTGCTGGACACGATCGGTGACCGGCGACTTCCCGTGGTGATCAACTCGCCGGGAGGCGACGTGCTCGGCGCTCTGGCCGCCGGAAGGTTGATCCGAGAACGCAAGCTCGACGTGGCGGTTGCGCGGACGGACTTCATTGGATGCGAGCCGGACAAGGTGGATTGCACCGCCGAGGATGGCGTCCATGTCGGGCTGACGATCGATGCGAGCGGCGCGTGTGGCGCGGCCTGTCCGATCATGCTTGCCGGCGGTGTCAGACGCCTTGTCGGTCCTCGCGCGCAGTTGACCGTGCACCCGATCGGGTTGGAGCAGCGGGTCAAAACCTATCTCAGGGATATGGCGGTCGGATCCGGTCTGCTGGTGGCGATGCGGTCGGTGCCGGCCTCGCGCCATCGGCAGCTCGAACCCGAGATAATGCTGAAAGTCGGGCTGACGACCGGGCTTGGTTCGGCCGATGAATTTACCGGTCCGACCATCTGCAAGTCGCAGCCAGTGCCGGAGAATTGCCGCGTCGTGTCGACGTCCGAGGTTCAGGCCGAGGCGGCCGTCAAGCTGTAAGGCGCAGTCACGCCCCAGCCCAGCGCGATAGGGCGAGGCGGGGTAGTCCTTCCTGAATGCGCCACAATCCGCCGCGACGTTCGACCGATTCGGCAATGAACAAGGTTTGACGATGCTGATCGCTCATCTTCCGGCTGGCTACATACTCGGTACTTTCGTGGGAAATCGTTGGCCCGGCAGATCGGGGATCATGGCGGCGGCAATGCTCGGCAGCGTCGTCCCGGACCTCGACATGGTCTATTTCCATTTTGTCGATGGCGGACGAACCCATCACCACGCCTACGTCACGCACTGGCCGCTCTTCTGGGCAGCGGTTGGCCTTGTGGCAGTGTCGGTCACGAAATGGCGGGATCCGCGATATCTGGCCCCCGTCGGCGCCTTCTTTGCCGCCGCAATGATACACATGATCCTGGACTCAGTGGCGTCGCCTATCATGTGGCTAATGCCGTTCGACCGGCGCGCGCTCGAACTCATCACGGTCCCGGCGATGTATCGCAACTGGGTCATGAGCTTCATGTTGCATTGGACTTTTGCCCTCGAACTTCTGATATGCGCCTGGGCGCTGGCCCTCGGATTTCGACGATTGCAGCCCGGCGCGGCCACGCCTGAAAACTCGACTTGAGTTCTTGTCCGCTTTATGAAATAGCAGCGCGCGATACGGGCATAGCTCAGTTGGTAGAGCGGCGGTCTCCAAAACCGCAGGTCGTAGGTTCGAGCCCTGCTGCCCGTGCCATTTTTCGAAATGGCCAATTCATGAAAAGATTTCTGGTCTTCCGCGCATCGACCTTTTGAAAATCGCGCGGTGGCTTGCCATATAGGCTGTCTTAAGGCATAAGAGCGCCATAGCCGGAACGGGACGACTGGATGGTTCCGAGGCGGCGTTTGGCATAAAGCGGACACTTGCCACTTGCGTGGATCAAGAATCGGTTTTATGTAGACGAAACAGACACGCGACGCGTGGAGCTGGGAAGCCGGCTTTACGCGTCCGATTTGCATGGGCGAAATGATTGCGCTGATTCGGCGCGAACACAGGCTCAGGCGGCACATCCCGGCCAGCGGGATCATCCAGGAGATCCGGTCAACGGGTCTTGCAGACAGAGCGGCACATGGCTTCGAAAACCACAAATCCATTCGTCTTTCTCCAGCAGGTTCGCGCGGAGACCGCCAAGGTGACTTGGCCGTCGCGTCGCGAAACGATGATCTCGACGGTGATGGTTCTGGCGTTCGCTGTGATCGCGATGATCTTTTTCTTTACTGCCGATCAGCTCATGGGCCTCGCGGTCGAGCAGATTCTGGGCATTGGACGCTGAGTCCGGCGATTACGGAGAAGCCTTGAAATGACTGCGCGGTGGTACATCGTCCACGCCTATTCGAACTTTGAAAAAAAGGTCGCTGAGGACATCGAGAACAAGGCCAAGCAGAAAGGCCTGTCCGCTGACATCGAGCAGATCGTGGTGCCTACCGAGAAGGTCGTCGAGATACGCCGCGGCCGCAAGGTCGATGCCGAGCGCAAGTTCTTCCCGGGCTACGTGCTGCTGAAGGCCAACCTGACCGACGCAGTGTTCTCGCTCGTGAAGAACACGCCGAAGGTCACCGGCTTCCTGGGTGATTCGAAGCCGGTGCCGATCACCGAGGCCGAGGCCCAGCGCATCCTGAACCAGGTGCAGGAAGGCGTCGAGCGGCCGAAGCCGTCGGTCACTTTCGAGATCGGCGAGGCGATCCGCGTCTCGGACGGTCCGTTCGCCTCGTTCAACGGTTTCGTCCAGGAAGTGGACGAGGAGCGGGCGCGGCTCAAGGTGGAAGTTTCGATCTTCGGGCGCGCCGTGCCGGTCGATCTCGAATTCGGACAGGTCGAAAAGGGCTGATCCGGAATCCTTGTCGCCAATTCGGCGGTGAGGGAGGCGGCGTGGAAATCGCCGCCAAAACGGGTGGGAGGCGAATGCGGCTTTAGCCCGCTGCAGGAACCGCACCACCAGACTGCAACCGCCGGTGTTGCCCAGATTTGGGGCCGGCATGAGATAAAGGCAGGAAGAGATGGCTAAGAAAATTGCAGGCCAGCTCAAGCTCCAGGTTTCCGCGGGCTCGGCGACGCCGTCGCCCCCGATCGGACCGGCGCTTGGTCAGCGCGGCATCAACATCATGGAGTTCTGCAAGGCGTTCAACGCGCAGACCCAGGAAATGGAAAAGGGATCGCCGGTTCCGGTCGTGATCACCTACTACCAGGACAAGTCGTTCACCTTCGTCATGAAGACGCCGCCGGTGAGCTACTTCCTGAAGAAGGCCGCAAACCTGAAGTCGGGCTCGAAGGAGCCGGGCAAGGTCAAGGCCGGCACGATCGGCCGCGACAAGGTGCGCGCCATCGCCGAGCAGAAGATGAAGGATCTGAACGCGACCGATATCGAGGGGGCCATGCGCATGGTCGAGGGCTCCGCCCGCTCGATGGGTCTGGAAGTGGTGGGCTGAGATCATGGCAAAGATTGCAAAGCGTGTATCGAAGACCCGCGAAGGCATCGATCCCAACAAGGCCTATGCCTTGGGTGATGCGCTGAAGCTGCTCAAGGACCGGTCCTCGGTGAAGTTCGACGAGACCGTTGAAATCGCGATGAACCTGGGTGTCGACCCGCGCCATGCCGACCAGATGGTCCGTGGCGTGGTCAACCTGCCGAACGGCACCGGCCGTACCGTCCGCGTCGCGGTTTTCGCGCGTGGCGACAAGGCCGAGGAAGCCAAGGCGGCCGGCGCCGATATCGTTGGCGCCGAGGATCTGGTCGACATCGTCCAGAAGGGCACGATCGACTTCGATCGCTGCATCGCCACGCCGGACATGATGCCGCTGGTCGGCCGTCTGGGCAAGGTGCTCGGCCCGCGTGGCATGATGCCGAACCCGAAGGTCGGCACTGTCACCACCGACGTTACCGCCGCCGTCAAGGCGTCGAAGGGTGGCGCGGTCGAGTTCCGCGTCGAGAAGGCCGGCATCGTTCATGGCGGCGTCGGCAAGATCTCGTTCGACGTCAAGGCGCTGGAAGAGAATGTTCGCGCCTTCGCTGACGCCGTCACCAAGGCGAAGCCGGCTGGCGCCAAGGGCAACTACGTCAAGAAGGTGTCGGTCACCTCGACGATGGGCCCTGGTCTCAAGCTCGACGTCTCGACGCTGGCAGCGTCCTGATACGAACCATTCGGATCTGCCGCTAAAGGGCTGATCCGCAAACAGAATTCCGGGCCTCCGATTTATCTTGGCGGCCCGGTACCGGAAGTCGGAAGGCTTCCGGACATCCTGTCCGAGATTGCGGGCGGCCCCAGGCCTTGGTTCAAGGGGGGCCTTAATTCATGTGGGCCTGCATGAGACGGGTGAAGACCGGACAACGGAGCGACTGCTCCAATGAAAGGTTCGAACCGTGTTTGCCTTTTGTCTGCGCACCATTCGGCTTGCCGGCTGGTGTGGCGAAAGGGGGCAGGATCCTCGAGCGTCGTTCGGGAGATCCGTTACTGGATGGCCCGGCCGGCAAAAGGCAACCCGACACCTGTCCTCGTAATGGGAATGTTCCCGTTAACAGGATTGGGTCAACTGGAGATAGGCAGTGGACAGAGCGGAAAAACGCGAACTCGTCACGGGCCTGAATGAAGCGTTTTCGGGCGCTGGTTCAGTCGTCGTGGCCCACTACGCCGGTATTACCGTCGCGCAAATGAACGACCTTCGGTCGAAAATGCGTGTCGCCGGTGGCACCGTCAAAGTCGCGAAGAACCGTCTCGCCAAAATCGCTCTTCAGGGCACGGACTCCGCATCGATCATCGACCTGTTCAAGGGACAGACGCTGATCGCCTATTCGGAGGATCCGATTGCGGCGCCGAAGGTCGCGTCCGATTTCGCCAAGGGAAATGACAAGCTCGTCATTCTCGGCGGCGCAATGGGCACCACCTCGCTCAACGCCGACGGTGTGAAGGCACTCGCCACACTTCCGTCGCTCGATGAGCTGCGCGCCAGGCTGGTTGGCATGATCGCCACGCCGGCAACCCGGATCGCCCAGATCGTCAATGCGCCTGCGGCTTCGGTCGCGCGTGTCATCGGCGCTTACGCCCGGAAGGACGAGGCGGCATGAGGCCGTTCCTCGCTATCACAAACACACGTTCGAACCTTATGAAGGAATATTGCAATGGCTGATCTGGCAAAGATCGTAGACGACCTTTCGAAGCTGACCGTCCTCGAGGCGGCCGAGCTGTCGAAGCTTCTGGAAGAAAAGTGGGGCGTTTCCGCTGCTGCTCCGGTGGCGGTTGCTGCCGCCGGCGGTGCTGCGGCTGCTGCTGCTCCGGTCGAGGAAAAGACGGAATTCGACGTCGTCCTCACCGAGGCGGGCGCTCAGAAGATCAACGTCATCAAGGAAGTTCGCGCCATCACCGGTCTTGGCCTCAAGGAAGCCAAGGACCTGGTCGAGGCGGCTCCGAAGCCGGTCAAGGAAGCTGTTTCCAAGGCCGACGCGGACAAGTTCAAGGCCCAGCTGGAAGCTGCCGGCGCCAAGGTCGAACTGAAGTAAGCGTTTGATATCGGCGGGCGGCTTCGCGCCGTCCGCCGCTCCCTTGGCGCGAAGGGAGGCTGCGTAACGCGAAGAGTACGAAAACCTCTTTCCTGAAGGCCGTAAACCGGCCTTCAGGAAACGGGTTTTCTCCCGTTTTGGCCGGCCACCGACAGGTGGCGGGTGAACAAATAAAGGCCGCCGCCGAAGGTGGCCGAGAATGCAAGGCGAGCCGCGGCGAGGCTCGCCCCGAGAATCGAGCTAAGGAGCGACGATGGCCCAGACACAAACTTTCAATGGCCGCAGACGCGTACGCAAATTCTTCGGAAAGATTCCGGAAGTTGCGGAGATGCCGAACCTGATCGAGGTTCAGAAGGCATCCTATGACCAGTTCCTGATGGTCGAGGAGCCCAAGGGCGGGCGTCCTGACGAGGGGCTGCAGGCGGTTTTCAAATCGGTGTTCCCGATTTCCGACTTTTCCGGCTCCTCGATGCTGGAATTCGTGAAGTACGAGTTCGAAGCACCGAAATTCGACGTTGACGAATGCCGTCAGCGCGACCTGACCTATGCCGCGCCACTCAAGGTGACGCTGCGCCTCATCGTGTTCGATATCGACGAGGATACCGGCGCCAAGTCGATCAAGGACATCAAGGAGCAGGACGTCTATATGGGCGACATGCCGCTCATGACCTTGAACGGCACCTTCATCGTCAATGGCACCGAGCGCGTCATCGTCTCGCAGATGCACCGTTCGCCGGGCGTCTTCTTCGACCATGACAAGGGCAAGTCGCACTCGTCGGGCAAGCTGCTGTTTGCCGCGCGCGTCATCCCCTATCGCGGATCGTGGCTCGACATCGAGTTCGACTCGAAGGACGTCGTGCACGCCCGCATCGACCGCCGCCGCAAGATTCCGGTGACGTCGCTGCTGATGGCGCTCGGCATGGACGCCGAGGAGATCCTGTCGACCTTCTACAACAAGATCACCTACAAGCGCGCCGGCGACCACTGGCGCATCCCGTTCAACGTCGAGCGTTTCCGCGGCCTCAAGGCTGTCGGCGACCTGATCGATGCAGACACCAACGAGGTCGTCGTCGAGGCCGGCAAGAAGATCACCGCACGCCAGGCTCGTCAGCTCGGCGAAAAGGGTCTCAAGGCGATCAAGGCGACCGACGAGGATCTGCTCGGCAACTACCTTGCCGAGGACATCGTCAACTATGCGACCGGCGAGATTTTCCTCGAGGCCGGCGACGAGATCGACGAAAAGACGCTAAAAGTGCTTCTCGCCGCCGGCGACGACGAGATCAAGGTTCTCGACATCGACCACGTCAATGTCGGCGCCTATATCCGCAACACGCTCAACGTCGACAAGAACGAGAGCCGCCAGGACGCGCTGTTCGACATCTACCGCGTCATGCGCCCCGGCGAGCCGCCGACGCTGGAAACCGCCGAAGCCATGTTCAACTCGCTGTTCTTCGACAGCGAGCGCTATGACCTGTCGGCCGTCGGCCGCGTCAAGATGAACATGCGCCTCGAGCTCAAGGCCGAGGACACCGTGCGAGTGCTGCGCAAGGACGACATCCTGGCCGTGGTCAAGACGCTGGTCGAACTGCGTGATGGCAAGGGTGAGATCGACGACATCGACAATCTCGGCAATCGCCGCGTGCGCTCGGTCGGCGAGCTGATGGAGAACCAGTACCGCGTCGGCCTCTTGCGCATGGAGCGCGCGATCAAGGAACGCATGTCCTCGATCGAGATCGATACGGTGATGCCGCAGGACCTGATCAACGCCAAGCCGGCGGCTGCCGCCGTGCGCGAGTTCTTCGGTTCCTCGCAGTTGTCGCAGTTCATGGACCAGACCAACCCGCTGTCGGAGATCACCCACAAGCGCCGTCTCTCGGCGCTTGGACCCGGTGGCCTGACCCGCGAGCGCGCCGGCTTCGAGGTGCGCGACGTGCATCCGACGCATTACGGCCGCATCTGCCCGATCGAGACGCCGGAAGGCCCGAACATCGGTCTGATCAACTCGCTGGCCACATTTGCGCGCGTCAACAAGTATGGCTTCATCGAGAGCCCGTACCGCAAGATCGTCAACGGCAAGCTGACCAATGAGGTCGTCTATCTCTCCGCGATGGAAGAGGCCAAGCACCACGTCGCCCAGGCCAATGCCGAGCTCGACAAGAATGGTGGTTTCGTCGACGAATTCGTCATTTGCCGCAATGCCGGCGAAGTGATGATGGCGCCGCGCGAAAACGTCGATCTGATGGACGTGTCGCCGAAGCAGATGGTGTCGGTGGCCGCGGCCCTGATCCCGTTCCTCGAGAACGACGACGCCAACCGCGCGCTGATGGGCTCGAACATGCAGCGTCAGGCCGTGCCGCTGGTGCGCGCCGAAGCGCCGTTCGTCGGCACCGGCATGGAGCCGATCGTCGCCCGTGACTCCGGCGCCGCCATCGGCGCCCGCCGCGGCGGCATCGTCGACCAGGTCGACGCGACGCGTATCGTCATCCGCGCCACCGAAGATCTCGATCCCGGCAAGTCGGGCGTCGACATCTACCGGCTGATGAAGTTCCAGCGTTCGAACCAGAACACCTGCATCAACCAGCGTCCGCTGGTGCGCATGGGCGACCTCGTCAACAAGGGCGACATCATCGCCGACGGTCCGTCGACCGAGCTTGGCGATCTGGCGCTCGGCCGCAACGTGCTGGTCGCGTTCATGCCGTGGAACGGTTACAACTACGAGGACTCGATCCTCTTGTCCGAGCGCATCGTCGCCGACGACGTCTTCACCTCGATCCACATCGAGGAGTTCGAGGTCATGGCGCGCGATACCAAGCTCGGGCCGGAGGAAATCACCCGCGACATTCCCAATGTCTCGGAAGAAGCGCTGAAGAACCTCGACGAGGCTGGCATCGTCTATATCGGTGCCGAAGTGCAGCCGGGCGACATTCTGGTCGGCAAGATCACGCCGAAGGGCGAAAGCCCGATGACGCCGGAAGAAAAGCTTCTGCGCGCCATTTTTGGCGAAAAGGCATCGGACGTGCGTGACACTTCCATGCGCATGCCGCCCGGAACCTTCGGCACCGTCGTCGAAGTGCGCGTCTTCAACCGCCACGGCGTGGAGAAGGACGAGCGCGCCATGGCGATCGAGCGCGAGGAGATCGAACGCCTCGCCAAGGACCGCGACGACGAGCAGGCGATCCTCGACCGCAATGTCTATTCGCGCCTGTCCGACGTTCTCGTCGGCAAGGATGCGATTGCCGGGCCGAAGGGTTTCAAAAAGGGCTCGAAGCTGTCGAAGGACACGCTCGACGAGTATCCGCGTTCGCAGTGGTGGCAGTTTGCGGTGGAGAACGAAAAGCTCCAGAGCGAACTGGAAGCCCTGCGCGGCCAGTACGACGATTCCAAGAAGGCGCTCGAACAGCGCTTCATGGACAAGGTCGAGAAGGTGCAGCGCGGCGACGAGATGCCTCCCGGCGTCATGAAGATGGTCAAGGTCTTCGTGGCCGTGAAGCGCAAGATGCAGCCCGGCGACAAGATGGCCGGCCGGCACGGCAACAAGGGTGTCGTGTCGCGGATCGTTCCGGTCGAGGACATGCCGTTCCTCGAGGACGGCACGCATGCCGATATCGTGCTCAACCCGCTGGGTGTGCCGAGCCGCATGAATGTCGGCCAGATCCTGGAGACGCATCTGGGCTGGGCTTGCGCCGGAATGGGCAGGAAGATCGGCGAGTTGATCGACGCCTACAAGACAGGCGGCGACATCAAGCCGCTGCGCAAGACGCTCGAGAGCTTCATGCCGGCCAACGACCGCAACGAGCCGGTCCGCGACTATGACGACGACAGCGTCGTTCGCCTCAGCGAGCAGATGCGCCGCGGCGTCTCCATCGCGACACCGGTGTTCGACGGCGCGCACGAGGCCGACATCAACATCATGCTGGAGCAGGCGGGCCTGCACACCAGCGGTCAGTCGCAGCTCTATGACGGACGCACCGGCGAGCCGTTCGATCGCAAAGTGACGATGGGCTACATATATATGCTCAAGCTTCACCATCTTGTGGACGACAAGATCCACGCGCGTTCGATCGGGCCGTACTCGCTCGTTACCCAGCAGCCGCTGGGCGGCAAGGCGCAGTTCGGTGGCCAGCGCTTCGGCGAGATGGAGGTCTGGGCGCTCGAAGCGTACGGCGCCGCCTACACGCTGCAGGAGATGCTGACGGTGAAGTCGGACGACGTCGCCGGCCGCACCAAGGTCTACGAGGCGATCGTCAGAGGCGACGACACCTTCGAGGCCGGCATCCCCGAGAGCTTCAACGTTCTCGTCAAGGAAATGCGGTCTCTGGGCCTCAATGTCGAGCTGGAGAACACCAAGCTCGACGACAACCCGATCCGGCTGCCCGACGCGGCCGAATAAGCAAGACGCTTGGTCGCGGGAGAGGGCTCCCGCGACTGAGCGCACCAAATTTTCGACCGATGGTCGACCAAGTCGGCGGGCGTTTGGCCCGCGCTAGATGCAAGGGGTTTTCGATGACCCCGAAAAGGAGAACGGCATGAACCAAGAGGTCATGAATCTCTTCAATCCCCAGGCGCCTGCACAGGTGTTCGATTCCATCCGGATTTCGCTCGCCAGCCCTGAGAAGATTCTGTCCTGGTCGTTCGGCGAGATCAAGAAGCCGGAAACCATCAACTACCGCACCTTCAAGCCGGAGCGCGACGGCCTGTTCTGCGCGCGCATTTTCGGCCCGATCAAGGACTACGAGTGCCTGTGCGGCAAGTACAAGCGCATGAAGTACAAGGGCGTCATCTGCGAGAAGTGCGGCGTCGAAGTCACGCTGTCGCGCGTCCGTCGCGAGCGCATGGGCCATATCGAGCTGGCCGCGCCGGTCGCCCATATCTGGTTCCTGAAGTCGCTGCCGTCGCGTATCGGCACGCTGCTCGACATGACGCTGAAGGACATCGAGCGCGTTCTCTACTTCGAGAACTACATCGTCACCGAGCCCGGCCTCACCGCGCTGAAGGAGCACCAGCTCCTCAGCGAGGAAGAGTACATGATGGCCGTCGACGAATATGGCGAGGATTCGTTCACCGCCATGATCGGCGCCGAGGCCATCCACGACCTTCTGGCCGGCATGGACCTGGAGAAGATCGCCGGCGACCTGCGTTCGGAGCTGGCTTCGACCACGTCCGAGCTCAAGCAGAAGAAGTATCTGAAGCGGCTCAAGGTCGTCGAGAACTTCATGGAGTCCGGCAACCGTCCGGAATGGATGATCATGAAGGTGGTCCCGGTGATCCCGCCGGACCTGCGCCCGCTGGTTCCCCTGGATGGCGGCCGCTTCGCCACGTCCGATCTCAACGATCTCTATCGCCGCGTCATCAACCGCAACAACCGCCTGAAGCGGCTGATCGAGCTGCGCGCGCCCGGCATCATCGTGCGCAATGAAAAGCGCATGCTGCAGGAAGCCGTCGATGCGCTGTTCGACAACGGCCGTCGCGGCCGCGTCATCACCGGCGCCAACAAGCGTCCGCTGAAGTCGCTGTCCGACATGCTGAAGGGCAAGCAGGGCCGGTTCCGCCAGAACCTGCTCGGCAAGCGCGTCGATTATTCCGGCCGCTCGGTCATCGTGACCGGTCCGGAGCTCAAGCTGCACCAGTGCGGCTTGCCGAAGAAGATGGCGCTCGAACTGTTCAAGCCCTTCATCTATGCCCGTCTCGACGCCAAGGGTTATTCCTCGACCGTCAAGCAGGCGAAGAAGCTGGTCGAGAAGGAGCGTCCGGAGGTCTGGGATATCCTCGACGAGGTCATCCGCGAGCATCCGGTGCTCCTGAACCGTGCGCCGACGCTGCACCGCCTCGGCATCCAGGCGTTCGAGCCGATCCTGATCGAGGGCAAGGCGATCCAGCTTCACCCGCTGGTCTGCACGGCCTTCAACGCCGACTTCGACGGCGACCAGATGGCGGTTCACGTGCCGCTGTCGCTGGAAGCGCAGCTTGAAGCCCGCGTGCTGATGATGTCGACCAACAACATCCTGCACCCGGCTTCCGGCGCGCCGATCATCGTGCCGTCGCAGGACATGGTTCTGGGTCTCTACTATCTCTCGATCGTCAACCAGAACGAGCCGGGCGAGGGCATGGTGTTTGCCGACATGGGCGAACTCCAGCACGCGCTCGAGACCAAGGCGGTGACGCTGCACTCCAAGATCAAGGGCCGCTTCCGCTCGGTCGATGCGGACGGCAAGGTCGTGTCGAAGATCTACGACACCACGCCCGGCCGCATGATCATCGGCGAGCTTCTGCCGAAGAACGTCAATGTGCCGTACGAGACCGCCAACCAGGAGATGACCAAGAAGAACATCTCCAAGATGATCGACACCGTCTACCGCCATTGCGGTCAGAAGGAGACGGTCATTTTCTGCGATCGCATCATGGCCCTCGGCTTCAGCCACGCCTGCCGCGCCGGCATTTCGTTCGGCAAGGACGACATGCTGATCCCGGATGCCAAGATCAAGCTGGTTTCCGACACCGAGGCCTTGGCCAAGGAATACGAGCAGCAGTACAATGACGGCCTGATCACCCAGGGCGAGAAGTACAACAAGGTCGTCGACGCCTGGGCCAAGTGCTCGGAAAAGGTCGCCGACGAGATGATGGCCCGCATCAAGGCGGTCGAGTTCGAGGACAATGGCCGTCAAAAGCCGATGAACTCGATCTACATGATGTCGCACTCCGGTGCGCGCGGCTCGCCCACCCAGATGCGCCAGCTTGCCGGTATGCGCGGCCTGATGGCCAAGCCGAGCGGCGAGATCATCGAAACGCCGATCATCTCGAACTTCAAGGAAGGCCTGACCGTGCTCGAGTACTTCAACTCGACCCACGGCGCCCGCAAGGGTCTGGCCGACACCGCCTTGAAGACGGCGAACTCGGGTTACCTCACCCGTCGTCTGGTGGACGTGGCGCAGGACTGCATCGTCAACTCCGTCGACTGCGGCACCGACAAGGGCCTCACCATGCAGCCGATCGTCGATGCCGGCCAGGTCGTCGCTTCCGTCGGCCAGCGCGTTCTCGGCCGCACGGCGCTCGACGACATCACGCATCCGGTCACCGGTGAGGTTCTGGTCAAGGCCGGAACCCTGATGGACGAACGCGACGTCGAGCAGATCGAAAAGGCTGGCGTCCAGTCGGTCCGCATCCGCTCGGCGCTGACCTGCGACGTCAGGGTCGGTGTCTGCGCGGTCTGCTACGGACGCGATCTGGCCCGCGGCACCCCGGTCAACCAGGGCGAAGCTGTCGGCGTCATCGCGGCGCAGTCGATCGGCGAGCCGGGCACCCAGCTCACCATGCGTACCTTCCACATGGGCGGCACGGCGCAGGTGGTGGACTCGTCGTTCCTTGAAGCCTCGTATGAGGGCAAGGTCGAGATCCGCAACCGCAACGTGGTGCGCAACTCCGACGGCCAGCAGATGGTCATGGGCCGCAACATGGCGGTGCTGATCCTCGACGAGGCCGGCAAGGAGCGCGCCACGCACCGCCTCACCTATGGCTCGCGCATCTTCGTGGACGATGGCGACAAGGTGAAGCGCGGCCAGCGCATCGCCGAGTGGGATCCCTATACCCGCCCGGTCCTCACCGAAATCGAGGGCAAGGTGGCGTTCGAGGATCTGGTCGACGGCATTTCCGTCCAGGAAACGGCCGACGAATCGACCGGCATCACCAAGCGCGAGGTCATCGACTGGCGTTCGACGCCACGCGGCAACGACCTCAAGCCGGCGATCGTCGTCCAGGACGCCAAGGGCAAGGTCGGCAAACTGTCGAAGGGCGGCGACGCTCGCTTCCTGCTCTCGGTCGAGGCCATTCTTTCGGTCGAGCCGGGTGCACAGGTTCGCCCCGGCGACGTGCTGGCGCGTATCCCGATGGAAAGCGCCAAGACCAAGGACATCACCGGTGGTCTGCCGCGTGTTGCCGAACTGTTCGAGGCACGCCGTCCGAAGGATCACGCCATCATCGCTGAGATCGATGGCACGATCCGCTTCGGCCGCGACTACAAGAACAAGCGACGCATCATCATCGAGCCGCATGACTCGACGCTTGAGCCGGTCGAATACCTGATCCCGAAGGGCAAGCCGTTCCATCTCCAGGATGGCGACGTCATCGAGAAGGGCGACTACATCCTCGACGGCAATCCGGCGCCACACGACATCCTGGCGATCAAAGGCGTGGAGGCACTTGCGTCCTACCTCGTCAACGAGATCCAGGAGGTCTACCGTCTGCAGGGCGTGTCGATCAACGACAAGCACATCGAGGTGATCGTTCGCCAGATGCTGCAGAAGGTCGAGATCACTGCGCAGGGCGACTCGACCTACATTCCGGGCGACCACGTCGACGTGATCGAGCTGGAAGAGGTCAACGAGCGCCTGGTCGAGGACGGCAAGAAGCCGGCCGAAGGCCAGCCGGTGCTGTTGGGCATCACCAAGGCCTCGCTGCAGACGCCGTCCTTCATCTCGGCCGCCTCCTTCCAGGAGACGACGCGGGTGCTGACCGAAGCGGCGGTTGCCGGCAAGACCGACATGCTGCAGGGGCTGAAGGAAAACGTCATCGTCGGCCGTCTGATCCCGGCCGGCACCGGCGGCACGATGAGCCAGATCCGGCGCATCGCCACCTCGCGCGACGAGCTGATCATCGACGAGCGCCGCAAGGCGTCGGGCGTCGAGGTCGCCGACCCGATGCTGACCGACATGGCTTCCGCCGCGCAGTAAGCGCGGCGGGTAAGATCTCAGGCAACGAAGCCGTCGGGGCAACCCGGCGGCTTTTTTATATGGTGAAGTTGGGGGATTCTTGCGAAGAGGACCCCCACCCTAACCCTCCCCACAAGTGGGAGGGAACGCTGCCGCGCACCTTTAACTTCGCCTTTGGCGCCGAAAGGCAGGCAATCTGCCGAGGTCGGCGCCAACGGAAATCTCCCTCCCCCTTGTGGGGAGGGGTTAGGGGTGGGGGTACATCGTT
>NZ_JBVVQJ010000066.1:0-19031 GCF_055811475.1 Mesorhizobium sp. WSM4829 | reverse complement strand
CATAGCCATCGCCTGTGGCCCGCGGGTTCCTTCCTCGGGGACTTTCGTACGCCTGCTGGCGCCCGAAACTCTTCACGAGGGCGGACCGGCAGCTTGTAGTTTGATATGTAGGTGAGCAGACATACAGCTCGGCGCAGGGATCCCCCATCTTTTGCTATCGGATAGCCGACATTCGCGGCAACCTGCGCTGATGTTCCGTTGCGGACTTCCCATATCGCACGAAAGAGCCGGACTTGATTGGAACTCTATCGTCGAGCAGATCAGCCACACGACGTAGTCTGCCAAATACCGACATTGCGCCGTCGCCTCGGTATGGAACGCGCGAGCCGAGAAAATTCGGTAGTCGCGCAGCCGCCATCATGCAGACCTATTAGATTTAGGACCTAGAGGATCGATCCGTAGCATATTCTGCCCACCAAGAGATAACGGGATGCATAAAGAGTATGCAAAGGTTCGAGGCAAGGAATGCATATGGACGATCCGCTTAGATCCATGAATCGGCCCGGTCTTGGACGTGCAACGATGGGCTACCAGCCGGCCGAGAATGATTTGTTGAGCGAGGTGCTGCGCGACCTGCGCCTTGCCCATGCGAGATATGGCCGCAGCGAGTTAACGGCGCCCTGGGGCATCGCCGTGCCGTTCAGGGAGGGCGTACGATTTCATGCGATGCTCGAGGGTCAGTGCTGGATACAAGCCAAGAGCTTGCCACCGCTGCTGCTGGAATGCGGCGATGTGCTTCTTCTTCCCCACGGAACAGAGCACACCATGTCCGACCGGCCCAAAGGGAGAGCCTTGCCACTGGACGATATCAAACCGGCGTTGATCGGGAATGGAACCTACGAATTGAAGTCCGGCGGCGGCGGTCCGCGATCGCTGATCGCATGCTGTACGATCGGCTTTGAGGGGCCGACGGCAAATCCGCTCCTGGAACTGCTGCCTCCGGTGATGCATATCCGCTATGCAGAGCACAGCGATACTGACCTGCCAAACCTCCTTGCTATGATGGCGCGGGAGGCTGATGGGCAAAGAATCGGATCGGCAACGGTAATGGCGCGCCTTGCTGATATTGTCATGACGCAAGTAATCAGATCCTGGGTCGAGACGTGTTCCGACAATCTGACTGGTTGGCTGGCGGCCGTGCGGGATCCGCAAATCGGGTCTGCGCTTGCAAGAATCCATCGCTCCCCCGGCGAAGACTGGCCAGTCGATCGCCTGGCGGCATTGTCTGGGCTGTCGCGATCGAGGTTTTCGCAGCGATTCAAGGGTCTGTTGTCGGTATCTCCCGCCCGCTATCTCCTGCAATGGAGGCTTAGGCTGGCCGAATCCTGGTTGCGGAACGGATATATGTCGCTGTCACAGGTCGCGTCTGAGTTGGGATATGAGTCCGATGCATCCTTCAGCAGGGCATTCAAACGCTTCATAGGCGTCTCGCCAGGCGCGGTCCGAGATTCCGGGCGCGGGTGAGCATAACAGAGACGGGATCGGTCCTGCATCGCCTGATGCGATCCACGGCTAATGTAATCAGTGCGACAAATGGTCAGACATTCAAGCGTTTCTGCCATAGCGGCGCCGCGCCAGGATCTGCAAATTCTCAAATGCCGTAACCACTTCGACCGATTCGCGAGCCAAAGCAGCGACTGCATCGCGGCGGATTATCGAAGGAGCAATAGCCGGGATTTCGCATGCGCCATGAACGCATGACGTGTGAATGCAGAATACCTCCTAGGCCGCTACCAGAAGGAGACTCATATGGCGTTGGTGTTGCCTGATCTTCCCCCACCAGCCACTGGCGAACACACGCCCTATTGCATTATCGCCAAGCATCGCGCCGCTCCTGGTCAAGGCGAAGCGCTCGTTACCCGGATGCTTGAGGATCTCGAAGCGACGAGATCAGAAACGGGCTGTCTACAATTCCACATCCATCGTGATCGATCCGACCCCGATCTCATCGTCATCTACGAAGTCTGGCGCAGTGTCGATGCAGTCAAGAGCCACTTCAGCGAAGCCTATGTCCAGAGGTTCGTCGTAGATGGTGGTGAGCTCGAACCGGGCGACATGGAGACGCAGTGGCTTGAGATGCTGAGCCCATATGCCAGCGGCAGAGATCCGCGATGACCGGTGACGAGCAGTCTCTTCTGAATCAGCGAGTCGTGATCGTTGGCGGGACAAGCGGCATGGGCATGGGGGCGGCTCTTGCGGCCTCGCGCGCAGGCGCCGAGGTCATCGCGCTCGGGCGGCGGCCACCGGCGAAATTGGCTGCAGAACAAAGCGCCCACGGTTCAATCACCTTCCAGTCGCTGGACATGACCGACGATGCGGCGGTCGAGCAAGTATTCGAAACGCTGGGGGCGCTCGACCACCTTCTCATCACCGCAACTCCACCAAGTCCTGGAGGAACCTTCCTCTCCCAAACGCTGGCCGACGCGCAGCCCGTTCTGTATGGCAAGCTCCTGGGCAGTTGGTCTTGCGCGCGGCACGCGGCGCCCAAGATGCGGAAAGGCGGTTCGATCACATTCACTACTGGAGGCTTGGTGACCAAGCCTCGCATGGGCGCTTCGATGATGATGGTCGCGTTCGCTGGTCTGGAGGCGCTGACACGAACCCTTGCGCTCGAACTCGGTCCGATCCGCGTCAACACAATCCGTCCAGGCGTCATAGACAGCGAAATGTGGGCCGGCATGCCGCAAACCAAGCGGGAGGCGTTTTTCGCGCTGGTGCGCGAGAGCTTCCCAGCAGGTCGCGTTGGAAAAGTCGACGATATCGGCAAGGCCGCACTTTTCCTGATGACTAATGATTTCGTGACCGGCGCTATTCTAGAAGTTTCAGGAGGTGAAACGCTGGTCAGCATCGAATGATCGAACAGATAGAGCCTCAAGGGTTAAGAGATCAGTATCCCTCCGGTTCACGCGGAAAGTTCACAACGGTGACCATCAACCAAGCGCGTTACAGCAATTTCCAATAAACAATGGACCGCAGATGAAAAGAATCATTGAGACACTACACGTTGCCCTAATTGTCGTTGCGTTCGCCCTCCCCGTTCCTTCCGGCGCATTGGCTCAAGATGGCTCGGCCGCGGCCGCGCCCCCGACGCAGTCCGAGTTACCCAAATGGCTTAGTCGCGGATTGCCGGGTCAGGCGCATGAGGTTCTGGCGCCACTAGTTGGCACCTGGCGGGTCCAGTTGAGCTTCTACGGCACGCTCGGCCGCAGCCCCGATCAGCCGCCGCTCGTGACGGACGACCTCATTAGCCGTCGGCAGTGGTTGGCAGGCGGCCGTTACATCGAAGACACGATGGAGGGGACGCTGGATGGAGCGCCAATCTGGCGCAAAGGCTGGCTCGGCTACAGTATCATGGACGACCGATACGAGTGGATTACGATCGATCCTGTCAACACAACCATGATGTACTACGAAGGCACCCCTGGATCCGGAAATCAAAGGCCCATCAGCATGTCCGGGGCCTTCACCGACCAGGGTGTGGCTGGCGAAGACACGGTCGGCAAGTCGATCGGCATGCGCACAGTAATCAAAATCGAGAACAACGATCGCCATGTCTTTGAGCTCTATTTCACGCGTCCCGGACAGCAAGAGACGTTGGCCACAAGCGGCCTCTATACACGGCTGAAAGAGTGACCGTCCGCTCGAGGGCGGCCCGGCGTCTCATTAGCTCGCCCGGTGCTTGGCAATGGCGCAACCGCGACCTCCAGCGCTGTCTACTTTCAGGAAGCCGCAAAGCTGATCTTTACGGCCGACATGAGGCGCAAAAGCAGCCATGCCGCCGTCGCGTGTGAGACTCTGCTTCGGGTCACAAGCAGAACAGCAGCCCCCTACGGCTCGTCCCTCTCATCGCGCAAATTAGACACAACGCGGCGGTTCTGCGACCTGCAGGCGGTGTCGGGGCAGTCGCGGACGAGCCTGTCCTTGCCGTAGCCCTTGGCCCACATGCGGTTGCGGTCTATGCCGCCGGCGGCGAGGTAGTCCATCACCGCATCGGCGCGCTGCTGCGACAGCGCCGTTTCACTTGCGCCGGGATCGTCGGCGAAACCCTGCAGCTTGAGCAGCCAGCGCGGATGCTTTGCTAACCAGGCGATCTGGGTGTCGAGGGTGGCCTTGGCGACAGAATCGAGCGCGGCCGAACCTTGCGTGAAATAGGTGCGGCGGCCGACATTGAGGATAAAATCCTCCTCGCTGCCCGGCTGCACGTTCTGGAAGCCGGCAACCTCGGTGTTGGTGATGTCGGGCGTGGAAGGGGCCAGCGTGTTGCTGGTCGAGCAGGATGCGGCCAGCACCAGCAGGCCAGCGGCGAGCAGCCGGCGCGTGTTTTCAATCATGAGGTTCATGAGGCGCCAGTCATTCGACAGGAGTGGAAGCGGGCGCCTGGTCGGCGATGTGCGGCAGGACCTGCACCGCGGTGCCGATCGGGCAGCGCTGGTAAAGGTCGATGATGTCTTCCGGGAACATGCGGATGCAGCCGCTGGAAGCGTCGGTGCCGATGCTCCATGGCTCTAGCGTGCCATGCAGGCGGTAGCCGGTGTCGGCGCCGTTGCGGTGCAGATAGAGCGCGCGCGGCCCGAGCGGATTGTTGGACGCGCCGCCTGCGACCATGTGCGGTAGGTCCGGCTTGCGCTTACGCATTTCGGGGGGCGGGACCCATTGCGGCCACAGCGCGCGGCGATCGATCGTCGCGCGGCCGTACCATTTGAAGCCGTCCTTGCCGACGCCGACGCCGTAGCGGATGGCGGTCTTGTTTTCCATGATGACGTAGAGGAAGTGGTGGCGGGTATCGACCACGACGGTGCCGACCGGCTCGCTGCTGAAATACTTGACGATCTGGCGATGCCATCTCTTGTCGATCTTGGCGAAGTTGGTCTTGCGATAGACAAAATTGTTGTCGCTGGCGGTACCGGCGAAAAAGGATTTTGCCGCCGCGGCTTGAGCAATATTGCTGGTTGCACTCACCGCGACCAGCGCCAGGCCGCCGAGCACGACACCCCTGCGTGATAAAACCATCGGCAATATTCCCCCCCATGCCAAAAGCCTGGCGGACCATAGTTGAGAATTACTTCGCCTCAAAGTGGAAAATGCTGCGTTGCTTCAGTCCGCCGGACATTCGGCAATTTGGCGGCGAGTGACCCAATTGTGACAATCTTGCCGAAGACAAACGTCTAACCTAAACCCCATCCAGGACCTTAACCAAATTGGCGCGACTGTTTGGGACCGAGCGTAGTTGCGACATTGCCCTATCCGGACGTGTGAGCAATGCCCACCAGCAGATTCAAAATCTTGCGGAAGCCGTGCGCCTCATAGATGCCGATCCAAACCAGGGCGTTGCTACTGCCGCGGCCGCGCTGGGGCTGTCCTATTCTTCGCTCTATCGACTGTTCCGGAACCTCGTGGGCCTTTCACCAAAACGATACGCGGGCGTCATGCGCTATTATCGACTAGTTGGGGCTCTGTGGCCGACGCGCCCGCCGGAGGACTGGCGCAATTGGCCGCCATGCAAGGCTATTTCGATCAAGCCCATGCGAGCCGCGATTTCCGGCGTTATACAGGCATCGGGCAAGCCGAATTCCGGCGCCATTTAAACGGAATTGCCAAGTTGATGAACACTCTTTGAACATCTGCACAATCGCGTAGGCGCATGCAGCCTGTGTCGACGGCTCTGTCGCTCAGGATGCGCCAGCGGCGGCATGCTCATCACAGGAGATATAAAATGGCCGACACGACAACACCCCACACCGCGCTTCTCGCGGCCCTCACGACAGAGCATTTCGTGCAGCAATCGGCGATCAGCGCAACTATCAGCGAAATGGCGTCGCGAACGACCATCTACATCATGTCGCTATCGAGCGCTCTAGTGGCGACGGGCTTTGTCGCGCAGTCGCCTGAATTCCTTCAGCCGTTTCTCCTAGCCGTGCTGCCATCGCTCTTTTTGCTGGGTAGCTTCACCGTCTTAAGGTTGATCGATATAGCCGCCGAGAACATGCAGGCCCATATCGGCATTGCCCGGATCAGGGCCTACTACCGAACGCTGGGGGAGGATGCTGCTTTTCAGTTTTCCAAAGAGTTCGGCCGTTGGCCAGAAAACGACGCCGAACCGTCGCTGCGTGCCGGGCCGCTCCTGGCGCATCTGACCACAGCCGCGACGATGATCGCTTTCGTAAATGCCATTGTCGCGGCGGCGGGCGTGACCCTTCTAGCACTATATGTCGGATCAGCGTTGGCGCCTGCACTGTGCCTTGGTGCCGGCACAACAACCGGCTTGATGATACTATTCTATTGGTACCAACGCCTTCGAACGAAAGGCATGGTCCGTCTCGCCAAAGCTTATGGCCCTGAAAAGAGCGTTCTTTGAGCGGGAGGTCAATGCAGTCGGGGTGATACAGCGCATCCGGGCTTTGTCGCCTATCGCAGGCCACTTCAACTGGCCGGCAACACAATGACCGCTTTGAAAGCCGGGCCCATCTATTGGCGAAGCGACGTGGTTGGTAGAGCCGACGGATAGTCGCCGGCTCCACATCACGTCTTTTGGCAAGAACGCCTAGCCCGAATTCATGTCGGGACGAACGCGTACCCATAACTCCTAGCGCCAGCTTTCGCTTGGCGAGCGCCCAGGCAGTGGTTTTCCAACAGCGCGACCGCGATGAAAAACGAGACTTGGCCGATGGCAACAGCGAGCGTGGCGAGCGCTTTGTCGTCGTAGAGGCTGGAAGCTCGGGCGTACAGCGCATCCGAACCGCGTTCGTTGCCGGCATCCGAGACGAAAATGGCCTGGACAAGGGCCAGTGCAACCCGTTCCGCTTCGCTGAAGCAGGTCGCCGCCTTCCACTGCGCTACTGCGGCGATGCGTTCGTCCGTATCCTGCGTTTTTCGCAGGTTGGACTTGTGCAACGCCGTGAGATACTCGCTGCCCACAATCTGACGTGCCCGAAGTTGGACCAGGTCTTGGGAGGAATGGTCCCGGTTGCGGTGGCTTTCGCTTGACCGGGGCGGTACTCGGGCGCGGGCGGAGCCTTAGAAATGACTCGCCACCAGCTGCAAGCCCCCCCACGATGATGTCATCCGAGTCCTGCAGGGCGAGCTAACCAGCGGACCGGGCCCACGGTGTAGGTAGCGAAACTACGCACTCGTCTGCATCGAGCTCAGTAGGCGTCGCTCTTCTTCGACAATATAATCGCGGATGATTGGGACATCGTCACGGCGAGCCGAGATCAGGATCTGGAAGACAAAATTTGAACCGTTTAGGAAGCCGAGTTCGGCCGACGCCAGATAGAAATCCCACATACGGCAGAAGCGTTCGCCCATCATGGCGACTGCCTCCTCGCGCCTGGCCTCATAACCGAGACGCCAATCGTGGATCGTCCAGTAATAGTGCAGCCGCAAATTTTCGCAGTCGGCGCACCAGATCCCCGTGCGCTCCAACGAGGCAAACACCTCTGACAAAGCCGGCACATACCCACCTGGAAAGATATACTTGCGGATGAACGGCGCCGTCGTACCAGGCGGTGACATGCGTCCGATCGCATGAACCAATGCGAAGCCGCCCTCCTTCAACAATCTACTGATGGTTGTGAAATAGCTGTCGAAATGAGCGACGCCTACGTGCTCCATCATTCCGATCGAGACAACACGGTCGAATTGTCCGCTGACCTCGCGATAGTCGACCTCGCGAAAATCGATCTGATGAGCGACCCCGGCCTCGATCGCTCGAAGCCGAGACGCCGCCAATTGCTCCGTCGAAACGTTGATCGCCGTGACCTTCACGTCGCAATACTTGGCAAGATAGATGGCGAGAGCGCCCCAGCCTGAGCCGATTTCCATCACATGCATGCCTGGCTCTAGCTTGAGCTTCGCGGCAATGTGGCGATGCTTGTCCATCTGCGCTTGCTGCAGACTGCTGTCCGGTGCCGTGTAATAGGCGCACGAATAGGTCATTGTCTCGTCGAGCCATAGCTCATAAAATTTCGTCGGGATGTCGTAGTGATGCTGAACGTTTTTGGCGGCGAGACCGAGCTTGTTGTTCTGCTGGCGCCGGCGCAACGCACGCCAGACTTTCCGCAACGCCTTCTGAACGGGGTGGGCTGCCAACCCAGTGCGGTTGACAGAAAAAAGTGACAAGAGGTCAAATGCTTTGCCACCGTTCTCGATCACCAAGCGGCCATCCATGTAGGCTTCGGCCGCCTTCAGTTCCGGATTGAAGAAGATCTCGCGTTCGACCGCTTTGTCGGTTAGGCGGATCGTCACGTCGGGCCCATCCTGTCCACTGCCGAAGGCTTGCCTGAAACCGTCCTCGAATATGACAGTCAGGCGCCCGTTTTTTACAAAACGGGAGAGCAGATTTGGCAGCAGACGCATTGTGGCTCGTTTTCTCGTCACTTGCCCCGTAAGTATGACTGCCCGGTGTCGGTACATCAATACCGATCTGGGGCGGAGAGGGATCGGACTTCAGAAGTCTCCTCCCAATGCCGAAGTAGCGACCCATCCGGGGCCGCCTGCCCCCGCGATCGGAAATGTCTACCCTGGCGCAATAAGATGTCCAAGGTGGTCGCCGGCAGCGTCTGCTATCCGGCAATCGCAAAGATCGCCTCAAGGACGGACATGCGGCGCAAAGCAGCCATGCCGCCGTCGCGTGTGAGACTCTGCTTCGGGTCGGAGAACGAACCCGCTACGCGGGAGGGCGCCTGCGGTTGAGGTAGAGATCAGGGACCGGTCGTCGCGCCCGCATTGAGCGTCATTCGGCGGCGGCAGAGCATGACGGGCTTCTTCAACAAGGGGCCTGACTATGACCCATCCCGCTCTCGATGCACACCCATCAGCCCTTTGCGCCAGCGGTTGATCGGCGACATGAACATGTGGCGTTTCTCACGGGAGACGCAGCGCAACTATCTCCGACCCATTCGGATTTGCGTAGCGGCGCGAGCCAGGCGGCGAAGGTGTCAGCCGAGTGCAAGGCCGGCCAGGTCACGGAAGAAGGCCAGATCGCCTGATCGATGCTTGGGAGGTTTTCCAACGCGGGCCGATGTCTGCGTTGCGCGCCCGCATCGAAAAGCCTTCACCGAGTCGGTCATCTGATGGAGGCGCCAGAGCCTCCAAAGGCGGACGATCGACAGCTTTTTGAGGTGAGCGTAACGAGATTCGTCAACGGGCGGATCCCCAAAAACGGCACCGACCCGAGAACAGTGGCTTTATCATTTTTTTGAGTCCTGCGCGGTAAGGTTCCGCGCATGTGGTTGAAGACTTACTTGATCATCACCGGCATCGGCGCGTTCGCGGCGCTGACAATGCCATGGCTGGTCATCATCGGCAGTTTCCTGATTATCCCGGGGCTCATCCTCGCGTCGATGCCCACGGCCTTCCTGTATGGCGTCGCCTTCGCGTTGTTCCGCTTGCTGCTCGGGCTTTTCCTTTCAGGCGTTCCTCTGAACGTCATGTCGGGCGCCGCGACGCTGGCACTGTTCTGGACCATCCCCCAGCCAGGCCTCACCTGGGCGAGGGATATGCTGGCCAGCCTGGAGGAGCCGGACATTCAGTCGAGCGCACCGATTGCGCTCAACGGCGACGTTCTCCTCGCCCGCCCGTTCGAGGGCCGTTGCGACGCATTATGCGCGGCCTTGCTCAAGACCCCGGGCGTCACTTCAGTCCGCGTCCAGACCCTTCGCGGTCATTCCAATACCTATCGCATCGTGCCGGACTCGACGCCCGGCAAACGAAGCACCGTCTTCGGGCATGGCCTGCTGGAAGAGCGGCGCTACGATGCCTCCGATCCGCTCGCCCCTCAGCGCGCGCTGGCAGCCGAATGGAACCTGATGATGTCAGAGGGCAAGGCGCTGCTGCAAAGCGACGACGCCCCCGAACCCGACCTCACTATCGCGATCGAGGACGGCCCCGTCGTGCCCGATGCCAAGCCCCGATCGGGACGGGTGGATTGGTCGCTCGAACCCTCCGCACCCCACCGCAAGGCGCTCACCATCACCGACGCCGGTGAACAGGTGCTGCTGCGGCAGTCGATCCTGTCGATCTTTGCCCCCGCGGCGCCGTTGCTGATCGGGGCTTCGGGCGGGATCGAGAACTTCCGGTTCGGCTGGGAGAGTCGGCGGCTCGGTGACGGAAGGATTTACGCCGAGGTTCCGGTCAACCGGCTGCTACTCGACCACACCAGCGTTTCGCGCGGCGTGGATATCGAAGCGGCGAAAACGAGAACGCGCGAGGAACTTGCCAGAGCGCTCGACGATCCGCGTAAGCCGGTGAGGAATCCCGCGTTCGCGCTCGCCAATCAGTGGATGGACTCGTTCCGCGCGAACGACCAGCCGCTCGGCGAGAGCGACCGGCGTCTGCTGGTTCGCATCTTGGAGGACCCGCGGGTGCGATCCTCAGACGGGCTGTGGGCGATCATCAAACAGGTCGATGGCGACTCCGCCGATCTGCGGCGGCTCGCCGCCAGCCGCTACCTCGCGGCCACCGACAAGAAGGAGGCGCGCCACTGGATCAATGCCCTGGCCGGCCTCCCTGTAGGTGCATACGCCGATCCTCTGCCGGAAGAGCGCGCGATTCTCGCCGATCCGGCGGTCAGCCGCTTTGCCACCGGCCTGATCAAGCGCCAGGGCGACCGCGGCGTCGATGCCGTCCCCGACCTGTTGCGGCTGCTGCGCGAGTACTCCGTCTACGATCCAGGCAAGTATGGCTTCAGCGACCTGACCGCGGCTACCGATGCCGTGCGAAGCGGCTTTCGCCGCATTGGCCCTGCGGCCTCTTTCGCGCGGCCTGAGATCGAGCAGTTCCTGGCTTCGCCGGGTCTGAAGTACCGCTATAAGACGCTCGGCCAGGAAGAATGGGACGCGCTGCTGGTCGTCCTCGGGAAGCCTGTCGAAACGCTTACCAAGCCGGAAAACCGAAGTGGTACCGACGCGAGGTACCGCGAGCGCGTCGCTCAACGGGCCGCCAGGCCTTACGATCCGCGCCGGGATTGATCGACGACACGGGACGAGAACCTCGCCAATTTATTGCATGCGGATTCCGCTATTTCGGCCTAATCGTTCAAGCGATTGATCGTGCTTCGAAACGTCCTGCTTTTTGGAAGAGTGTGCCGCCGCTCAGAGGCAGAATCTCAGCGCAGAGTAACGTCAATGGTTTGATTCAGCCCTTGTCCGCGATGGCGGGATCGTTGGTTACAGGCGCAACCATGATCTCCAGCGTGGTCGTTGGCTATGTCTGCTTTCAGGAAACGGCAAAACTGATCTCAACGACCTGAATGAGGCGCAGGGCCGACCGACACAAGGTTTGGGGCCACCCCGATTGCGGCTGTCGGCCCGCTGGTACCGCCAGCCCCGCGCTTTCCCCATAGCATCCACCCTGCACCCCACGGCTTCCTGCTTGGGAAGTTCTCCAACGCGGGCTGATGTCGATCCAAGCCCGCACCCTCGCGCTGCGGCCCACATCGAAAAACGTTCACAGGTATGCCGTTAAATCGTGTAGTATCGACGTTTTTCGGAGACGGCATGTCCGAGGAGCGGGTTGAGCGCCGTCTGGCGGCGATCCTGGCTGCCGACGTGGTAGGCTACAGTCGCCTGATGGAAGCAAATGAAGAGCGAACGCTCGGCGCGCTTCGCCAGCATCGCCGCGAGTTCTTCGATCCCACTGTAGCCAAGCATGGCGGGCGCATCTTCAAGGTGATGGGCGACGGCTTGCTTGTCGAGTTCGGCAGCGTTCTCAACGCCGCCCGTTGTGCCGTAGAAATCCAGCGCGGGATGGTAGAGCGCAACGCCGGGATCCCGGAACACCGCCATTTCAAGTTTCGGATGGGCATCAATCTCGGCGATCTTGTCGTCGACGGCGACGATTTTTACGGCGACGGTGTGAACATGGCAGTCCGGTTGCAAGGTCTCGCCGTACCCGGCGGCATTGCCTGTTCGGAGGCGGTGCGCCACGAGGTCGGCAACAAACTCGACCTGGACTTCGCCGATCAGGGTGCCAGGACGGTGAAGAACATGTCCCATCCGGTGCATGTCTATTTCGCCAATTGGGGGAATGTCGCCTCGCGCAGCGACATGCGGACCGGCGAGATTGGGACGCGCCCCGACAAGCCTTCGGTGGCCGTCCTGCCCTTCGCCAATATGAGCAACGATCCCGACCAGGAGTTCTTCAGCGACGGCATCACCGAGGACATCATCACGGACCTGTCCAACGTTTCGGGCCTCTTCGTGCTCAGCCGCAACACCGTCTTCGCCTGCAAGCGCCGCGCCCTGAACCTGGAACACATCGCCAGTGAACTCGGTGTCGCCTATGTGGTCGAGGGAAGCGTCCGCAAAGCCGGGAACCGCGTCAGGATCAATGCCGAACTGACCGAAGGGGCGAGCGACGGCCACGTCTGGGCCGCCCGCTATGACCGCGACCTCACCGATATCTTCGCCGTGCAGGACGGGATCACCAAGGCAATCGTCGAGCAGCTCAAGGTCAAACTCCTTCCCGAGGAGAAGAAGGCGATCGAGCAAGCGCCGACCGAGAATGTCGAAGCCTATACGCATTATCTGAGAGGCCGCGAGTATTACCACATCGCGTCGAAGGCAAACCACCTGATGGCCAGGCAAAGTTTCGCCAGGGCTATCGAACTCGACCCGAGCTATGCTCGAGCCTATGCCGGCATCGCGGTCTGCAACACGCGGCTCCGCTCGCAATTTGGCTTCGACATTCAGGTCGAGGATATTCTGGCAACCACTGCAAAGGCGTTGGCTATCGACCCCAATCTGCCGGAAGCGTATGCGGCCATGGGGCACGCCCTTTCGGGCGCTGGTCGCCGCGCCGAGGCGGTTGCCGCCTTCGAGCGGGCTTTGGCCATCGATCCTAACTGCCATGAGGCCAATCGGTACTATGCCGAGTTCTGCGTGACCCAGGGTCAGTTCGAAATGGCAGCGACGTATTTCCTGAGGGCAATGGAGATCAAGCCGGCGGACTATGGTGCGCCGGTTATGCTCGTGAACGTCTTCCGCTCGCTCGGGCAGAACGATCAAGCCGAAAACTATGCGCGGATCGCGATAGAGAAGGCCGAGGAGGAGCTAAGGCTCCACCCGGAGAATGCCAATGTCGGATGCCTTGGCGCGATCATGCTCGCCTTCCTCGGTGAGCACGATCGAGCATTGGCATGGCTGGAGCGCTCCCTTGCGACCGAATCCGGCGACATAAACATCCAGTACAATGCCGCCTGCACCTATGCGCTGCTGGGCGAGAGCGACCGGTCGATCGACCTGCTGGAGGCCTGGTTGCCTCAGGTCGGCACGGAAATGAAGCTGTGGTTCAAGAACGACTCCGATTTCGAGTCCATTCGCGGCCACCCGCGCTATCCCAGGCTGATAGAACTCACGGAATAGGGCGGGGCCGGGGCGCGTTCGCAGACCCGACAAACAAAAGGCTTACGTTGCTTACGAAGTTCTCGCCAAGCAACGGAGATTAATTTATGCTAAGCTAATATAGGTCGTGGGGTACTGGGATGGCGACCCGGTTCAGGCTCTTTGTCCAGCCTCCGTTCGAGGACGCTCGAGCGTGCCCTGAAATCGTCACGGTTTCATCGCCGCTCAGAAGCGTCGGTGTCGGCCCGTCGGACGATCGAATGTATGTCGTGGAGCCGGTCGGCAAGACCAGGCCCTATGGCGTGAACCGCGCGCCCTTGGGAACGCCGTTTATCTATCTGCCGCCCTGGACAGGAAATATCCTCGCGCCGGCAGTGCCCGACGAGCGCGGCAATTTCGATCACTACCAGCCATCGATGCCCGGCTTCGAGGCCGCGCATCTCTTCGGCTCCGTGCGGTTCACGCTCGATGTGTGGGAACGCTATCTTGGCCAGTCGGTTGCATGGCATTTCCGCGAGCACCATGAGCGTCTGGAAATCTCGATCCTGCCGACGTGGAACAATGCGCAGTTCGGCTACGGCTATCTCGAAGTGGGCAGCCAGTTCGAGACGGACGGAACTATCCTCCCTTTCAGCCTCGACTTCGACATCATCGCTCACGAGGTCGGCCACGCGATAGCCTTCGCCGTGCTGGGCGTGCCGGGGCTGGGCAAAGAGTTCCCCGAATATGTCGGCTTCCAGGAAGCCTTCTCCGACTGCGTGTCGCTGATCGCCGCCATGCATTTCCCGTCGGTGATCGACAATGTGCTTGGCGAGACGCGCGGCAACCTCTATCTGGCCAACCGTCTCGCGCGCTTTTCGGAATTTTCGCCGCATAGCCAGATAAGGTTGGCGAACAACCAGCGGACGATGGCCGAATTCGTTTACGGCTGGAAGAACGAGCATGACCTATCGGAGCCGCTCACCGGCGCGATATTCGACATCCTGGTCGATATCTTTCACGAGAGCCTGGTGGCCCGCGGCCTGATCTCGTCCGAGGTCGAGAATCTCGCCGATGTCGCCGAAGCCGATCCGGCTGCCCGGGCGCCACTACAGGACGCATTCGACCGTGCTTTCGTCCGCCGGACCGACGGTTTCCGCGAGGCGCTGCTCGATGCGCGCGACGTCGTCGGGATGTATCTCGCCGAAACGCTATGGGCTCTGGGGCCCGATTTTCTGGACTATGGAGATGTTGCGACGGCGATGCTCGCCGTCGACGAGGTCGAAACGGGGGGTGAGTTCGCAAGGCTTATCGATCGCAATTTCAGGCGTCGGGGCATCGGCGAGCTGCACGCTGGCAGGCGGATCAACAACAGGCCGCGCCGCGGCCATTCCCATTCGGCGCGCACCTTGCTGCCGAGAGATATATCTAATTTTCCGAAGATGAGCTATCGAGAAAGAGTTCTGTTGGCGAGGTCGATGTCCAGTTAGATAATAATTAGTGGAGAGGAAGATGTCAGATAATGAAACACTACTTGGCGTATCGTCTGTATATCTGTTTGGTCGTCTGCTTGAAGACGTGATTTTGAAAGGAGGCGGCATATACGATAACTGGCAGGTACCAAGACCAGGAAACAACAATTTTCTGCGACGCCAGCTCGAACATGCTGCTGGTCCCGCTGGGAAGGAACAGCCTGACGCGCGTTTGGCACGGATTTTTTCTTTTTCCTTTGAAGGAGCATTTTATGAACTGGCTCCGCCAGCGATTTTTCTCGTCCATGGGGCTGGCCTCGACCCCGACGACCCTCCCCCGACCAATGCCGACAACAAAGTTGCGTACAAAAGACTGTCCCGAGTTCCCGGCTCCAGTGCGCGAACGGGTCTCGGCTTTCAGATTGGGGCTTTCTCCAAGGACATGAAAGTATGGATTTACGACAAGAGTGACCATTCGCTCAGGTTGGACGCAGAGACGGGGTCACTCGAGCAAATCCTGTTATCTGGAGAGGCCCATGGCGGAGGCATGGGCAGGTCGGGCGGCGGCATGGGTAGATCGGGCGGCGTCATGGGCAGATCCGGTGGCAGCATGGGTAGATCGGGCGGCGTGATGGCAAGATCAAGCGGATGGACGCCACGAAAAGCAGGCGATCTAGATTGATCTCGTCGAACATGAGGCAGGAACAAGGGAGGAACTTAATATGGCTGTAGATATAGATTATCTGGAAGTAAGCCCTGTTAAAATCATCAAGGGGGCATTGTATACTTTGACATTGTTGGCGATGAGCTTCTGACGGCCGACTTGAAATTCTACGCCTCATTCGATCGGGCTGGCGCGCAACCGGACGATCAAATTGAAGTCCATGTCGATGATTCGAAGACAGGAAAAGAAACAAGACTGCCGATGATTGCTGAGGCAACTGAAAACGCGGACAACGATGCGAATAAGGTACGCTGGGTTGTGATCAAATTGAATGGCAATATAGAGGACGCCGCACAAGGTTTAATAGTCATTTAGAAGGCCTTCACCGCCTGCAATCCGGCCCGCCAGAAGTCGGCTCCTGGCGCTGTTCCCACGATTTGAGCACACGCATTGCACGGAGCCTGTGCGCAGTAATCGACCACACCACTCAAGGTATCAGCACGACCTTGCCGGTCGAGCGGCGCTCCTCCAGCAGGCGGTGCGCTTCGTTGGCCCGGTCGAGCGGATAGCGGCCGCCTTGCGTCACGGCAAGCTGGCCGCCGGCGGCCAGTTGGAAAAGCTCCGACAGGCTGGC
The DNA here is from genome assembly GCF_055811475.1 of Mesorhizobium sp. WSM4829. Lineage (NCBI taxonomy): Bacteria > Pseudomonadati > Pseudomonadota > Alphaproteobacteria > Hyphomicrobiales > Phyllobacteriaceae > Mesorhizobium > Mesorhizobium sp. WSM4829. The sequence continues at coordinate 2,942 of NZ_JBVVQJ010000066.1, read as the reverse complement.
CCTGAGGCCGTCGGCGGAGAGCAGCGGAAGCAGGGCAAAACCTCGCAGGGACTGGTTCCGGGTGATCATCGCTTCCAGTTGCGCAGCGCCGATTGCGTATCTGCCCAGCGCCGCAAACACCAGCTCTCCACCTGGCGCGAGAACCTCCAGCGATGCCGCCGTCATCGCGCCGCCGACAATGTCGTACACGACATCGACGCCGGCGCCGCCAGCCGCCTCCCGCACTCGCGCGGGCCAATACGACGTGCTGTAATCGACCGCGGCATCGGCGCCAAGCGACAGGGCAAGGTCGAGCTTGACCCTGCTCCCGGCGACCGCGATCACGTTGCTGGCGGCCTGGCGTTTGGCGAGTTGGACCAGCAGGGAGCCAACACCGCCTGCAGCTGCAGTGACCAGCACCGATTTGCCGGCTGGCGGGCTTTGCCGCAGCAGATGAAAAGCCGTCAGTCCCTGCACCATCAAAGCCGTCGCGTCTTCGAATGAGAGCGCATCAGGCAAAGGCACGGCCAGCCTTGCATCGATCGTCACATAGTCGGCATAGCCGCCAAACGGGCGCTTCGAAGCGAACAGCGGCGCAGCTATGCGTGTCCCGGCCAACGAGATGTCGACCCCGTGACCAAGCGCCTCCACGGTGCCGGCAGCCTCGACGCCGAGAACCATCGGCAATTGCGGCGTCACCGCGTAGCGATCCCCGCGCATCAACACTTCGAAGAAATTCACGCCGGCCGCATGAACGCGGATCAGCACCTCGCCTGTTTGCGGCTCTGGCTTCGGCATCTCGACGACGTCCAGGACGTCGGGACCGCCGAAACGGTTCAGTTGAATGGCTCTCATGGCATGCATTCATCGCTATGGCATCGGCTGCTGTTTGCCACTATCTGCCTGATCGCGACTACACACTCATTTGTCCCCTGCTGGCCAGGAGGTGACCATGGCCATGCCGACCAAAACGGGGCCGACCAAAACGGGGCCGACCAAAAGGCTGCCAACCAAGAGACTGCCGCTGCTGCCGGCGGAACGCGCGCTGAAGGTGATCTCGGGCCGATGGAAGGCTGTCATTCTCTACCATCTCTTCGACGGCCCCCGGCGGCTGTCGGCGCTGAAGACGCTGGTGCCTGATATCGCCCAGAAAGTGCTGATCCAGCAGCTTCGCGAAATGGAGGAACACGGCCTTGTCAGACGCGAGATCTTTGCCGAGATCCCCTCACGCGTCGAATATTCGGCGACGCACCTCGGTCTCAGCCTCGAGCCTATCCTTCTGGCGCTCTGCGCGTGGGGTCAGCACCATGCGGATGAGTTGAACGAGATGGACCGCCTCGCCGACTGCATCATCAGGCCTCGGCAGGCGCGCCCGCCAGCCATCGCCTGAATGCCAGCCATCGCCTGAATCAAAAAGGGGCGACGCAAGCGCCGCCCCCGGAATCCTTCTAGGCATGAACCCTCGGAAGGATTGTCCTGGTCTGCGGTTCAGGCCGCCTTGACTTCCTCGGCTACCGCGTCGGCCTGGCGCGCCGCCTTCAGCACTTTGGCCCACCATGCAACATCGTTGACCAGCGCGGTCGCCGCCTGGTTCAGGTGCTCGAGTTCCTCGAGCTTCTTTTCACCTTGCCGGACGGCAAGGAAATCGCCCCAGGCGATATGGACTGCCGACTTGACCGGCGCCATCTGCAGCTCGACCGCATGCAGCCTCAGCTGCTCGACGGCACGCGCGCCGCCGACGCTGCCATAGCCGACGAAGCCGGCCGGCTTCTTGTTCCATTCATTGGCTGCGTAGTCGATCGCGTTCTTCAGCACGGCGGTCGGGCCATGGTTGTATTCGGCGGCGGTAAAGATGAAGCCATCGAACTCGGCGACCTTCTTCTGCCAGCGCTTTGCCACTTCATTCTGCGACGGCGCCCAGGCGGACGAAGCGACCTCGTCGAAGAACGGCAGCGGGAAGTCGCGCAGGTCGACCACCTCCACGTCGATGTCGGCATGCGACTTGGCGATCTTGGCGATCCACTGGGTCGGAACGTCGGCGAAGCGTGCGGCGCGGGTCGAACCGACGACAATGGCGATTTTGGGTTTGGACATAGAGGGGCTCTCCTTCAGGCGAATTACTGGTATCGTTTAGATACCTGAGCTATATGAGTGACTGTGCTCACAAGGCGCAAGGAGGCACCTTTTTGATACCAAGGCACCCGCACCGCACCGAGGACTGCCGCGCCATCTCGGAAATCCTGCAGCGCGTCGGCGACAAATGGACCGTGCTCGTCGTCGGCAAGCTCGGTGACGGGCCGCTGCGCTTCAACGAATTGCGCAGCGCCGTCGGCGGCATTTCGCAAAAAATGCTAACCACCACGTTGCGCGGGCTGGAGCGCGACGGCTTCGTCACCCGGACCGTGTTTCCGACCATTCCGCCACGCGTCGATTATGAGCTGACCGACCTTGGCTACGAGCTGCTTGTGCCGGTCGGCGCGCTCGGCGAATGGGCGCGCAAGAACACCGAGCGGGTCAAGGCAGCGCGCGAAAAGTTCGATGAGATACATGCCTGAAACCTTTGCGCCGCAAGGCTTGGCGGCAGCGCGGCAAAAACCGCTCGCCTGCCCTTCTCCCCTTGTGGGAGAAGGTGGCCTCGCGAAGCGAGGTCGGATGAGGGGTGTTCCAGCTTGGCACCGACGGTGCTCCGGCCAACACCCCTGCCATGAAAGTAACTTCAAACTCTGTTTCATTTCAATCAGATAGCGGCTTGAGCCAAGGGCTCGATTTTAAAGCCGATATACCAGAGAAAGCGGCCCGCGCACCTTTCATCTACGATGGCGCCCGGCGCCGGGCGATGTGTCTCATCCGTCTCGGCGCTGCGCGCCGATCCACCTTCTCCCACAAGGAGGGCTTTGCGCGGGAGCCGAAGTTTGGCGCAGATGGCGCATGGGGCGTTTTTTAAACCGCAATCAAGCCACATT